>CAXBRK010000158.1:0-4155 GCA_963978155.1 uncultured Phycisphaera sp. | reverse complement strand
GTCCAAGTGCTGTCGAGTTGGGGCGCCTGCGCTGCATGTCCCGAAGATCTGACGGGGGAAGGGACGGTCGACTTTGCTGATCTTCTTGAAGTCCTGTCCAGCTTCGGACCTTGCTGACACATTTTGTCAGAGACAACTTCTTTTTTGAAGATCTGGATCGACGCTTGAAGCGTGTGGTCGTATAACGATCAACCATGCCGAGTCGGTTGTTGACGATCAAAGCGCATCCAATCCTGAAGGGATTGGCCGAACACTTGGTGGGCGGAGCAGAAGTTGTCCAAAGAGAAGTGAATTTGGAGTCCACCCTAGTCGTGCTGCCCACCCAGCGTGCTCGGCGACTGTTTGAACACTATTTGCTTGATGCGGCCGAGCAGCAAGAGGTTTTGGTGATCCCGCCAGAGATCACCACCCCGGGACGAATGGCCGACCTGTTTGTGCCACCAACCGGGACTCCAGCCAATGCCGTGACGCTGGGGCTTGTTGACGCTCAGGTTTGGTCGGAATTGCCCGAACATTCACGAGCCTTGGTCGAAGGTGAGTCCGCGACCGAGAGCAGTCGTGAGTCGTTGATCCAACGGCTCGGCCGTCTTCATCATGAATGCTGCTTGGGTTTGATGGACTTCTCAACGGTGCGGGACGAGATTCCCGAGGGATTGAGTGGTGGGCAGGAACGTGAAGTCTGGGATGTCCTCGTCTCTTGGCAGGAGGCGCGACAAGAGAAGTTGGACGCACTGCAAATACAGTGTCCCGCCACTGAACAGTTTCGGGCGATTCGGTCGTCGTCCATTGAGACAGGCGTAGTCGAACGTGTGGTCTTGGTTGACGGCGACAGTCTTCATTCTCGCACGGCACTATTAGAAGTCCTTGATCAGAAGGGAGTGGATATTGACCGAGTGGTTCCGCAAGAGGACTCTGCAGCACCAGTTCATCCAATCTCTGGCGGGGCCGTGTCTGATTGGTCGGATGCGGACTTGAAATTTGACGATGCGAATCTTCACGTTGCCGATGGCCCCGAAGATCAAGCACGACTCGTTGCTGGTTTGATTCAGAAGTCCGGTTGTCAATTGACCAGTGAAGTCACTTTGGTCTGCCCTGATCCAGATATGGAAGCGGCCGTTCAATCTGTACTTCCGTCATATGAAGTGCCCATTCGGACTGCCAGTGCAGGCGCGCTGCTGGATGGTGCTTTGGGACGCATGCTGTCGTCTGTGCAGAAAGTGCTTCAAGGTGGTTGGGCCGAGGTGGAGGCGCTTCTCAGGGTGCCTGGTTTTCTCGACATGTGCCACCTCGAAAGCAAAGTGATTGACACGGTGGACCAGTGCCGACGGGAACATCTTGGGGAGCATCTTCACGACGAACGCATGAAGGATTCCGAAGAAGTCCGGGAGGTGCTCGAAGCGATTGAGACCGTGCTCGGCCCCATCAAAGCCGCTTCGGGCCACCAAGCCATTGATGAGATTGTGAAGCTCGCTGAACTGGGATTGCGTCAGAACCTTCCTGAACGCACCAGAGACGACTTGGAGGAAAGCGCGGTCGCGCTGCGTAAGGTGCTCGACCAGTTCCAAACCGTTCCGGATGATCTGCTTGGTCCGCTGTCTGGAGCTGAAGTGTTGAAGTTGGTTCTTCAGGAACTGGATCAACTGGTTCTGACACCAGATGCTGAAGATGACAGTGTGGAGGTGGTGGGTTGGCTTGAGGCGGCGTGGGATCCTGCACCGCTTCGAATTGTGTTGGGCATGAATGAGAATTTGATTCCCAGCCGGCCAATTTTGGAACCCCTCGTCCCCGATAGCATTCGGGAGCGTCTGGGTCTTGACAGTCAAGCGCGCCGAGCCGCCAGAGACGCTTGGTTGGTCGAGGTGCTTGAATCCTCCCGGAGTTATTCGGCCAAGGTCGAGTACATCGTGCCGAGGCAAAATGTTGATGGCGATCGGCTTCTGCCAAGTCGATTGGTGTTGCCAAAAGTCGAGTCGAGCCTGAAACGATTACCAAGATTGCTGTCATCGTCATGTGATCTCCAAATGCGCCCAAGGCGAGCAACTCGCCGTGAGGTGGCAGATGGTCAAGGGGCATTATTTCCTCTTCTTCCTGTTGATCTTCCGGAGTTGAAAAGAGTATCTGTCACCGATTTTCGAGTCTGGCTCGACTCGCCATTGAAGTTTGTGCTCAAGAAAATGAAGTTGGCGGACACCGTGGATCCATGGCGGGCCGAGTTGGATGCCATGCGGTTTGGCAATTTGGTCCACAGTGCTTTTGAGGCTTGGGGTCGGGAAGAGGTCGCAAATGGTCCTACCAAGAGTTTGAAGGACATTCAGGAGGGTTTCCAGCACCACCTTGAAAGTTGTGTGAACGATCGGTTCGGAAAATCTCGTCCCGCGGCGTTGAAGCTCCAAATTGAAATTGCTCGACATCGCATGCAGGCCTTTGCGGAGGTGCAGCACCGGCTTGCTCAAGAAGAATGGTGTGTTGAACACGTTGAACTTCACTTCACCGATCGGGATGTGCCGAACGCCATTGATCCTCTCCGACGTCCGGCGGCACCAGACCTCATCGTGACTGGGAAAATCGACCGCGTTGATCGTCACCCCTCTGGCAGGCGGCGTGCGATTGACTACAAAGTTGTGAACTCATCCGATCTGTCTAAAAAAAAGGCCGAGGCCAGTCACTACCAGGTGAGGAAGAGCAACTGGATCGATTTGCAATTGCCGGTGTATCGCACAAGGCTTCGGGCTCTCGAAGAGGGTGACATTGAAGTCGCACTTGCTCTGTTGCCGCATCAAGTATCGAAAACAGAGATAGATGTCGCAGGGTGGGACGGCGCGATGTTCGAATCTGCAGAAGGCACGATGGACAACATTCTGAAGAGAATTGGTGAATTCCCAGATCGGCCGCTTGAAGGTGCTGAGTTGGACAATCCCGGTGGATTTGGTGCAGAGCGCTTCGATGTTCTGTGGGGAGACGGACTGCGCGGGGCAGATTCCAATGAAAGTGGTTCCGAAGGGGGCGATCAATGACCACCACACCGCCAAGAAGATCAATCGTGATTGCCAATGCAGGATGTGGCAAAACCTGGACATTGTCGACGCGCTTTGCCCGGTGGTGCCTGGACCGCCTTGCGCGTGAAGGGAAAGCCAGCCCAGAACGTATTCTTGCTTTGACGTTCACCCGGAAAGCGGCCGGAGAAATCCTTGAAGCTGTGGTTCTTCGGTTCACCGAGGCTTTGGACGGGGACAAGGCAGTGATGGCGGCCTTGGGCCACCCATCTGAGCATGCCTTGCGGTCGGTGATGTTGGAGTTTGCACAAGCCATCCCGCGACTCAAATTGAACACCATCGATGGCTTTTTTCATCAGCTTGTGCGTGTGTTCTCCAATGAACTCGGACTGCCGGAAAATTGGCGAATTGCCGACGAGAGTGAAATTCGTGCCGCGCGTTTGCAGGCGCTGGAGCGTGTGATTGACGCGCAGGGCGTGACCGATTGCTTTGCTCTGGTGAAAGACGGTATGCCAAGATCCACGGTGCTCCAGCATCTCGAGACCGAGTTGCTGGGTGCCAAAGGTGATATGGCTACCAGTGTGTTGGGGGTGTATCGCCGGTCACTTCTGGGGCGTGGCTATTTTGCGTGGCTGGCTGGGTCGGAGCACGATCCCTGTTCGCATCAATTGCGGTCCGATGAAGATCTTTTCAACTTGACGTCTCGGCTGGCTGATCTTGATTTGCCGTTGAAAAAAGATGGTGAAGAGGACCAGTCTTTCGAAGCGAAACGCGACTTGATTGTCCAGTGGGTCCGCACCGAAGACTGGGAGGCGATTCTTGAAAACACGTTCGTGCAGCGGGCCTCTCCACATACGATGGATTCCAAGTACGGCCGGGCAAAGACCATCATCCCCGATTCTTGGTCCGAAGTGATCATGGAGGTGGTCCACCATGCGATGGCGCATGTGGCTCAAGAAGGCAAGCACCGCGTATTTCGAGTGGCCAACTTCCTGGCCGAACTTGACGATGCTTGTTGGAAGGCGCAAGCCGAATATTCGGCATACAGCTTTGGTGATCTTGCCTCGCGGCTGGCGGTGCACGGGAAGATGGACGAATGGTCATGGGAGTGGCTACAGCACCGGCTTGACTCAAAAATTGACGACTTGGCACTGGATGAGTT
>CAXBRK010000157.1:0-4246 GCA_963978155.1 uncultured Phycisphaera sp. | reverse complement strand
GGGCGTACGAAAAACGAGCCAGATGCTTCACCGCGTCTGGGACTTTTTTGACTCGCTTGACCTTCGCCATCAGTTGTCCACCTTGACAGCAAGTGCTTTACGGCCTGGGACCGCATCAGGAATCAAATCCTTGATCCCAAAAGGAACTTCTTCTACGAACAGTTCGGTAAAGGGAGCGACGGAAGATGTGTGTATCTTGACTCCAAGTCGAGAGCGAGCAGCAAGCTCGAATGGTTCAGCGTTTCTTTCGGTTGGCCGGACGTGCACAACTCTCTGGTAGTCGATCAGTTCGCTTCCGCGATTCAACTTCAGGCGGACACTTAAGTTGGTCAGCGTCTGCTTGCTGTCAAAATCACGGCTGAATTTGTCGCAAGCTTCATTGAGCATGACCCTGCGGTCACGAACTTTGTTGTTGAAGTGAAGGTGTTGAAGCAACTGGTCAAGGAAATCAACGTTCATCTGTCGAACAATCAACTTCCATCGGCGTGTGAACTCATGTTTTGGAATCTGTCCGCGCTGCTTGGGGTCGAGATCGGAAATCAGCTCGTTCCACTGGTTGCTGAGTCGATACGGAGCGTCATCCCAGTCGACCCGCATGGCCAGATCACGGAGTGCCTGTTCGCGTTCTCGTTCGGATGATGACAGTGTGTCGACGGTGGTTTGCTCATGGTACTTGACGGACTGAATGTCTTTGGTGGTTGGTACGGGCTGCGAACCAAAGATCGGTCCACCCTCAACCCTTTGGGAGATACCCACTGGCCCCAGAGTCGAGGTAATGAGCGACCAAGTTCTCTTGGCCAATTTGACAATCGCCTGCTCGGTCTCAATCGCCGACTGACGTTGCCCGATGCCCTGGCTGGTCTCGATCAATCGTTGAATACGGCTGGCAAGTGAGCGGTGCTTCTGCTCAAGCGACGATATCGCTTGCTGGAGTGATCGTTCGTAGCCTGAACCATGGTCAAACTCAACGGTGTAACACCGAAGATAGAAGCCGATCGATCCAAGCAGACCAAAGAACAGCATCCACAGTCCAGAGTAGGAGGGGAGAATTCCTCCGAGCACTGGATCAACAATCATGTAACTGATGTAAAACATCAAAAGTGTGGCCATACCAACCGCCAAGATTCGGCCTGATATGGAAACCATTTGAGAGTTGACCTCGTCGAGGGTTTTCGCACGAGAAACAATTTCGTCCCGAAGGAGTTCCACTTGCTTGACTTCGGATTTGTACGACTGAATATCGGCAATTTGTCTCTGCGTAAGATCTTCGACCGATGCCTTGCTCACAGTACGTGATTGCAGATAGCTGATGCCGCTTGGGCCGGATGTCGCGATCTCTCCCCAGGACAATTTCTCAACACTTCCGGTTCGATGCTGCGACTTTTGCTCACGGCGTGTGAGTTCCGTATGGGAATAGGTCGCCGCAAGCGAACGCTCACGATCCAAGCGATCTTCGGGAAATTGCTTGGCAACCAATCTTCGGTTGGCGTTGTGCTCGGGCCAATTGAAACGAACCTTCGGCGTCTGGGCCGAGTCCTCGTTTGATTCGGGCCACGGGAGTGCTGATCTCTTCATTTCGGCAAGTTCAGCCTCAATCATTTCATCCCATTTGCCCTCTTCGTCTGAAATTGGTTTGAAGTGGGCTTCGAGATGACGGGTGAACTCGCGTTTCAGCATTGTCAAATCGACTTGGGGTGAGATTTCGACACATCGCCAAGCTTTCAATTGTTGGTTGTCCCGCAACTCACCTTGAGCGTACGCCTGATCTCCCGAAGCAAGGAATTGGAGAAGTCGGCCCGCCATGACGGGCCACACAAATTCACTGTAAAGGCGTGCTCCATCCTTAGACTGAGTCAGCCACGGGGACAACACGTAGGCCGCACCAATTTGACCCACTGTTTCGAGGCTCAACTCTTCAGGTGAGGCATCGTCACCATCTTCCTGATCGAGACGTTCCGTCTGATCTCGGTTTTTGACATGTTGATCGAGAAGCTCAAGGTCCTCGTGTGTGATTTCACCAGTAAAAACTTGGATGTGCCACCATGTGCTGCCCATCACTCGGTCATGGTCGCATTGCTTGTGCACGGCATCTCGAAGTTTCGACTCTTCATGGAGGTACCCAGACAAATCACCAGACTCACGGTTCACATGAAGAAGCACAACATCACGGTCGGCCATCAACTGAACAAATCGATCAATTGACCGGATGCTCTGCTCTTGGAGAATTTGGAAGCAAAGGGTCTCCCACTCCATCAAGACGTAAGGCGTTCGGAGTACGTCGTCTGAAACATCTTGATCCAAACGAATCTCGTTCAGAAGCTGAGACGGCACAACTCCAGGCTCTTGAAGCCGATCAAGGTCGGTGCGACGCGCAATAAGAACTTGACGTCTTAGCGGATTGTCTGGTGAAGGCTGGACCATCACGAAACCTTCCAATCAAGAGTTAGGTCGAGGCCATATCCCGGCGATGGTGATCAATGAGCTCCTGAACAGTTTCTTGGATTTGCTCCGCGTTGGTCACAGGATGGCTTTCCATTTCCAATTGGAGATCCTCAAGGAACATCAAAAGACACTGATCGACCACCTTGCGGTCGTCGGGAGCAATACCGAAGGCCTGGCACAATTCGCCTTCGTAACGATCTCGCTCGCTGGTGATGTGCGAGAACAGAGCATCGGTCTTGTCCAACTGATCCACATATTCAAAGAACTTCGTAAATGTCAGCTTCTTCTTTTTGGGATTGCCTTTCACATCAACCACCAGACCTGGATGGGCTCCAAGCGGATTTCGCTGGAAAGTAAATTCGTTGTCTTCACTGTCCCAGCGGAGCATTGGGGTATTGATGGCCAGTGACTCCTCAGTGTTCCTTGTTTGCAACATCTCGGAGATACGAGCCATGTGTGCTTTTTGATCAGCCGACTCTCGCACCGAACGGGCACCACGGAGAGCGTAAAGGATCGCTGCTGTACGACCTCTTTGTCGTTCGGCGGCCCGTTCGGCTTCTTGATCGACCCACGGTCGCCAGCGGAGTTCTCGGTATTCCTCGTTGGTCACAAACCGAGGGTCCGAGTAGCCGAGGCCAAGGTTGCCATCGACGTTGGTGAAGACCGAAAGGCCCTTTTCACTCTCGGTGTCTGACAACAACTGGAGCAGCTGAGATCCTGGCTCGCGGAAATACTGCAGTGACTTCACACGGCGGAAGCTGGCAGAGTCCTCCACGCTGGCGGATTGATCCAAAATGGACTTCATCGTGTAACCCACCAAAATGTAAGGGTTGCCATCCACCGAATCAGGGGTCACCGTATTGCGTCTTTGGAACTCTGCTTCCGCCGAGTCGTCGCGGCCTCCCAACACCCACTCTTGAAGTCGGAGACCGGCTTCTCGATATCGAGACTTGAGATTCTTGCGAGACTCTTCGCCGTACCCATCGCTATCGGGCAAGACGACCTGGGCGAAGTCACCCAATTCATCTCGGGTGTCGGCCCCAGCTTCGATAACAACAAACGGGTCACAGTCACGTGCCGCCGACAACGCCAGACTGTCCAAGATGACTTGGAGATCTGGTGTTCTTGGCGTTTTTTCAGCCGAATCGATATGAACATCTTCAACTTGACACCCAAAGTGCTCACAGAAAATGTTCAGCAGGTCTTGCGACTGGCTGGGGTGGGCACGGAACAATTCATTCCACATTTCAAGCTGGCCTTTCACCACTGCGGTGAAGTTGAAATATTTCCGAATGATGTCGTCCGGGATATCGATCGACCCCATGAGCTGATCAATCTGCATTTTGAGATGACGACGCAAACGGGACCGACCGTCGTTGGAATGAGCATCTTCGTCATGAATGTACTCTTGGACCAAATCGACCAGAGCTTTTCGATTTCTGGCGACATGTGGGCTCCTCAGTACGTCTTCGCAACAATCCTGAACCGATTTATTGAGTACCGGGTAGAGGGTCCGGTGAACGAACCGAGCAGGGTCATGGGGTGCACGGAACTTCCCTTCGATATTCCAGTCTTGGACTCCGTCAACGGCTTGGTCGTCGGAGTTCCGGGGAAGGATGAATGTTGATTTTTCGTGCTCTTGCTTCTCGTGTTCGAAATCAACAACCAAACCTTCGAGCACCTGATTCACCGCAGTATCAATGGCTCCACTGAGCTGTGAAAGGTCTTGCTTCAAAGGAGCCAGAATGGCTTTCAGTTGAGCCGCGACAGCGGCAACGCGAGTCTCTCGAATCGCAGGAACCAT
>CAXBRK010000156.1:0-4277 GCA_963978155.1 uncultured Phycisphaera sp. | reverse complement strand
GTGATGATGGGTTCCACCCTGATTGCGATGATCGGCGGCCTGCACCACTGGTGGCCCAAGATCACCGGTCGCATGTACAACGAACGTCTGGGACAAATTGGAGCCTGGATCGTCTTCATCGGCTTCAACCTGACCTTCTTCACCCAGTTCATGCTGGGCACCAAGGGCATGCCACGCCGGTACCACGATTACCAAACTGGTTTGGGCTGGTCGGCCGAGACCACCGAACTGTTCCACACGTACCACTTCATTTCCACGATTGGTTCGTATGTCATGGCGGTGGGCTTCTTCCTGACGGCGTTCTACCTGTTGCAATCTTTGGTCAATGGCCGCAAGGCGCCCGCCAACCCTTGGGGTGGCGCGTCCTTGGAATGGGAATGCAGCAGCCCGCCGCCGCACCACAACTTTGATGAAACCCCCACGCCGGAATACTGCTACAACTTCGACCACTGGGTGTGGAGCGAAGAAGAGCAGGGGTACGTCCGCCGTGACGCGGCCACGAGCTGAGTGAAAGGTCAACCATGAGTGCACACGACGAACATCACGGTCCCGGTCACATCATTTCCTTCAAGTACACCTTGGGCACGTTCTTGGCCCTGATGGTGCTGACGGTGGTGACCGTTGGCGTGGCCCAGTTTGATCTTGGGGCCATGGACATGCCGGTCGCCTTGCTGGTGGCGGGGGTGAAGGCCTCGTTGGTGTGCCTGTTCTTCATGCACTTGCGTTGGGACCGTCCGATCAACACCTTGGTCCTGATCGGATCGATCTTCTTTGTGGTGTTGTTCCTCATCATCACGATGTTCGATACCGGCCAGAGCGTTGAGTTGAAAGACGATGGCGATTCGCCCGACGTCGTGACCACGCTCGAATCGCAATCGTTGCCGGTTGTCGATTGAACACCCTCCCGGAAGGGCGACCTGTTTTTGAATCCGATCGTGCGGCCGGAGCGGCGGTACGTATGGGCATGTGGCTGTTTGTCGCCGGTCTGGCGATCATCTTTGTGTCCACGGCCATTGCCCACGTGGCCATTCGCTGGCAACTTGGTGAGCAAGGTTCGTGGCCGCCAGACATGCCGGGGCCGCCAGGCATCTTGGGTCTTTCGACCATCCTGTTGTTGATCAGTTCGGTCACGATGTGGAAGGCCACCCAGCGCACCGACCGCGCGAGGGACGCCCGGGGTTGGATTGGCGTGACTTTGGGGTTGGGTTTGGCGTACGCCGTCACCCAGACCGTGGCCTGGCTTGACTGGAGTCCACAGGTGGCCGAAGCCATCGAGCCTTTCCCCGAAGCTCGGCTGGCCCTCACCGGTTTTTACGTGTTGACGGGGCTCCACGCGCTGCATGCGTTGGGGGGGTTGCTCTCGCTGGGTTGGGTGCTGACGATGGTGCGCCCGGGCGATCGCCACGGTCTTTGGCCGCACGCGACCTATTGGCACTTCCTCGACATCGCTTGGGTGTTCGTCTGGCTGTTGCTGTTGCTTGCCCGGTAATGGCACGGCGGTACACTTTGACCGAACTTTGAAAGGACCGTCCCATGGCTGCCGACCGCATTCGAGTGTTCCGTTTCAGTGAGACCGCCATCACCGAGGGTCAGGATGAGGTGAACACCTTTCTGGAGTCCGTGGGCAAGGTCCACTCGGTCACTGGCAACATCGCCCCGCAGACCATGCGTGACTCCAGCAAGTCGCTGACCATGGGCGCGACCATCCCGAGCGATATTTTGATCATCGTTCGTTACGAAGACTGAACCGCTTCAGCGGTTTGATTCTCGTTCCAAGACGCCGCCGTTGCGGTCCAGCATGCCGTCGATGCGTCGCATGACGTCCGCGCCTTGTCCGGGGCGGCCGGTACGCGACAGCGTTTCCGACAGCAGCATGCCCAGTTGGTACCAGTTGGATTGCCGGGCCCATTCCGAAGACATGAATTCTGGTTTCTTGACGCGGCTGAAGATGGACTCCACGTAGGCGGGACCATTCGCAGCCAGTCGACCCTGATCATTGAGCACGTCCAGCACCCGCCGGGCGGCATCAAGGACCCACGGGCCGTCGTTGGCGTACGAGCTGGTGATGCGTTCGTAGCGCTTGCCCGCTTCATCTTGTTGGCCGGCCGCGGCGAAAGCATCACCGGCGGCGAGCAAGGCACGGGCGGCGAGGTCGGGACGGTTGCGCGCCAACAGACCAGCCACACGTTCCAAGATATTCCCGGCCCGTTCGGCATCGGTGAGCCCTTCGGCCATGGCTTCGAGGACTTCCAAAGCAAAGTCGGGGGCATCACTCGATTCGGCCAGCAAGGTGTCGGTGAAGGTGTTCAGCGTTTCATCGGTGAACGCACCTTCTTGGCTGGCCGCGGCCACGATGTCCCACGCTCCGGGATCACTGGGCGCGACCGCGAGCAGGGCGTTGACCCAGTTCAGCCGATCGGTGGGCGTGGTGGGAGCGATGGCATCTGCATCGTCGTCGGTCGGTGCTTCACTGGTGAGGTTCATGCGGTCTTCGACGCGTTTGAGCACAGATCGAATCGCGCGACCCAGTTGCCGCTGCTTCGAGTCGAGGGTGGAGAATCGGGCCAGCATGCCCATGCGCCCCTCGCCAATCGTGCTGCTGGTTTGCGGGTCTTTCACCAGACCGGGCACCTTTTGATACGACTCGTAGCGTCCGGTGTCGGTGTTGAAGCGGGCGCTGCGTCCGGCGAATTCAAACCATCCCACCCAGGCGTGCCCAACCGTAGCATCGCGACCGACGACCACCGCGGCAGGAATGCCTCGGACTTCCATCACGGTGGTGGTGAACCACGCTTGGTCGGCGCAGACACCACCGAAATTCATGACGTTGCGTAAGGAAAATCCTTGCCGCGTCAATTCTTTGGGTGCGCCATCAAGCACATGGTTCCAGTCGTACAAGACTTCGTGGTACAGATCGGGAAGACCGCGCCGGGCGCCGTAATTGGTGAGGGCCCATTCGCCCTCGCTGGCAGGAATGGTGAGATCCACCACGTGGACCAGAGCTTCGGGAGGCAACTGCAGGAAGCCATTCATGGTGGTACGGCGCGCGGGCAAACTGAGCAGGAAGGGCACCAGTTCCCGCAAGCTTCCCGACTCGGCAATGTTTTCGTTGATGCGATCTTGGTACGCCGTGTCGTGCACCACCGCCATCGCGGCGATCAACGCGGCCGGGTTGTTGCGACCTTTGAAGGCCCGCGGTGCTTCTTGGGCGATGTCCAGGGCCAAGCTGAAGGCGCGGTTCAGGTCATCCTCGTCGGGCTTGACCAGTGGGGTCAGAGCGTGGTGCAGGGATGGGATTGCCCGCAGTTCTTCCACACAGCGCTTGGTCAACGCTTCGGGGAGTTGCGGCAACATCTCGGCCAGCCGGCGATCGGCCGCGGCAGCAATCAGTGTGTCGACGCTTTTGCTTTTGAGAGTTTTCTTGGCTTGTTTGGGGTCGACCAGCGCGTTTGGATCCACCGCCGCCATGGCCTCATCCAACACCCCATCGAGCGTGCTGACCAGGGCGTCGGGGTCGCCGTCGGCGAGGTAGTCCGTGAAGGCTTGATCGGCGGGGGTGGGGGGTGCGAGGACCGTCAGCAAAAGACTCAGCATGGTGGCATGGTACGACGCCTTAGAATCAAAGCATGCCCATGGTTCGGTTTGGAAGTGGTCTCTTGGTGCTGCTGCTCATGGCGGGATGCTCCAGTTCGCCGGTCGCCTCGGCGGACGCGGAGGGAGTGGCGGAACCCACCTTGTACATCTTTGTGACGCATGAATGTCCCATCGCCAACCGCTACGCCCCGGAGATCGGTCGTATTGCGGAAGAGCACTTGGATCTGGTGGGTCCCACGGTGGTGGTCTACGCCGATGCCAACGCGTTGGCGAAGGACTGTGCCACGCACTTCAAGCAGTACTACCTTGCCTCCGATTCCACGGAAGACAAAGCACACGTTGCCTCGGTGACGATGGTGCACGATGCCGAGCACGAGTGGGTGAAGCGATTCGATGCCCGGGCGGTGCCGACCGCGGTGATTGCGCGTGGCAAGACCGTGCTGTACCACGGGCGTATCGACGACCGCAATCCCCGATTGGGCGCGCGGCGCGTGCAAGCGGGTCAACAGGATTTGCGGAAAGCGTTGGCCGCGCTGCGTTCGGGCACCCTGACGCCCACTCGCACCAGAGTGGTGGGATGTTCCATTGATCGGACCGCTGGATGATCGACCTGCCCCCACCCACGGCCGCCGAGGTGGCGACGCTGGTGTCTACGACGTGCCGGTCGTGCCACGTGGCCGGGG
>CAXBRK010000155.1:0-4329 GCA_963978155.1 uncultured Phycisphaera sp. | reverse complement strand
GGCGGCGCCATCGCCCCGGGACTGGGCCTCATGTTGCACTCGTTGGCGGAAGGCACTGACGCTCTTCCCAGCATCACTTTTCAATCGCCAAGTGACAACGACCCCTTTGGCGCGGACACTGAATCCGCGATGCGTCTGGGCGTCCATCTCGCGGCACGCGGGTTGATCAGCCAAGCGATCGAACGCTACGCCTTGGCATACGGCGCGTGGCCCAAAGTCCTCGCCACCGGCGGTGACGCCGCAGCCCTGCTCGACGGCGCGGAAATTGTCGACCGCGTGGTGCCAGATCTGGTGCTTCGGGGCATGCTCGAAGCCGTTCAACAAGCTGAGGCCGCAGAAGACGAATGAATACGGTGAGTGTCCGCACCTCGCGCACTGCCGGTGCCATCGGGCTGGTGGAAGTGATCGGAGACCTCGATGCGCTGCTCACCCCCATTCTGGGACGCCAACCGGCATCCGTCGGACAGCTGCGGCGTGAATCCTTTGGCGACTTCGACGACGGATTGGTGTACCGCTTCGCGGAAAATGGCGCGTTCTGCTTTCCCCACGCCGGCCCCATGGTGGTTCGAATGTTGGTGGAAGCGCTCGTCGCTCAAGGTGCCGCAACCACCCAACATGCCGCCGCCTTCCCGGAAGCGGCCTGCCCAACCGAGTCATTGTTGCTGGCCACACTCGCGCACGCGATCAGTCCCGCCGCCGTGGACCTGCTGCTGACCCGTGGGGTCCGCCATGACGACACCGCTCTTCCGAGCCCCCAAGACCTCGAACGCTCACGGCGACTTGATGTGCTGCTGTCCCCGCCCACGGTGGCCATCTTCGGACCACCCAACGCCGGAAAGAGCACCCTTTTCAACGCGCTGGCGGACCAACAACTCGCCCTGGTTGATGATGTGGCCGGAACAACCCGAGATCATTTGGAACAACAATGGCTGGCCGACGGTCTCGTGGTTCGGCTGGTGGACACCGCCGGAGTTCGCGAGAGTTCTGGACTCGAAGCCGACGCCATTCGCCACCAGTCCGATCTTTTTCAAACCGCAGACTTGGTTCTGTTGGTCGCCAATCCTGACCAAGCGTTTCTGCCTGCCCCCCCAGACCGCCCGACCCTCAAACTTGGGCTGCAAAGCGACCGGGGACTTCATCCTGAGAGCGAACTCTCACTGAGTGTGCCTCAAGAAGAGACCTTCCAAGAGTTGGCCGTGGCCATCCGAACGCGATTGCTTCGCGATGAGGATGTGCAGCATCAAGGTCCGTGGTGGTACCCCGCGGTTCGAGCGGCCCGAGGCGTCTGATCAGCCGAGCCCCGCCACCGCGCTCGTCCCACAATCGACACGGATGATCTGACCCGTCACACCCCGTCCCATATCCGAAAGCAAGTACCGGGCGGTCTCGCCCACGTCTTGACCGGTGACGTTGCGACGCAATGGTCCATGCTCTTCGATGTTCGCGAGAATCGAACTGAAGCCGCCCACGGCCATCGCGCTCAAGGTTTTGAGCGGACCGCCGGAAATGCTGTTCACCCGAATGTCATTGGGCCCCAACTCAGCCGCCAAGTACCGAGTCGCGCTTTCCAGAGCCGCCTTGGCCACCCCCATGACGTTGTATCCCGGGACGGCTCGCTCAGCACCGTAGTACGACAATGACAAAATCGACCCACCGTTGGTCATCAGCGGTTTCGCGCGGTGCGCCATGGCAATTTTGGTGAACGCGCTGATGTCACACGCTTGCGTAAAGACATCTCGCGGGGTCTCGGTGAACCGACCTTCCTTGAGGTAGTCCTTGTCCGCAAACGCAATGGAATGAACCAGCACATCAAGACGGCCAAAGTCAGCGCCGACTTTGGCAAAGACGGCATCAAGATCATCGTCGGACGCGGCGTCCAGCGGCATCAACCAAGGATCTTCAATACCGAGCGCATCCACGGCTTTGCGTACCCGTCGTTCCATTTTCTCCCCGGGCAAATGGGTGAACAGGAGGTTCGCCCCCGCATCCTTCAAGCTCTTGGCGATGTGAAAGGCGTAGGAGTGCTCGTTGGCGATGCCCACCACCAAAGCGTTGGTGCCGGTCATGTCCGCGGGATTTCGTTGATCAGTCATGGTGTCCAATTGTACTTGGAGCGGGCCTATCAAACCGGACCACCCCATCCCCGAGGTTGGCTCCGATCAATTCCGCCACATCAGGGTTTTTGACCGAAGCGACCCGGAGGACCGGAAGGTCAAACGACGCCGTCCAGTTGCTCTCCAGTCCCCGTCCCATGCCGCAAAACACCAGCAAACCCGCATCTTCGGTCGCGCGGGCCAAAGCCTCAGAGACGTTGGACAAATCAAGCAATGGCATGCATGAGCCTGTATTCACAATGCCGGGTTCCAACGCACCAAAAATGGGGTCCACCTGCGTGGCCCGGGCAATGAGCTCCGGAAGGTCGTGCACTTGAACATCATTCAGCGCGGGACCATCGTTGGCCGCAAGACGAACCTCCCGCCCCAATCGGAGCAACTCCCGCGCAAAAGAGAAGGCCCCAAAAATGGTGTCGGGCCCAGCATTGTCAAGCAGGATCACCACCGGAGAATCATCGAGCACCACCGCTTCCGCAAAGATCTCAACGTCATCCCACCGCCATGGTCGTTCTGGCACCCGCTGGTGTCCCTGGAGAACATCCCCCCCCGCAGCCCGCCAAGCTTCAACCAACTCGACGGTGCCCATGTCAAACCAGTTGCCGGCGAGCATCTCTCGAAAAATCAAAGGCCACCGCTGGTTGGCCGGTGCGGCATCGAGACGGTGGAGCACTTCGGGGAGCGCATCCAGGGCGGCGTCGTTGGCCACACGTTTGAGTTCGGCATACGCATCGGGCAAGTGTGCCGCCCGCAGACCGGCTTGGCGCGCGAGGTCAAGGTCGATGGTGTCGAACCGGCCTTCTCCCACCAAGATGGACTCCAACACAGACTCCATCGCCGACACGCCGGCCGCCATTCGCTCAGGATCGGTCAGCCCACCACACTCAAAATGGGTGCGGAGCGATTCTCGAAAGACGTTGAGCCAATACACCTGCGAATCAGGGTGAACCCGGAGATCTCGATCGCAACGGACGTACGGATTCGAGGTCAGCCGGGGCAACCGAACGGTGGCGTGAGGGTGGTGGGTCATCGCTTCATAAAAAAATACAACCAGCCTTGAGGCTGGTTGCATGGTTGGGTTCGGTGGCGTTGACGAAGAACGTCAAAGCGCGAAGGATCAGTCGGTCACGACCGAGATTTCAACCCGGCGACTGGCGGACTTCGACGACTTGGGGTCGTTCGGGCCGTAGGAGCACACTTCAATGCTGGACTCCGGCACGCCGCGGCTCACCAAGTACTTCATCACGGCGTAGGCCCGTTCGAAGCCAAGGTGGTGGTTGCTCTTGTGACCACTCTTCTTGATGGGGTCGGTGTCGGTGTGGCCGACGATCCGAATGGTTTGTCCGGCGAACTCGCCCTTCAACTGATCGGCCACGCCGTTCAGAGAAGATTTTGCGGAGCTCTTCAAAGTGGAACGACCGCTGGAGAAGAGGAAGTCGCCTTCCACGTTCGCGGTCACCACACCACCGGCTTCAAACTCGGTGGTCACACCGGCCAAGCCTCCGAAAGGGTCAAGACCATCTTCGCTCGGCGTGAAGCTGGCCGAAGCCAACTGCTCTTCGAGATCGGCACTCATGGACTCGCAGTTCATCAGCTGGCCTTCCAACGAGGAAATGGCATCGTCTTTCATGGTGAGTTCACCACGAAGGGCCAAATTTTCTTCTTCGTAACGGGCCATCATTTCTTCGTTGGTCTTGCATCCAGCAAGGAGGGCAGAAGCGGCACAGAACAGCAGGGCGGGGCGAATGTTGAACATAGGTATTCCTTCTTGGACCGCGAGAATATCGCGCCCGGCAGGCTTTTGCCGTGGTGTGGACAACTTCACTGCGGCCAAGGCAAGACTTCGCCAAACCACGCTTCCCACGCGGCTTGGATGGGCCGATGTCCCAGGACCACCGCCATGGTGGCAATCGCCAAATGCGGGCCGAACGGCATGGGCGGCAACTCCCCCGACCAACGTCCGCGGCACTTTTGGACCACCGCCAAGCCGCTCAACCAACACAAGGCGACAAATGGGGCCAAAGCAAAGGCAAGAAGCGGGGCAAACCAGCCCAACAACGCCCCAGCCGCGCCCATCAGATGCACGTCCCCAAGTCCCATGGCTTCTTGTCCCAGCCAAAGGGTGCCGGCGATTCGAACCAACCACACCACCGCCGCCCCGGAAGCCCAACCGATCACCCCCGCTGACGCCGCCGCGAGCCAAACAGGGGGATCCCCC
>CAXBRK010000154.1:0-4356 GCA_963978155.1 uncultured Phycisphaera sp. | reverse complement strand
GGGGCCCCAAAAGGTCAACAGCGCGATCAAGTCATCAAAACCAACGTTGCCACTGTTGTCCAAATCTGCTCGGCACAATTCGCGACAGAGCTCAGTTGGAACACGCGCCCCAATTGCTGGTCACAACCAGCAGGTCGGCAAAGTCCGTCATCCCGTCGTAGTTGGCATCACCAGCGTCAGAAGTGCCCCAAGCCGACAACAGCACTTGGAGGTCGTTGAAATCGACAGTGTCGTCTTCGTTGAAGTCGCCGCCACAGCAATCAAAGCACAACCGACCATCGAAGTTGATGAACCAGTCCGTGTAGGTACCGGGATTCACGGTGAAGTTGCCAAACCACGTGCTGGGACTGCCAAGGACCGCCCAATCGTTTCGAATATTGCTGAACGAATCGAAGGGAGGCTCAACCGCCGGACTGCGGTCCTCGCAAAAGAGTGAACTGAAGTACGTGACACTCACGGGAGTGGTCACTTCGATTCGGAACTCGGCGTAGCCAAAACAGCCGTCTTCCACTTTCTCAAAAGCAAGCAATTTGCCATCCCAGCTGCTCTCGTACGTGCTGCTTGAGCCAATGAACGTGACGTCCACTTGTCCAAAGACCACGTGTGGAAAAGCAAGCAAAGCAAGAAATGCAAGTCGGATCATGATTTCATTGTACTTCTGATCTTCAGCCAATCCACCAGTTCATTGGAGGTTGACCTGGCCACTGAGGCCTGTGGATGCCTCGTGTTTGCGGACCTTGTATTCGCCGATTACTTGATGCAGATGATCTTGGATCAAATCACCCATGGTGTACCTTGCATCCATGGAGGCAACACCAATGAACAACAATTTGATCCCTTCCGTTTTGATCGCCGCGGCCCTGTGGTACGTCGGCTTCAATCTGAATCGCCAAACCGAAAGGCATACGGTGGTGGCGGAGCCCGTGGCGTCCACCGTGATGGCATCGAGTGCTTTGGCAGGTGACCCGGTGATTGTGTGGTACGGCACCGCGAATCACAGTGGTTGGGAAAATCCAGAACCTGTCATCCTGCGGGCGTGGTCGGACGGCACCATCGAAGGCATGAAAGTGCAGGGCAACTACCAGTGCCAAGATCTGTCGGTGTGCGGTGGAGGTTGGACGGTTCTGTCATCGCCCCAGATGGCCTGCCGAACCGACATTGACGGCAACGGGGCGGTGGAACTTGGTGATTTGCTCGCGGTCCTCAGCCAGTGGGGCCAAGAAGCCTCATGCCCCGATGTGGTGCAGCTGCAGTGTGGTTTGATGCAGTTGAACTGAGGATGCTGGGGTGTTTTACGGACAGCCGCCCCAATCGTTGATGACGATCAAAAGATCACCAAAATCAGTGACACCGTCGTTGTTGGTATCACCACCTGATGAAGGTCCCCACGCAGAAAGCAAGACCTGAAGGTCGCTGAAATTCACTGTGTCATCACCATTGAGATCAGCGGCACAGGTTGTTGCATCTGGGTTATGGACCCGGTAGGTACCGGTATCTCGGTTGGGTACGTTCCATGTGAGGGAGTACGTGCCATCCATAGAATTCTCAACCGCTTGCCAATAGTCATTGCCTTCCACTTCTTGGTTGAGAGAGGTCCATTGTCCATCTTGGATCAATTCCAATGTCCATCCCTCGTATGAAGCAAGCCCATGGATTGTGATTGGCACATATCCTCGGCCCCCGGTGAGATCAAACTCTGCGGCGGTGCTTCCAGAAGCGGCGACCAACTCAACGGGTTGGTTGCGAGAGAGGGATCCAACGCGGACATCGACGGTAAGGGCATTGCCGTTGGCGAGTTCCATCATCATGTCGGTACTTCGATATTTGGTTGCGGACAACGCGTTGAGATAGTCACTTGGTCCGTAGTAGGCGAGTTTGTCAGCCGGTGGAACCAAGTATTCCACGGTTGCTCGGACCTGACTTCCAGCGGGGATGATTCTGTTGCTGGGCTCGTACGGTAAGCCAAGTTCAAAGGCCATCTGTGACCAGCCTCCGTTGAAGGTGCGCCTGATGTTGATGTGTGGGGTGTCGATTACGGTGCTCCCGATGGTTGCTTGATAATCTCGAACCACAAAGCCGATGTCCGCAAGGTTTTCGGGAAGATTGCCATCGGATCTGACATTGTCATAAAGCATGACCCACGGATTTTGTCCGGGTAATTCAATCCCACGGTCCGCCGCACTGGCGTAGCCAGTGGTGCCATGGTCGGCGATTGATTCGTCAAATAAGACACCGCTGGCATTTCCATATGCGTGCCTCGTGAAGCCATTGTCGCCGTATCGGTCGGCAGCCACTTGGAAAAAGGCCAGCCGCTGATATTCAACGTCTTCTAGAAAGGTGTATTCAAGGTGGTAGTAGGCACGAACCAAGTCATCGGTCCGTCCAAGTTGCGTTGCAATTCGAGCCTGTACCTTGCCATCACGGGTGATCCCGCTGTAGATGACATCAGTTAGGTTTGGTCCCGTTGCGCGATAGCGGGTTTTGATTCGACCCAGTTGGTGTTCAGGGAATGCGTCGGTGGTGTTGGTTCCGTAGACCAAGAAGTTGGCGCCGCCAACGTTGCCGGTCCAGTTCCACTGGCCGTTGGCATCCACCAAGAAGGGACGTACGTCATCCACCATGGCCCGGCCGAGGGTCATATCAGGGTCGTAGGTGATCGATTCTCCAAAAGCGCCAAGTGAAGATTCATCCCACTGTTGATTGCGCCCCCACCCGACCAACGAAAGTTGGCTGTGGGCGCTGGCAAACGCTGTCCCCCATTTGGCGTGCGCAAATGTGTGTTCAATCTCGTGGGTACCAGGTTGGGCAGGAATCCCGGTGTGGAGGTGGTACCAGAACGGTTGCTCGTGCCAGTTTTTTGAAATCTGTACCGGAATCCCAAGGGGGTTGCCATTGGTATCGCGAAGCATGGGGCTACCACCCACGATGTAAAACGCGGCGTTGTTGCCTCCTTCAAATACGACAGGAATCATGATGGCTTCAGTACTGTTGTTGACCAGCTGGACTCGGTGTCGGTTGTACCAATTGTGGATGTTCAGATCGGACCAGTTCTGCCATCCTGGTGCACCAACTTCGCTGAGGTTTGCCAATTGGACAACAAACGCTCCACGCTCGTGGTCCCAAACAGCATTTTCCAAGGTGTTGCCACCACTGCCGTCCCGATTCATCTGGTCATAACTCAATTGGGCCACATTGCCAGGATCCAGCCAAACCGATTGTTGGTCTGCAGTTCCAGCGTTGGAGGGTACAGCTGTGACGGACATTGAGATTTCTTCAGAGGGATCGGTGACAAATCGTGTCAACTCAAACCGAATCGATCCGTTGATCTCTTGCTGAATATTGACCGTGGCATTTTCGGCATCAGCAACGACAAACGTCCACCCGAGGTTGGTTGCATCGTGCACTCGAATCGCGCGTCCATCGAGCAACAACTCTGTGAACGGGAACAGATCCACCGCTTCACCCGAAAGCGTGAGGCTCACAGTGGCCGTGGTGTTGCTTGTGTTGGTGACGGCTTGATGGGTCAAGACAAAATGACGCATTCCCGCGGCCATCTTGACCGTTCCGGTGGCATCTGGAAGAGCGGAGTATGTGACTTGAGGCACGTCGATGACTTGCATCGCCCGGCCCATGTCAATGAGTCGTGATGGGTTGTTGGTGTTTTCGTTCTCGCAGGCAAAGCCGTCGGCGAGGCCACTGTCGCTGCCAATGGTCAATCCGTAGCTCACTGACGCTTCTGGGCATTGGGTTACGGAGTCGACAGGTTCGGTCAGGGCTTGTTCTTCAGTTGCGTTGTCTTGCAAAATGCCCAGAGCAGTGATGGAGAAATTGGTGACATCCAAGGCCATGCCGTAGCGACCGGTTCGAAAGTGCCGTGTGGATTGGTACTGATTCCAGACGTACCAGTGGTTTCCGGGCCAATACGTGTAGGCGTAATCAAGCGGATGCCCTCCAGCGACAGGGGGATCTTCAGATTGGGCTCCAACCGAACCTGCACAGAACAAAAGAGCCACGAACGTTGAGAACCGAATAATCATGATTTAAAAGTTATCCGGAATGAAACCAGCATTCGATGAGAATGTTCTTGTTCATGTTCTGGTTTGTTATGGCGGCGGAAAAAGAATGTGATGGGCGGTATTACGAAGGCATATGCGTTTGAGCCCAATAGACGTGGTTGCCACCTCGCTTTCGATGGCCTACACTAACGACAATACATTGTCACTAAGGAGTCAAAGAACAATGAATACTTGCTGCCCCAACTGTGCTTCCAACTCTGCACTCGGCAATGAACTCGCTTCCGTGTGCACCGAGTGTGCTTCGGTGTCGGCGGCTGGGTTCTCCTTCAGCATGCCCATC
>CAXBRK010000153.1:0-4387 GCA_963978155.1 uncultured Phycisphaera sp. | reverse complement strand
CCGGATGGGCTCGGCGCCTTCAACCCCGACCAAGGATTCATCAAGCCCGTTGTGAAAGTACGTGAGATTGTTGGGATCCATCCCCATGAGATGAAGGATGGTCGCGTGGAGATTTTTAACATGGAAACGGTCGCGAACCGCCTTCGCGCCCAACTCGTCGGTTTCACCCACCGAGATGCCACCTTTGATGCCACCGCCCGCCATCCACATGGTGAAGCCCCATGAGTTGTGGTCACGCCCCGTTTGATCTTCGTATTCCGCGGTGGGCTGCCGACCAAACTCACCGCCCCACACCACCAAGGTTTCATCGAGCAAGCCGCGCTGCTTGAGGTCTTTCAACAAGCCCGCAATGGGGCGATCGGTACGGCCTGCATGCCTGGTGTGGTTGAACTCGAGATCACCATGCGCATCCCAGTTGTCATCGTTGTGTCCACCTCCGGAATACAACTGAATAAAACGAACGCCACGTTCCACCAGCCGACGGGCCATCAAGCATTTTCGACCAAAAGGATCGGTCTCCGCTTGCCCGATCCCATACAGATCGAGAACGCTTTGACGCTCTTGACTGAGGTCTACCGCTTCCGGGGCCTCACTCTGCATGCGATAGGCGAGCTCAAACTGATTGATCCTCGCATTGAGCTCGGGATTGTCTGAGCGGCTCGCTCCGTGCAAGAGATTTTCGGTCCGAAGGTGGTCGAGCACTTCCCGCTGAAGCGGGCCCTGCAAATGCTCCGGCGGATCCAAGGCCAGAATGGGTGGCCCTTCCGAGCGAAGCTGGACCCCCTGGTGGGAGGCAGGCATGTAACCACTTGTCCAGTTTTTCGCCCCACTGATGGGGCCGCCGGTTTCATCCAGCATGACCACGTAGCCCGGGAGATTCTCATTGGCACTGCCGAGGCCATAGTTCACCCATGACCCAAGACTGGGGTGCCCGCTTGTGATGCGGCCGCAGTTCATGTTCAACAGAGCCGATCCGTGGATAGGACTCTCGGCGTGCATCGAATGGAGAAAAGCCATGTCATCAACGCATTCACCGAGACATGGAAACAGGTCGGAGACCATTTTTCCGCACTGACCACGGGGTTTGAAGTTCCATTTCGGCCCCACGATCCGGCCACCAGCACGCTTGCCCTGCCGACCGAAGGTTGGAATATCAATGGTCTTCCCATCGAGACCGTACAGCTTGGGTTTGTGGTCAAACGTGTCGACCTGACTGGGACCGCCGTACATGAAGAGGAAAATGACGCTCCGAGCCTTGGGCGCATGGGTGAGGAATGGGCGGTGCAGATCGGCCGCGAGATTTGGGGAAAGACCATGGGCCGCTTGGGCTTGGCCAGAGATCCACGCGTCCCCAAGGAGGTTGGCCAAAGCGACGCCGGCGAATCCGCCGCCGGCCTGCCACAAGAACTCCCGACGGGTGCGGCCACAGAAATGTGAAGCATGATCGTGCATTCAGTCAATCCACATGAATTCGTTGGCATTCAAAAGGCCAAGGGCAAAATAAACCAAGGCCGAAGCTTCGGAAAGATCAAAATCTTCCGAGATACGCTGCACAAAGTCGATGTGGCGATCCACTTCTCCAGGGTGTGGCGCACGACCAAAGGCCAATCGAATCCCCCAATCGACTTGCTGCGGAAGGCCCACGGCCTCACGTTGCAGACGATCCGCAAAGTGATGGGCGGCATCGTTGACGAAATTGCCATTGAGCGTCAACAAAGACTGCGTTGGCACATTGGTATCAAACCGCACCAAACACGCAGAATCTGGCGAAGGCTGGTCGAAGCTTTCAAACAATGGGAAACGCAAAGATCGCTTGGCGAAGACGTAGATGGACCTCCGGTTGGCGTCTTCGACAGAAGAACGTCCCCAGGCCTCATTGGGCCGGGAAGCGGTGGCCAAGACTTCGGGTTCTATTTCGGGATAGACCGAAGGGCCGAACATCTTCCGGTTGATCTGGCCGGACACTTGCAAAACAGCATCGCGATATTGCTCAGCCGTGAGACGACGAGGATCGCGACGTTGAAGGTGGTTGTTGTTTCGGTCGGTTGCCAAGGCATTGTCACTGGCGCGGGATGACATCCGGTAAGCCCGGCTCAACATGATCTCGCGGTGCATGGCCTTGAGTGACCACTTGTGGACGAGCACCCGCTGGGCCAAGTGCTCCAAGAGTTCCGGATGGGTGGGGCGTTCTCCCAAACGACCAAAATCTCCAGAAGACCGTGCAAGACCTCGGCCAAAGTGCCCCTGCCACAGTTTGTTGGCCAAGACCCGAGCGGAAATGTCTTGCGCATTGACCGTCAACCATTCTGCGATCGCGCGGCGCCGGCCTGACGAATGCTTCAAACCCTCGGAGTCAAGTTCCGGCTGACCAGCCCACGCAAGAACGGCAGGAACAGCAGGCTCCACCCGGTCACCTTCTGCATGAGCACTCCCGCGAAGGTGGATGTGCTGATCAGGGCTGTCGACTCCATACTCCGCCACCACGAGGGCTTCATACGGTTCCGCCACGGGGGCTTGGTCCAGCTGATCCAAGGCACCGAGAAGGGATTGAACGGCCCGATGTTCAGCGGCTCCGCCCCGACTGAGGGACCGAAGGCGCTCAACCGTGGCCTCAGTTGAATCCAGCCAGCCCGTGCTCAGGCCAACATCGATATATTGGTCGCCGGTGGCTTGGCGACAGAGGACCGCCAGGGTGTTTGAGCCCACAACCAGAGCATCCAGTGCGGCCGAGGGAAGTTGCACGTCAATGTAGTCGGTTCGAAACCCATCGAAGGCAGCCACCTGAATGCCATTCAGGAAGACCAGAGCGTCCTCGTCGTGGTGGATGGAAAGGACCAAACCATCAGGAAGGTCACGCAGCACAAAGTCGTGCCGCAGGGCAATCTCTTGCGTGCCCCATGGCGATTGAACCAACGCGCCTGGGGTAGAGGCCACTCCTAAGCCGCCCCGACCTTGGGGCCAAGCAGAGTCATCGAACCCTTGGGCGGCCACACCATCAGGTTGGGCCTGGTCCCAGTAGCGCCAGATCGTGCCTCCACCCCGAGCATCAGGAAGGAGCGTCCGGCTTGGTGCTCGTGGGAGCGCTAGCTTTTGTGCTTCGGCAACAAGATCGTTTCGGATTCGAACAACTTGCTCATCTCGATCTTCGGCCGAAAGCCATTCCGGGCCATGACCATCCGGCAGCAGACGAACACTTTCGGGACGACTTGCCCACGCATGGTTGTCCCCATAGCCGGTGATGTTGTTGAAGTAGGCGGTAAAGGCAAAATAATCACGCTGCGAGATCGGATCAGCTTTGTGGTCGTGGCATCGCGCACAGCCAAGCGTCATGCCCAACGCAAGCTGGGCCGTGGTATCCACGATGTCTGCAGTTTGGTCGGCCTTGGCCTGAATGCGATCCGCAGGCTCATCGTCCCAGACCCCAAGGCGAAAATACCCGGTCGCCAATTCAGCAGAAATGGAATGATCATCAAGGTCAGACAGCGCGTCGTATTCGTCGCCGGCGAGTTGGTAGCGGAGGAACGCGTCGTAGGGAAGGTCTTCGTTCAAAGCACGAATGACCCAATCTCGGTACCGCCAGATGTTCGGCTTCGTGCTGTCGCGTTCGTAACCGTTGGTTTCCGCGAACCGAACTTGGTCCAACCAAAATCGAGCCCAGTGCTCCCCATAGGCCGGAGAATCCAGCAGACGATCAACTTCCGAGGACCAAGCTTCCGAAGGATCTTGACGCCAAGCCGAGGCAAACGCATCGGCCTCTTCCGGTGTCGGTGGCAAGCCAATCAGATCGAAACTGGCACGACGCAGCAGTTGCTCCGGGAAGGCCTCATCAGCCCCAACCAAGCCCAGAGCCGCAAGGTGATCGTCAAGGAGAAGGTCAATCGCGTCGCTGGAGGATTGAAGTTCGGGGCGCACATGCTTCGGCGCCGCGAGGGGTTGATAGGACCACCATCCGGCCGCGGCATCACTGGTGCGATCAAGACCTTGAGGACGATCCGGGGATTCCGCCAAAACACCCTCGGCACCATCGGGCCAATGAGCACCAGACCGGACCCAAGACTCCAGCAGCATCCGCTCGGCCTCGGGCAGCATTCCCGACGGAGGCATGGCCAATTCGGGATTGCCGTACGCAATGACTTGCAAAAGCCGACTGCTCGCCAAGTCAACCCGGTCGACAACGGCGCCCCGATCACCGCCTCGAGCAAAGGCCGACGCGTTGGTCATCAGCAATCCGCCTTGGACCCGTTCGCCCCCATGGCACGGCAGACAGCGGGACTCAATGATCGGGCGGACATCGGCCCAGTCTGCTCCAACTGCCTCCGCCCTGCCGCTCCAAGAAGCGAACCCCAGACAGGCGATCAGCAGCGGCCATGAAATGGTTCGCATGCAC
>CAXBRK010000152.1:0-4436 GCA_963978155.1 uncultured Phycisphaera sp. | reverse complement strand
CCGCCGCCAGCGCCAGCAGTTGCACCATTACCCCATGCTCCAGTTCCGCCACGACCACCAATAGAAGCACCGTTACCACCATAAGATGGTCCAGCTTCACTACCAGTTCCAGTGTTGCCATCTTTATTGTTGAAACCAACACCACCGCCTGCGCCAAGAGTGTAACTAAGTGTCGATGGTTGTTGATTCAATGTGGCAGTCAATAGAGCACCACCACCTCCTGTTCCACCAATGGCACCACCACCACAACCAGAGTTGGCATTACCATTACCACCACCTCCACCTCCACCGCCATCTGACACTGGCTCGGGAGGGAACGAACCCCCCCGAGACCCAACCGATCTGGACTTGCTCCGCGCGGCGGGAGAAGGACCTGACGTTCTGCTTCCCGTGGCGTTGCAGGCCATTGCCGCAGCAACTGGTGGCATCCCTCCGATCTTCAACCGTGATTCCGGGGAGATTCGGGTTGGTTTGCCCGGAGGACCCGAGTTGGGGTGGCTGTCCGCACTTCCAACCACTCCCAGTACCCCGGCCGAAGCTTGGGGAGAATGGTTGGCCCACTGGCTCGACCACGCCCAACGGTTCGCCGAAGCCAGGCGGGACGCCATCACCGACCCGCTCACCCTGACGCTCAACCGACGAGGGTTCGAGCACCACCTTCGTGAGGTGATTCAGGAAGGATCACGACAGAGGCATCCGTTCAGCATTTTGAAGCTGGACGTGGACGACTTCAAACAGTGGAACGACCGGTATGGCGATGAAGCTGGCGACAGTGTTTTGAGAGCATTTGCCGAAGCCATTCGCAACGCCATTCGTCCCGCCGATCAGATCGCTCGGGTTGGGGGCGATGAATTTGTGGTGATTTTGGCCGACTTTACGCGGAGAACTGGCCCCGAGAGCCACGTCCCTCGGGGCTTCAGCGCTGAAGCAACCCAAGATCTGCTTGACCGCATTCGTGATGGTGTCGCGCGGGTGCAACTGGAAGTGCCTGGCCGAATCCGCTTCTCGGGTGGTCTCGCCACCTGGCCGTGGGACATTTTGGATCAAAGCAATCAGGATCCCATCGAGGGGTTGGTCCAGCTTGCTGATCGCCGACTGAAGATCTCCAAACGTGATGGCAAGAATCGAATTGAATTCGGTGACCAGCCGCCCGCCTAAGAGGCATGAAGTCCATTCGTAAAAAAAGCCCCCCCATCTGGGGAGGCTTTGAATTCAAATGGCAGTCAAGCTGCGTCAGGCAATGTCTACGCTGTCATCGAGATAGACATCTTGGATCGTCTGGAGCAATTTCGCCCCTTCGTCCATAGGACGTTGGAAGGCTTTGCGGCCGGAGATAAGGCCCATGCCACCAGCGCGTTTATTGATCACCGCTGTGCGAACCGCTTGACCAAAGTCATTGTCACCCGAGCCACCACCGGAGTTGATCAGGCCAGCACGTCCAGCGTAGCAGTTCAGAACTTGATATCGGGTCAGGTCGATGGGGTGATCCGAAGCGAGTTCAGAATAGATCCGATCATCAAATTTCCCGTAGGCAGAGTCTCCTGCGTTCAAAGCGGCGTATCCACCGTTTTGCTCAGGTTGCTTTTGTTTGATGATGTCGGCCTTGATGGTGACACCAAGGTGGTTGGCTTGGCCACTCAAGTCAGCGGAGACGTGATGATCGACCCCGTCCTTCTTGAACATGGGCGACCGAAGATAGCACCACAAGATGGTGGCCATGCCGAGTTCCCGTGCCTCTTCGAAGGCTTCCGCGACTTCGATGATTTGACGACGAGATTGATCGGAACCGAAGTAAATGGTCGCACCAACCGCAACCGCCCCCAGATTCCATGCATCACGCACCGAGCCGAACATGACTTGGTCGAACTGGTTTGGCATGGTCAGCAATTCGTTGTGATTGATTTTGACGATGAATGGGATGCGGTGGGCGTATTTCCGTGAAAGACCCGAAAGCGCGCCGAAGGTCGTCGCCACAGCATTGCAGCCGCCTTCAATGGCAAGTTTGACAATGTTCTCACCGTCAAAGTACTCAGGGTTCTTGGCAAAAGAAGCGCCGGCAGCATGTTCGATGCCTTGATCCACGGGAAGAATCGAGAGATAGCCCGTATTTGCCAAACGACCATGTCCGTGCAGCGCCTGAAGAGAACGCAGGACTTGAGGTGAGCGGTCACTTGGTCCCCAGACGGAATCGAAGTGATCGGGACCTGGCAGGTGCAAAGAAGATGCAGGCACCACGGCCTTGTGGTTGAGCAGACTTTCGGCTTCATCACCGAGCAAAGAGGCATAATCAAGCGACATCAGATTCTCCTTAGAGCGGGGTCGAACCGACTAGCGTATCTTGAACCGGACCAAATGACGCAGCCTTCGAACGAATCCCGACCAAACTCCGGCCGAAAAGCACCACCCCAAAGTGCAAGAGCGCTGGTTGAAGAAGGCCATCAACTGGCCTCCACGGGTAAAAAACAAGCTGCGTTTGCGCGATTCCAGACAGCCGTGACGCAACGCGCCGGTTTTGCACCCGCGCTGCTGGGCATGGCCGAAATGCATCTGCAAAGCGGCCAAACGTCCGCCGCACGAACGATCTTGAAGTCGGTCGATCAGTGGACCGAGGATGGGCCTTCTTTGGCCAGGGCCGCAGGACTCCTGCTGCAACTTCGCTGCGAAGAAGAAGCAGAACGCGCCGCAACCCGTGCGTTGGCAGCAAAGGGAACCAACCGAGCCACCATCCAACGGATTCGTGGAGAGGCGCGAAGAATCCTTCGGCGACTCAAGGAGGCCTTGGGTGATTTTGAAAAATCAGCCAGCGGCGGTGATGAGTTCGCCATGGTCCGGAGGAGCACCGTTCTCAGAGAGCTCAACCAACTTGAAGAAGCCAAGAAATACGCGCCGAATCCAGACCACTTCAGGCTGTCTGCGGCCAAAGCCGCGGCCTGGCACGAGCGGGCGGCTCTGGCTGATCAAATCCATGACCATGAAGCCGCGTTTGAAGCATGGTCCAAAGCTGGAGCTCTCGAAAGCGAACTCCCGGAATGGCGAAGACTTGACCGCACACTTTGGCCTCGACAGGTTCAAGCCTGGACCGAATGGTGCAAGAACACCGAGCAAAGCGTAGGAGGCGAAGCAGGAAATCCTGACGAGAGCTCTCCTCTCCCCCCGCACTTCTTGGTCGGATTTTCAAGAACCGGAACCACGCTGTTGGAACGCATGCTCTCCGGACACTCTGCAATCGCCACCAGCGGCGAAGCCCACTTGGTGACCGCCGTCCGTCAATACCTCTTGCAGGGGCAACCCATCGAACAACTGCCATCCCTGGTCTCCAAGGCAGACAGCCCAAAGGCGGACCAACTGCGATCCGTGTTCCAGCGGACCGCCCAAAGCATGGTGCCTGATGCCGCCAAAGCCCCCTGCTTCATTCACAAACAACCGATGAACATCATCGATTTGCCCATGATCTTGCAATTGTGGCCAAATGCCGTCGTCATCAGAACCATCCGAGACCCTCGCGATGTTGTCCTCTCCTGCTTCGCCCAGCACTTTGGGGCCAACGGCATCAACCGCCACTTCTTGGATATTCACAGCGCGGCACGGATGCTCTCGAGTGTTCTCACGCTGAATGAAGCCATCGATGTCCGATTTCCAAATGCCAATATTGTCGATGTCAGGTATGAGTCATTTGTGGCCGACCCCGAATCCACGCTGAGGGGAATTTTGGACAGACTGGGCCTTGAGTTCGAGCCAGCAGTTCTGGATCCGACTCGAGACGCCAGCATCCAGCAAACGCCGAGCTTCTTGGAAGCCAAGAAGAAGGTCCACAACCAACGGACCGAACGATGGCGTCGCTATGAAAAGCAGCTCCGAACGTCTTGCCAAGTGTTGGATGAATGGATCGAAAAAGGGAACTGGCCACAATGGAGCGAAGAGGAACCCGGCTCTTGATCCCAGGTCCGTATCAGGACCAAAAATGCTTCGGTACAAAACTGAATCATCCCATCGATCAAGCTGATGGTTGCCCGATGGCCAAATGGCGTTTGATCAACACGTCAGATCAACGTATTTGAACAACAAAGTCTCAGTTCAAAAACGAACACAGCCCCTCCGAGAACAGAGGGGCTGTGTGATATACAAAGGAACGATCAGAGCCATCGTGTCAGGTCACCCTGACACTTTGTCGCAAATGCGACACGAGATTGTGTTGACAAGGTCCGGCGGAGATTGCTCTCCAAGATCTTGTTGTTGAGTCGATGCACAATTGCAGCGACAGGCAAGATCAACCGAACTCTAAGGAAATCCCTTAGAAAGGAGGTGATCCAGCCGCAGGTTCCCCTACGGCTACCTTGTTACGACTTAGTCCCAGTCACCGGCCTTACCGTGGGCACCCCTGAACCGGGGCGACTTCGGGTACTACCAGCTTCCATGACTTGACGGGCGGTGTGTAC
>CAXBRK010000151.1:0-4470 GCA_963978155.1 uncultured Phycisphaera sp. | reverse complement strand
GATGTCGGCGATGCATTCGCATTCGTCTGGAATGGAATTGCCGTTGAGGTCCCCAATCCCGCCAAACAGCACGTCACACGAATCGCTGATCCCGTTGTTGTTGCAGTCGTTTGGATCGCTGTTGCACTCATCACACTCGTCCGGAATGGCGTTGGCGTCGATGTCCTGGCTTGTCCCACTGTAAATGTCGAGGAAGTCGAAGGTGGCGTTGCCGTTACAGTCGATTTCGCAGGCATCGATAAACGTGTTTCCGTTTGTGTCAAGTTCAGGTCGGACTTCGACTTCACACGCGTCAGGGACCATGTTTAAGTTGCAATCGAAAGCCCCTGCTGCAATTTCTTGGAAGTCTGGAACACCGTTGTTGTCGCAGTCAGGATCGCAGTTGTCATCGATGCCGTTGTTGTTCAGGTCAACGGCGGTGCCGTTGGCGATTTCTGTTGTGTCGCTTAATCCGTCAGCGTCGCAATCCAGTGTGATGAACATTGATCTTCTGATTCCAGCAGCTATTTGCGTGAATAAGCCGTCAGGAACATCACATTGTCCACTGCTGTTCCAGCCCCAACATGCCGCGGTACCATCTTTCCGCAGCCCAACCGTGAAGCCCCAACCGCCTGCTACTTGCGTGAACACGCCGTCAGGTGCATCGCATTCGCCGTAGTTGTTTGAGCCCCAGCATGCAATGGTGCCGTCTTCGCGTATCCCAATAGAGTGGAACGCGCCAGCGGCCACCTGCGTAAACACACCGGCAGGCGCATCACATTCTCCGCTTGAGTTGTTCCCCCAACATACAACCGTGCCATCTTCTCGGATCCCAAGAGAGTGGGGTGAGCCTGCGGCAATTTTCGTAAAAGCACCATCAGGAGCATCGCATTGTCCAAAGGTGTTCGATCCCCAGCAGGCAACGGTTCCGTCTTCCCGTAAGCCGAGAGAGTGCAAGTTTCCAGCAGCAACTTTCGTAAAGATGCCTCCTGGTGCATCACATTGACCTTCGTCGTTCCGGCCCCAGCATGTAATTGTGCCGTCTGCCCGAAGTGCCATAGAGTGGTAATCGCCAGCCGCGATATCAATAAAAACTCCGGCAGGTGCATCGCACTGGCCATCCTGGTTCCACCCCCAGCATGCGACAGTTCCATCTTTTCGTAAACTGATCGAATGGTACAGGCCTCTCGAGATCTGCTTAACCGGTCCTGAAGGAAAGCTGCATTGATTGCCGAAGGAGTCCCCTCCCCAGCATTCAATAGTGCCATCTTCTCGCATGCTTAATGAGCGGTTCAAGCCAGCCGCCACCTGCGTGAACACGCCGTCTGGTGCATCGCATTGCCCGTAAAAGTTGTTGCCCCAGCATGCAATCGATCCATCCTCACGAAGACCGAGTGAGTGAAACTGCCCTGCCACAATGCCCTTGAACACGCCTTCTGGTGCGTCGCATTGGCCAAATGCGTTTGAGCCCCAACAGATAACCGTGCCATCTTCTCGTATTCCGAGTGATTTGAAAAGGCCAGCCGCAATCTGTCTAAATACACCGTCTGGTGCATCGCATTGGCCAATACTGTTTGAGCCCCAGCATGCAACGGTACCGTCTTCCCGTATTCCGACAGAGTGAGATGGTCCAGCGGCTAATTGAATGAACACGCCTTCCGGCGCATCACATTGCCCATAGTCATTCAAGCCCCAACATATAACGGTGCCATCTTCGCGTAGTCCGATGGAGTGGCTGCTGCCAGTAGAAATTTGTATGAAGACACCGTCTGGAGCATTGCTTTGGCCGTAGGAGTTCGAGCCCCAGCATGCAATGGTGCCGTCTTCCCGTATTCCGATGGAGTGGGATGCGCCAGCGGCCACCTGCGTAAACACACCGTCAGGTGCATCACATTGTCCGCTTGAGTTGTTCCCCCAACAGACAACCGTGCCATCTTCCCGTAGTCCGAGATTATGGTTCGATCCGGCTGCAATCTGCGTAAAAACGCCGCCCGGAACTCCGTCGGGACTTTGATAGCCGTAGCATTCCGCCCCTACACAAACCACTTCCCCAGCTTGCCCCATCACGGGCAATGTCAGCACCATTCCCAACACAATCGCGATCAGATTCCGCATGCCATCCTCCAGAATGGCTCATGGTATCGCTCGATCGCTTGATGCCAAGGGATCCGCTGCCATGGACACTTGAGACATGCACCCAAAACAGTCTTCTTTGTGGACAAAGTTGGTCTGTTGATTGGATTCGAGTGCGGCAGAGCGAGTGAGTTGTATGGGATGTGCTGTTTGGACCGGCACCCAAAATTGAATGCTGGAGTCCAGTCAAAAGTAGATCGTGCCCCAAGACGATGGCTGAACTCACACTTCTTCCTTCACCACATACGGGGATTGTCATGCCTTCAAATGCTTATCAGCGCTTTTGTACGAACTCACTTCGGGATGCTAAGCAACTTATCTCAGCCCACGAAAAAATCTGCGGCACGGGGCCAGGGAAAAAATCAGGTGCATACTTGACGAGTTCTGGTGTTGTTCTGCTTTGTGCGGGCTTAGAGGCTTACGTGGAGGACGTCGTGAAAGAAGCTGCAACGAAGTTGGTGGATCGACGAAAGGCCTCCACATTGCCGAAAAGATCCTGGGATTTGCTAGCTAATTATGTTCGCTCACATGAAAAGCTCTTTGATTTTGCAAAAAATTGGAAGGAAACCTTTCAACAGGCGGTCCAAGAAAGGGTTGAACAATTCAGTGGGCCAAAGCATGACAAGGTTCGAGATTTGGTATCCGAAGTGATTGGACATCAAGGACTCATTCAATCTTGGGATAAAGGCGAATCTCAAAATCTCGATGCGTTCGTCGCCAGACGACATCAGATCGCCCACGGCGAAGAGACTGAATATGTCAAAAAGAATGAGTTGGAGAAGTACATCAGAACAGTAAGTTCCATCGCTCTTGCCACGGACAACTGGATTTGTGATCAACTCAAGTCCTCGGTGGGGAAGCGGCCTTGGAACAAGGTCTCCAATCAGACTCCCAAGAAGCTTGCCGCGTAATTACCGAGAGAGCCGTGCCGCCTCTGTTTGATCTTTGTGATCGGGGTTTGAAAGTGCCCTTGATACGATCTTTGGCATGAGCGCCCACGAACAACTCAAACAAGATGTCATCGCCCTCTGCCTCGAGCATGGGCGGCGAGTCGGCACCGAAGGACACGAGGCGTCCCTTCGGTATCTCGACCAAAGGCTGGAGGCCATTGGCCTTGATCCTTTTGAGGGGACTTCATTTCAACTTCCGTATCGCGGTACCGATCTCAGTACTGGCCACGGCAACACATTTACGAATCTGGCGGGGGTGATCCCTGGCACTGATTCCACGTTGCCCCCGCTGCTGATTGGCGCGCACTACGACAGTGTGATCGACGCCCCGTGTGCAGACGACAACGCTGCCGCGGTCGCGGTGGTCTTGGGCGTGGCCGAGGCCGTCAAACGTTCGCCATTGTCGCGCGATCTGATCGTCTGCATTTTTGATTCGGAAGAACCCCCGTATTTCCTGACGGAACAAATGGGTTCCAACCGCTTCTACGCCGACCATGTTGAGAACAGGCCTTTTGGTGCGGCTTTGATTCTCGACTTGATTGCCCACGACGTCACCCTCGGTGGTTTTGAACAAAAGCACCCCGAGTTGAAGGACCTGCTCTTTGTCCTCGGCGCGGAAAGCCACACCGCTCTCCCGGCGGTGGTCGATGCCGCGGCCAACGATGTCCCCGAGTTGCGGGTAGTCGCCGCTCAGAATGATTTGATCGGTGATATGTCCGACCACGCTGCATTTCGACGGGGCGGCGAAGCGTTCCTGTTTCTGAGTTGTGGCCAAGGTCGCTGTTACCACTGTCCCTGCGACAACCTCGACGAGCCCGACTGGTTCAGTTTCCGAAAAATGAATCTGGTGTACGAGTATTCCCTCGCTGCGATCCGTCACATGGATGGCCATTCCGATTCGGATGGCTTGCGGGGGGGCGGTCAGCCACACGACCCGTCGGCCTATGAGATCAGTCGCCTCGTTGAAGTCTTTGGCCCCCACCTGTCCGAATTGGGCATTGGCCCCATGAACGGGCCGCAAGACGTGGCGGCTTTGGTGCACACGTTGCAGGGTCTTCTTCGAGCTCGGTGACTTAACGCCTGTGGATCAAAGTGCAACTTGGTCCTCAGATGTGCTTCTGGGTGTTGGAATGAACTGCGGTTTGCCTTAGCATCGAGACATCTCAATTTGAGGAGCCGACCCATGTCCAAGTCTGTCGTTTTTTCTTCGGTGCTGCTGAGTGGCAGTCTTTGTTTTGTTGGGGTGCAGTTGGGGGACGATTCCTCATCGACCGTTTCGTTGCAGCCCGTGAATCGTGTTGAACCAGTCGGCGTGAGTGGTCCGGTCGAGCCGTACATTGTTGAATACGACATCACTGGTACTGATAATCAAAGTGGTGTTCTCGTTGCGTCTCGGATTTGGTCAGAT
>CAXBRK010000150.1:0-4491 GCA_963978155.1 uncultured Phycisphaera sp. | reverse complement strand
CAAGCCCCCCGAAGCCCAGTTAATGCCCGGATCAATGGTCTTCGCCCCCCCACCCGAAGACACCCCCGTCGCCACCTTCACCGATTGGTGGCGCTGGGTCCCCGGCGCGTGTTGGCGTCACCCGGAAGGCCCCGGAAGTTCTATCGAGAACCGCATGAACCATCCGGTGGTCCACGTCTCCTGGTACGACGCAACCGCCTACGCCAAGTGGGCAGGCAAAAGACTCCCCACCGAAAACGAATGGGAAGCGGCCGCTCGAGGTGGCCAGTCCGGTGCCCGGTACGTGTGGGGCAACGATGCAATTGCACCGAAGCATGCCAACGTATGGCAAGGCACGTTCCCAACGATCAACACCAAAGCCGACGGGTATTCCGGGGCAGCTCCCGTGGGACAGTTCCCCCCCAACGGCTACGGACTCTTTGACATGGCCGGGAATGTCTGGGAGTGGTGCGCCGACCAATACGATCAATTCGCGTACCACGAAACTCGCCCGACGGGGACGCCAAAAGATCCTCGGATGCCCACCGCAGCCGACACCCGAAGCCAACGCGGCGGTTCCTTTTTGTGCCACCCTTCGTACTGTTCGAGCTACCGGCCTTCGGCCCGCATGTCTGCCACGCCGGACTCTTCCACGAACCACTTGGGGTTTCGCTGTGTCAGCGACCAACCACCCCCAAAGAGTCTTGACCAACCAACCCCCTGAGCCTCGCTCACCCAGGGTCGTTGCGCTGAATACGAATAGATTCAATGGGCACCAAGGTGCCTCGACCCATCCCCGGGCAGGGCGTGTTTGCCTTCGCTTCTTCCCACGCTTGGGGTGATTCCAAGTTCTCCGGCCAGAATGGCCAAGTCCGACATTGCTTGGGCCGATCTTCGTACAACCGGCAACCCGCCACCCCCGGATTGCTCTCCCGATCCAAAAAGACACAGTCGTATCCAAACGAGGTCTTGCGCTCGGTCAGGGACCACTCGCCATTCACCTTCCGGGCAAAGCGTCGATAGAAATCCCCGACGCTCATCTCCAGACGCTTGGCCATGGCTTCACCTTCTTCAGTGGAGAAGGCCACAATTCCCGGTGCGCCGGTGCAGCAATTCCCACACTGGGTGCAGGAGAACCGCAAACCTTTGGCGTACCACTCGGGGTCAGTCGATGGCATCGAAAGATTCTCCCTCGGCGTCTTCGGGTGGGAATTCTTCAGCCAAGAGTTGAACCAAATCGGCGGTCAGTGGATCCAACTCTTCCAACACACTGTGCAGCACCGCATCTCCTTTGACCCCCTCGCGGGCCACGTCCACTTCGGGTGGAGCGTCTTCCCAAGACAATCGGTCGGTCCCCAATTCGTCTTCCCACGCCCACTGCGGCTGTTCTTTGGCCCATGCCAGCAGGACCTTGCTGAGTGCACGTGGGTGCGCGGCTTGGGCCCACACCACCAGGCGGGCCCGCTGGTTGGTTTGAGGGTTTCGTACCACACCCTGCACCATCCACAAACAACGGCCCAAGGAACGACCCGCTTCATCCAAATTGGATTCCCAATCTTCAAGGTTGGGCACCAAAGACCAGCAGCGCCGCAGATACAACAAGAAGTGGTCGACATCGGGTTGCAACAAAGCTGGGTCGGGGATGCCGCTGGGAATGGGTTCAAAAATATTGCGAATGGAAAGCACCCGCTCCGCTTGACGGTCGTCAAGCTTCGACCAGGTTTCTTCCACTTGGGCCAAGTCAAACGCATCCAAGATGGTTTCCACCCGTTCCCGATCGGAAGCCCTCACGGTCAAGGCAATACCCTTCCAGTGATCGACGAACACTTCTGAAGGTATGTCTTCGTCGGAGTAGGCACCAAACGCCAGATGAGCATCTTCCAACAGCAAAGTTTGCAGGTTCTGGACCGTGCTCAAAAACTCCGCCAGCGGCAGTGGATCCGCCCCCACAAAAGTATCAACGGCCCGGAACGCATCCCGAGACCCCAACTCGATCACGGGGAAGACTGGAGTGGAGATTCGCCCCAAGAGCGGCCACAGCTCTTGCAGCAATTTCGGCAACACATGGCGATCGACCACGATGTGCCATGAATCACGCGGCTCCATCCCGAATTCGTTCTCGAGGGTCGAAACCTGCTCACGAGACCAGCCTGCCCGCAATCCAAGAGATTCTGACCCCTCGTGGCATTCCAAACCGAACGCGAGCTCAACATCGCCCAAGCGATGGCGGGTGAGATCGGAGCGAAGGCGGAAGGGAAGCACGAATTCAGTGTAGAGAAGCCGGATGTCTTCCGGAGTTGCCGAATCACCCTGATTTCGGTCATGATGCATCCCATGATCGAATCGTTCATGAGCCTCATCGCGGACATCGGCAATGTCCTCTTCCACGAATACATGATCTACGTCCTCTTGGCGATGGGGGTGGGCTTCACGCTCTTCAGCGGGTTCTCCCAATACTTCGCCCTGACCCACGGCGTGAATGTGGTGCGTGGCAAGTACGACACCGAAGGTGGAGACGGCGCGATCAGCCACTTCCAAGCCCTCTCGGCCGCCCTCTCGGCGACGGTTGGACTGGGCAATATTGGTGGGGTCGCCATGGCGATCTACACCGGTGGTCCTGGCGCGGTGCTTTGGATGTGGGTCATCGGTATCGTGGGCATGGCGATCAAGCACGTCGAGGTCACCCAGTCCCTCCTCTTCCGGGATGTTTCGGATCCGGACAACCCCGCCGGCGGCCCGATGTTTGTGGCCAAGAAGGGCCTGCGCAACATGGGCTTCGGCACGATCGGCATGGCCCTGGGCGGCATCTTTGTGGTCACTCTGCTGATCAGCGCGACCACCGGCGGCAACATGTTCCAAGCTTGGAATGTGGCCGAGAGCACTTATGACGCCTTCAAGATCCCCCGCCCCGTCTCCGGCATCGTCTTGGCGTTGCTGGCCGCCTTTGTGCTGGTGGGCGGCATCAAACGCATCGGTTCGGTGGCCGGCAAACTGGTGCCATTCATGTGCGGGATCTATCTGCTCGCCGGCTTGTCGGTGGTGGTGATGTACTTGGGCGATATCCCCGCGATGTTTGCCCTCATCTGGAAGCACGGAGCGCCTGAATTCTTGGGTGGAGAACCGGCCGCCGCCACCGGAGCATTCATCGGGGGCAGCTTGGGATACGCCATGCAGCGTGGCATCGAGCGGGCATTGTTCTCCTCCGAAGCCGGACAAGGCTCCGCCCCAATCGCCCACTCGGCCGTCCAAACCAAGGAACCCGTGCGTGAAGGCGTGGTGGCGGGCCTGGAACCGTTCATCGACACCCTCGTCGTGTGCACCATCACTGCCTTGGTCATCCTGTCCACCGGCGCGTGGAACCGAGACGCGGAAGCCACGGTGCCAACCGACGCCATCACTTTTGCGGCAGCTCCAACTGAAGAAGACGCCTGGGTAGCCACGCTGGACACCCTCCCCGAACGCACCGAAGCCGCACGGAAAATTCTGAACCTTGAAGATGGACAACATTGGCGAGACGGGGACGAAATCTTCTTCTTGGTTCGCACCGAAGCCAGTGAAAATACCGGGACCGATTTGGCCCGTGTGTACGGCGAGGTCGAAGTGGGAGAGAACGGACCAACCGTCAGCTTCAAACCCATCACATCAACTGCAGCACCGACGCTGGCGGAAGAAGTCGAAGTGGGATTGCACGGCAAGTACGAAGGCGCAGCCTTGACTGCCCACGCTTTTGACCGGGCGTTTGCTGGCGTGGGCATTGGAGGGCTTGGCGTGGGACAACTCTTGGTGACCTTCAGCGCGTGGCTCTTTGCCCTGTCGACCATCATCTCATGGTGCTACTACGGCGAGTCGGGAATCGTGTGGTTGGGAGGCCGAAAGCTGGTCCCGTTGTACCGCTTGTTCTATTCAGGCCTGGTGCTTCTGGCCACCATGCCGTTCATCGGCGTCAGCGAAATCGACACGTTGTCGGTCTTTGGCAATGGCATGATGATCTGGGGCAACATCCCAATCATGCTGATCTTTGCCCCCTACGCTCTGCGGGCCTTTGCCGACTACAAGCGGCGGCTGCGGGCGGGTGAATTCGACTCGAACTGAGTTCTTCTAGATCTACGCGAGGACGCCGTCGACCAAGTCGGCCACCCCGGCCCCAGGGTCGTGGCCTTCGTACATCGTGTGGAGTTCATCCCAAGCTTCGACTTGCGCCCGCAACGCTTGATCATCGTTCAGCAGCGCACGCACCGCATCCAGCACCAATCCCGAATCCATTGGAATGGGAGCAAGTTCCGGCATGGCTTCGCGGCCAAGAACCAAATTCGGGGGCAGCACCATGCCTCGAATCAGCATCTTGGCGATCATTCGGAACGCCCAACCGCACGCGTAGATACCAAGACCTGGTCGCCGATGACGAGCCACATCCAAGGTCACGGTGCCCGAGACCGCGAACGCAAAGCTCGACCAAGCCAGCACGCCATCGATGTCACCGGTTCGAACGGGGTACCGGCTTTGGTTCAACGA
>CAXBRK010000149.1:0-4565 GCA_963978155.1 uncultured Phycisphaera sp. | reverse complement strand
GGCACTCGCTTGGCGAATGCCGGTGCGGCGTATGTATACGTTTTGAACAGCGATGGATGCTGGATCCTCGAGCAACGGCTCACTCTGCCCATGGTCGACTTTGAGTGGTCGAACGATGGGGCAAGCGACATCGAAGCGGGTACAGGCACCAAAGTCCAAGTCTTTCCCATCTCGGACTGGCCAGAGCGTCTTCCATACGATCCATTCGATCCAAATGCCGACCCCGACACGCTGAATGAACAATTGCGTATTGGCGTCAACGCGCCTCAGAATGAAGCCGTCCCCGTTGAACTTTCGGCGCCTTTCAATGCACCCAACGGTGCGCCGATGGCGCAAATCGTTTCCGTCCCCGGCGAGCGATTCGGCTTCTCCGTCTCAATCCTTGGAGACACCATTGCCGTTGGTGCGCCCCAAAGAAGTGTTCACCTCTTCGATCTGTACGACGGCTTCGATCAGCAAGACTGTCCTGACATTGGCCCCGACTTCCCATGGGTGACCGACCGAGACAACCGCCTTTGGGAATCTGGCGTCACCCTGAACGATTACCGATCCGTCGGAGGCAACTGCCAACGCTTCCTCAATCTCGGTGGCATTGGTGCTCCCGGGGTCGGTGGCGCGTTTTTGTTTCAACGAAATGATCAAGACACTTCCGGCCACCCATGGTGGCTTGGCGGGGTCGATCCAGAACTGATTGCCCAAACGCCGCCAACAAGTTGGGAGGATCCATACTTCCGAGGCCGCATCCTCCACGACGACTTGGGCAACACCCTGGCATGGAATGTTGCTCTTGGCTCGATGGTCAAGTTGCATCGGGTGGCAGAAGCGGAAGGGGACCAACCCGCAGTGGTGGACCTCATCGTGTCTGCCCCTCAGGCCGACTTCACGTTCACTGGAATGACGCATGTCTATCGCGACGTGTGGAATCGACCTCCGCATACCCGCTCTGATATTGCGCTGCGTGATGCCAATGCCGGGTTCAACTCGCCGGGGAAATACGGCTTTGACCTGGACACCGTGCAGGTGGATGATGATGGGTACCTCATCGCAATTGGCCAGCCTGGATTCAATTTTGCCGGCTACCCCGGATTCAGCTGGAACGGCACGGCCCACACGTATTTTGTTCCGCACCAAGATGCCATTGTCGACAACCCGTCGACGCCGCTTGATGAAGCCCTCCTTCCCACTGAAGGATTTTCCTTCTCCATTCCCCGTTCTCCCTCTCCGGTGCAAACCGTTTGTGACGAAGACGATGGTCTGATTCGCATTCCCGGCTGCACGGATTGTTCTCAACAGGATGTTGTCGACTTCGATCTCGATGGCGTTACTGCAGAATCAGCCCAGGCCATTTGCCTCACCGGAGGCGATCCCTACAACCTTGAGTTCGGTGGATTCGGAATGTCGGTTGATCTGGTTGATGTTGGCGATCAGGACCAACCCGTCCTGCTTGTCGGCGCCCCTCGCTCCAAATACTTGGACGACTTCCCAGATCCCATCGAAGAGGGGGAGCCACCGGCGCCAGGCAATGAAATGAGCGGGGTGATCTACAGCTACAAAATCGATGTCGATGTCCCCTTCCTCCCGCAAACAACCCCGACGGCAACCCAAACCATTGAGCCGAAGGAAGTCCTGCAAACCGAAGAGGACCCCGGCCAGTACCAACTGCTTGGGCAATTCGTTCGGGCGATTGAAGCCGGCGGCGACGTCATTATTGCCGGTGCCCAGCCTCGAAGAAGCCCCGACGAGTTCGTGGATTTTGGCTTCAGAAGACGACCCGGCGCGGTTGCAGTGTTTGATCTTGATGATGATGGTGAGGATTCGAATTCCGATGACAATCTCGCCAGCCTGACCATTGCCCCTGACGTTGGGTCGCTGGCCGACCGGTCGAACTTTGGCCAAGCCATCGACGTTGGTGGGGACATCATGGTTGTGTCCTCTCCTTACGCAACCCTTCCCTTGGAAGGTGAAGCCTTCGACTTGTATGAGGTCATGAACACCTTCCCGCCCGAATCCGCATTTCCTACGTTCACCGGCATCTACGGTCTGTTTGGCGCCTCCGAACGAATGGGTGAAGTTCGGGTCTATCGAAGAAATGGAGGATGCAGCGATATTGGTGGCGATCCTTCTCGCGGATGGGTCCTTGTCAGCGTGATCCGTCCTCCAGAATTGAATGCACTCGAGGCCGACCCATCACTCCGTCGGCTTGCCCCGTTTGTCACCCCAAACATGGGCTTCGGCACCTCGGTGGATTTGAGCAGCGATGGGAAGTTCCTCGTTGTCGGAGCCGAACAAGGGGGCTGGCGACGTCCTGAAGATGCTATCAGCGGTGCCAACGCGACCGGCGGGGCATACTTGTACGAACTTGCCAACGAAGGCTGCGACCCCATTTTCCTTGGGATGCCAGGTCGGTACCTCAATGAATTCGGACAACCCCTGCAAGGCGCTTTGGGCTCCAGACAAGGGAAGGCCGTTTCGGTGGAGAACAGGGGAAACAATGGCTATGCCATGGTTGGAGCGCCGAGCAGTTCACTGGGAGGCACGTTGGCCGGTTACGCAACGGTGGCGGAAATCCGATCAAATCAACTTTCCTTCCAAGATCCCATCCGACTCCCTCCCAATGATCTCGGCATCCCAGGGGTGGGCATCGCCGCGGAGCAGGGACGCAAGGCATTCGATTTGACTGGGGATGCCGTTGCGTTGACGCCAGGATCGCCTCGGATTGGAGTGTTCTCCAGTCCAAACCGGCGTTACTTCAATGGGGACCCCGGGGGTCCAACGTACCTCGAGGTCAGAGGGCGAGTTTCATCGCTGCTCACGTTCACGACTGCTCCCACGCAAACCCTTCTTCCTGAGCTAGGCATGGAGAATTTTGGGGGTTCGCTTGCTGTTTCTCGGACAAGAAGCTTGGTGGCCATCGGACTTGACACCGATCGTCTCGCGATGAATGGTCTGCGGGAACCCACGTGCTCAGACTTCGGCGGGGCGGTCCAGGTTCGCTCGGTGGCCAGTGGAAACTGGTCGGGCGATTTTGTATCACTCCCCTTCCTCACGGCCGATGATCCAACGTGGTGTCCTCCCCAAAGCGAATTTGGCAATGGCAGCCTTGACTGTGTGGTCGACGGCTCATTGCCCCTCACCTGCACCGATCCTATTGGCGATTGGACCAACCGATTCAGCGAAGATTACGGCTCGGTGCTGAGCTTCAGCGAGGATGGTCAAACGCTGCTGATTGGTGACATGCGTCGCCGCACCGCGGGTAGTTGTCTGCAAAATCCTGACTCAAGCAGATCAGGCGGTGTCTTTGACGTCTGGACTCGAGTGGGCGTGACCAACTCCGACTTCTGCGACTGGAATCGGACGGGCATTGGGTTCATCAACGATGGACGTCGAGGTCGGCGTCTCGGCTGGGATGTTGCCATCGATGAAGCTGCAGGCGAATTTGTCAGCTCAAATTTCGCAACCAGCGTCGCCGAAACCGGCCTTGAACCAGATGCCTGCTCGCCGCTGGATTGGGCCACACGTTCAGCGGTCTGGTCATTCTCTCCCAATGCCAAAGATTGCAATGGCAACGGTGTCGCGGACCAATTTGATCTTGACGTCAACGGGGCAGACTGTGACGGCGATGGTCAACTTGACGCCTGCCAGATCAGTGCTGACCCTGAGCTCGACCTCAATCTCGACACCATTCTGGATTCCTGCCAGTGCCTTTCTGATGTCACCGGCGATGGCGTGGTGGATCAATCTGATGTCGACGCCATTTTGCAGTGGATCCAAGACAACCAAGATGACCCTACCTGCTTCGGGTGTCCCGAAGATGTCAATGGCGATGGGCTGGTTGATATTGCTGATGTTGTTGAAGTCAATCTGAACCTTGGAGCCTGCCCATGATTGTCATGTTGACCGCCGTCTTTGCCCAGACGTTCTCATCGACTCCAGATATTCGCGCTTCGGCCGACCCGTCCATTGGTTCGTCGTTCACCATCGCACTTGGTCAATCCAAGATTTCCGGTCTGGTGCACCGAGCCGAAATTGTTGATTTCGGCCTGGAAGTTTCAGGAACAACCAAGACAGGATGGTTCGCCTACCGGCACGACCACACCGGCAAAATTGCGGTTGCGCACAACAAGTCCCAGGTCACTCGGTTTTTACAAACCCAATCAGGGCCTCAAGTTTTTATCGATGACATCAGTGGTCTGCCGGGATGTGGCGGCGGCATCGCAGGAACAACTGAAATTTCCACGCTTGGTGGCATCTGCGATTCGGTCAATGCGATCGATGTTTTGGTGCCGATCACTCCCGAAGCCGTTGCCCTCGCGGGGGGAGACCAAACCTTGGTCACCTCGGCGGTTCAAGCCGCCATCCTGACCAGCAACGAGGTGTACTTCAATTCCGAGCTCTCACTTCGAGTCAGAGCGGTGGATTTCCTGTTCTTGGAAGATCCTGAACCCACCGGAGCCAGTGCGCTCTTGGGCGCCATGTCTGACCCTGCCGACGGGGTGTTCGATGAGATCCAGGTGGCCCGTGACGAGTCCAAAAGATCGGAAGAGCACACGTCTGAACTCCAGTCA
>CAXBRK010000148.1:0-4658 GCA_963978155.1 uncultured Phycisphaera sp. | reverse complement strand
AGAAGTCTTGTGCGGCCTGCATGACGTCAAGCATGGTTCGGCGATCAGGTCCCTCTTGCCGTCGTCCGGGCGTGGTCGGAACTTCGATCCCGGCCACATCCGCGCACTCTCGGACCGCTTCGACGAACGACATCTTGTGGTACTCCATCAAGTACGTGAAGCAGTCTCCACCGGCACCACAGGCGAAGCACTTGTACCGCCATTCTCCATGCCGTTCGTAGATCCCAAGTGAGGGCTTGGTGTCGTTGTGGAATGGACAAATGCACTTGTATTCCCGGCCTTGTGGCTCCACGCGATGATCGCGCCCGATGAGGTCGGGCAGGGACACGGCGTCGCGGACGCGCTGGATGAAGTCTCGATCAAACAAGGTCGGGAGGTGTCTCGGGGAGAGACAAAAAATGTGGAGGCGGTGCAGACTCGATAGGGAGCGCGTCAGACGCGCGGAACAGGAACGACACTCGCCGGAGAATTGCCCGTGCTGGGCGGTGCGGTCCTTCGAAGGGGTGGAGAAGGTCGGCCGCGGAGTATTCCGGATTTGCCAAATGTACGCCGCATTCCGGCTTGGGGTAGTCCACTTGACAAATTTGTTGGTTTTTTTCTTGACGAATCGTGGTCAAACGTTCTCAGGGGTTGGCACGCCGTTTGCGTCGTTGTTTTTGGAAAACCAGCCACTCTGGCCTGATTTTCTCTCTCGGGTCATAAGGCGACATGAAACAAGCCAGACCTCTCCAGGCGGAGGGCTTGACACGATTGCTTGACACGGCTGAATGTCGGGGAGAGCTTTAGCCTTCGGCGTTCAACTTGCGGGTGTACGTGTACTTCCGCTTGGAGGGCTTCACGATCCAGCCCTTCTTGATGCACGTGGCTTTCACCTTGATGCGACGTGGAACACCGTCGATGACGGCGTTGACGGTCTGGAGGTTGGGACGGAAGGTCCGGCGGGTGATGCCCGTGACTTTCGTACCGACACCGCCGAGGTATTTGGCCTTACCGCGGGTCGTGATGGAATTTCCGACTCGGGTACGGGCACCGGTGAAATGGCAAACTCGTGGCATGGTGTCACTCCAGAAAAGGCGAGCCGATCACTGTACCCGAATCAAAGGCATCCGGCAAGCCTCAGACCGCTTCTTTCTGGGATTCTCGGACGTCAGGCCGCGTCAGCTTGGTCTTGGCGGAGGTCGGCCAGGGCAATTTTCTCCGCCCCAATCGCCTCGGCGGTGACCACAAACCGGGCCCCCTCGCCGATTTCAGGCAGGTCGTAGAACAGATCGGTCATGAACTCGTCCATCACCGAGCGGAGCGCCCGAGCACCGGTTTTGCGTTCCAAGGCGATCTCGGCCACCGCTTCGAGGGCACCGGTCTCGAATTCCAGGGTGGCCCCATGCTTCGAGAACAGGTATTGGTACTGGCGAACAATGGCGTTCTTGGGGGCCGTGAGCACTGTGACTAGGTCATCTCGGCCCAGTTGTCGCAGCGGCACCAAGACTGGCAATCGACCAATCAGCTCGGGGATGAGGCCGAATTCGGTGATGTCGTCCGCGGTGACGCGTTCCAAGAGCGAGCGTTCATCCTTGGTGGACTCTTCGCCTTCGGTTCCGCTGAAGCCAATGCGGGTCTTGCCCACGCGGCGGCGAATGATGTCTTCGAGTCCAACGAACGATCCGCCGCACACAAACAAGATGTTCGAGGTGTCGATCTGGATGTAGTTCTGTTCCGGGTGCTTGCGTCCACCTTGCGGGGGGACGTTGGCGGTGGTGCCTTCCAGCATTTTCAGCAGGGCTTGTTGCACCCCTTCGCCCGAGACATCCCGGGTGATCGAGACGTTTTGGGTGGTCCGGCCAATCTTGTCGATTTCGTCGATGTAGATGATGCCACGCTGTGCGGCTTCCACATCCCAGTCGGCGGCTTGCAGAAGCCGAAGCAACAGGTTCTCGACATCTTCACCGACGTATCCGGCTTCGGTCAGGGTGGTGGCGTCACCAATCGCAAAGGGCACATCGAGCATGCGGGCCAATGATTTGGCGAGCAAGGTCTTGCCCGTACCGGTGGGACCCACCATCAGTACGTTCGATTTTTCCAGTTCTGGAGCGTCTGATTCGTCCAGTTCTGGTCGCTCCGGTCCGCCGCCAATGCGGAGGTAGTGGGCGTGGACCGCCACGGCCAAGAATCGCTTGGCTTGGTCCTGTCCGATCACATACCGGTCCAGGTGTTCGACGATTTCCTTGGGAGAGGGCAACGAAGACGGCGCGTTGTCGGATCGCGATGAGCGTTGTTTTTCTTGCTGGAAGATGTTCCGGCAGAGGTCCACGCACTGGGTGCAAATGAACACATCGCCCGGTCCCTCCACCATGGGCCCCACTTCTCGGCTGTTCTTGTTGCAAAAGGAGCACGTGGTCACACGGCGCGGGCCTTCATCTCCTCCACCGCCACCACCATCGGATTGGTCAGAAGATCGAAGAATCCAGTTGAGAAGTTGGGTGGGCATTCGGGGGGGTCCTAGAAATCAGCCTCTTTGGGCAAGTTCAGTGTAGGTCGCCGGAAAAGCGAGGCTTTTATCCTCATGCCATCGGCGACTTTTCCCCGTGGGCTCAACTCGTTTCTGTGGATTCCTGACACCACGGACAGGGCTGACCGATTGGGCGGACTCCAGCGCACTCGGGACAACGAGTGGTGACGACTGTTCCGGTCGATTCATCTGCGCGGCCAAGGGCTCGGTTCGCCGCGGCTCGGGCTATTTTTTGCCGGGTTTCTGCATCCAGCCCAAGATTCGGGTTGCTCAGAAGTTCTGAGGAGCCGTCAACTCCCGCATCGGGGGCCCGAAGCTTGCGCCTGACCCAAGTCAATATGACGGCACCGACGACGGCCACCCCGGCCAAAATGGCCAGAGGCATCAGCACATCGGCGGGATTGCTCTGGTTCACGCCTTATCAGCAGCCGTCCGAGCGTTCCACTCTTCAGCGCTGATGTCGGTGAGCTCGGCTTCGTCCACGATGCCATCCAGGACTTTCTGTTCACGCACCTGCATGGCCAAGTTCTGGAGGCCACCAGATTTCTCCAGTTCCCCTTTGACCTGCTCCGGACGCATGCCTTGGGAAGCGGCCATTTGGTGGATCCGGCTGTTCAATTCACCTTCGGTGACTTGGACTTCCTTGGATTCGGCCAAGCGGGCCAGCAAGAACGAAAGCTTCAGACGCCGACGGGTCTCGTCGGTGGCGGCGTCGCGGAGATCAGCCAGCCGGCCTTCGATTTCGTCGTTGGTCAGGGCGCCACGTTGCAGCAAGTTCATCCGCTCGCGTTCGATCAGTCGGGTGGACTGTTGCTCGGTCAGCCGTTCTGGGAGTTCAAAGTCAACCGATTCCGCCAAGTGCTTGGCGGCTTGCTCACGCATGGCGTTGCGTTGTTCCCCTTGCAAACGGTCGTCGAGGGCACGCCGGACTTCGCTGCGGAAGGTTTCTTCGTCGGGGAAGCCATACCGCGGATAAACATCGCTGACTTCGGCGGATTCGATCCGCTGGATCTTGTGGATCGTCATGCTGATGGTGAGCTTCTTGCCGCGAATGTGCTCGAGTTCGTGGTGCTCAGGGCCCACCGTATCGATGGTCAGTTCGGAACCGATACCCACGCCGTCAAGCATGCCGGCCAAACCATCGATCCGCAGGCCGAGCACGTGTCCACGACCGTCGTCCTTGTCGGCGTCCGGCACGATGATGTCGATGTTGTCGTGGGTAAAGAAGGGCTCTTCATCGCCTTCCTTGGTGGCGTGACCATTGCCGAGCAGGCGGTCGCCAACTTTGACGTCTTCAACATCAAGCACGGTGCCCGCTTGGATGCACTGCCGCTCAATTTCACCGTCGACGTGCTCATCAGTGACTTCCATCACCGGGCGGTCGATCTTGAAGCCTTTGGTTTCGGGGAGTTCGAAATCAGGAATCACTTCGATTTCGAGCTCGAAACTGAAGTCCTCGCCATCCTTGACTTCCAAGTCAGCCATGGAGCCCACGGGCATGGGGTCGCCAACGGGTCGCAAGCCATGACCGCCGACGGCTTCTTGGAAGCCTTCTTGGATCAGCCGATCGCGGGTTTCTTTGCGGAGCTCACCACCGAAGCGTTTCTCCAACAACTTGGCTGGGGCGTGCCCCCGTCGGAAGCCAGGGATGGTGGCGTTGGCTGCCAGATCTCCCAACGCATCGCCGAGGCGTGAGGACACCTTTTCAGCGGGAAGAGTGATCTTCACGTGCTTGCGGGCAGGGCCAGCATCTTCGACGGCAACAACAAAGTCGGATTCAGACATCTTGGGCGTACTCCGTTTTCCCGAAAAGGGGAAACGGAGATGTTAGCGGGTGCCGGGGGGAAGGGGAACCGGCGACCTCAAGATCGCCGGTTCTGGGCCCCATTTTGATCGATCAACGCTCAAAGAGCATGGTCGCGTAGCTTGGCATCGGCCAAAGTTCCGTAGGCATGGTGCCTTCGAGGTTGTCGGCGGTTGCTCGCACGGCTTCCATGGCTGGAATCAGCACATCTCGGCAGAACGCAGCATGTTTGGCGGCATCGGCCAAGCTCTTGGCCTCGGCGGCATCCAAATCCTTCAGGCTGGCTCGGAACGCATCCACCCCGGCGGCGAATTCCACCAGTTCCGCCGCGGCGGCCCCATCGGGCAA
>CAXBRK010000147.1:0-4775 GCA_963978155.1 uncultured Phycisphaera sp. | reverse complement strand
CACAATGCCCATGGCTGGTGGCACGACTCGGAAATTGTCGAACGCCTGCTGGCCCCATTTCAAGAAGCGATACCGCTCACCATTCCGTTCAAATTCAAGATTGCCGTTGATGGTGAGGGCCTCTCCGGAAGCAAACGCGTCGACTTGCACCGAGTGGTCAATCACCAAATCGCAAGGCACGAGAGGGTTCACCAAAGAGGCGGCATCGGGGTCGCCCGTCATGCGGACAATGGCGTCACGCATCGCGGCAAGGTCAACGACCGCCGGCACACCCGTGAAATCCTGAAGAATGACGCGCCCGGGGGCGAAGGGGATTTCAACCTGGCCAGCCTTTCCACGAGCCCAATCCAAGATGTTCTCGATGTCATCAGAAGTAATCGACGCACCGTCGCACTTTCGGGCCGCAGCCTCCAGCAAGACTCGAATCGAATATGGGAGTTCATCAAGTCGGTCGCCGGCCAGAGCGGGGAGATCGATGTAGGAGCGGTCTCCGGACTCCGTGGCCATGGTGCCTCGGCACGACTGAGGGTCATTCGTCATAGATACATTCTTTCAAAGAAGGTGATGTGGGATTGTCTGGTCAGCGGTCAAGGACGAAGCAGTTCGGCAAATGGTCGAAGTTCTTCGGGCCAACTTGACATTGGGAGAATCATGACACTCCAGGGATCCAAGAGGCCATCACGATCAAGGTCCCAATCGGCCTGAGCTTCGGAAGGCCTTGATGCTGACTCATCCGCCGAGAGAAACTCAAGCAAGTTCTCCAGCGCGTCTTTTTCGCCTGACGCTTCGAGCGTCAGAAGCGCTTCGTGCGGCACTTGGCCGGTTCGGAGGGTTCCCGACGGCTCCACTGGAGCCAGGCGCTCACTGGTGGATTCAGTCACCGGGAGAGCGATAACCTCAAGAGGCAAGGCCACGTCAAGTGCCACCGGGGTCGCTGGAGCATTGTCCGGAGCAGACGATTCTCTCGTCTCCTGGACGGGCGCTGACGCTGGAGATATCAGTGGCGTCACTTCGGCCTCACACCCTGTACCCAAGGCGGCATCCATCACCGCATCCAGGTCAGCTTGGTCGATCACATTTTCAGATCCGGCCGTGGTGGCGTCCACGTTGACTGCGAGCCCTGTGGCAGGTTCGCCCCACGAAAAAAGCAACGTGACGATGTCTTCAAGATCCACCCGGTCATCACCGTTGATGTCGGCGATGCACTCGCAGTTGTCAGCAAGGCCGTTGGCATTGAGGTCACCCGCTTCGCAGAGATCAAGGATGTTGTTGAAGTTGCAATCGGTGGCCGTACCTGAATTCAAAATGACCAAGTACTCATCAACCGTGTCGCATTCTGCGGAAATCGGAAGAGCGGCGGTATCAATCGAGAAGAAGGCAATAAGCGCATCGGAACCACCGGCGAGCGTGTAATTGATCGTGCCGTTGAAGGTGAAATCATCTCCGTCTGGAAGCGTGAACTGGGCCAAAAACACGGCTTGGCCTGTTTCCTCATCACCACCTGGATTGTTGCTGATGAGACCACCTGCTTCATCGCCCGTTGACCATGAAGAGCCCTGAACGGCAACTTGTGGCGTGGCATTGCACAGTACCCCGGGGGTGAAGCCTACGTCTGGATTCTCCGCGGGCCCAATGTCGTCGCCGATCGCCGGGAAAGGCGTCAGAGAATCCACAGAACGAATGGTGAGGAAGGAGTCTGCAGAACCGGTGAGACCATCTCGCAGCAAGCTGTCGAAACCGCACCCAAGGCCGAAGTCGTCTTGGATCAAGTCCCCCCCCGTGGAGGAGAATTCAAGCGGGAAGGCAGGCGGCAGGCCAGCCAGAGCAATCACTTTGTCGCCAGGATCGTCAAAAGTGGCAAAGATTCGATAGGTCGTGGTTCCGGGGAAGGCCGGAACGTTACCTCGCTCCACAAACATGGAGACGTACTCGCCTGAGGCGGAAGCAATCAAAGACAGTGAGGCAAGGGCTGCGAGACGCATAAAAGTGAACCTCCTGAGTGGGGAATATCCCCAGTCAATTCGAGTTCAATTATAGCAGCGAGGCCCTACTCCCTTACTGATCCCACGGTGAAGGAGCGCACAGGGAGATCAAAATGGCGACGGGCGGACTTGAACCGCCGACCTGAGGGTTATGAATCCTCCGCTCTCACCAACTGAGCTACGTCGCCGAACGAACGAATCAGTGTAGCGGCTGCGTCGATGAACCGGGAATACCAGTTGTTGATTCGGCAGCGAGCCACCGTGAACGGGCCCCCTGCAGGGCAAGCGTGGGATAGGCGTGGCGGATTGCGGCCGAAAGAAGACCCATAAACATGGGTTGAGGACTGAGGGGCCGGCTGGTCAACTCCGGGTGGCTCTGGGCCGCGAAGAAGAACGGGTGTTGATCCAGGGGGAGTTCCAGCATTTGCATGATGGGCCGGTCCGGATGACGCCCTGAGAAGATGAGCCCCTGAGACTCAAATCGCTCAATGTGATCGGGCTCCACTTCGTACCGGTGGCGGAATCGCTCTCGCACGGCATCTTGGCCGAACAACCAATGGGCCAGAGTGCCAGGAGTCAGCTTCACATCTTGCCCCCCCAGTCGCATGGTGCCGCCAAGACCCTCGATGGCCTTCTGTTCGGGAAGCTCAGAAATGACTGGAGTGCCGTGTTCAGAGAATTCCAAACTGTGGGCATCTTTGAGACCGGCTCGATGCCGGGCAAATTCGATCACGGCCATTTGGAACCCAAGGCAGATGCCCAAAAACGGGACCCTGCTCTCGCGTGCAAAACGAACCGTCTCGATCTTGGCCTCGACACCACGATCGCCAAAGCCGCCCGGCACGATGATGGCATTCAAATCAAGTTCAGAAAGAACAGAGCCAATAGAGTCAGGCTCATGCTCGGAAACATCCACCCATTCCAGTTCTGGACGAACCGCAAGATGGGTCGAAGCGTGCTCGATACTCTTTTCGATGGAGGCGTACGCGTCTCTCAGGCTGGCGTATTTACCCAAAATGCCAACACGGATCGACTCTTCGCGTGGAGCAACGATGGCCTCCGCATAACGCGACCAAGATTGGCGAGCCGTATCTTCCGCGGCAACATCAACCCGCCCATGCAGATCAAGAATAGAGAGCACCTCGCGGTCGAGTCCCTCGGCCCGTAAGGCGTCAGGGATCACGTAGATGGACTCGCGATCGTGCATGCTGAACACTCGGTGCATCGGCACATTGCTGAACATGGAGATCTTCTCCATGGCGCTGGTGGTGACCGGGTTTTCACAACGGCAAGCGATCAAATGGGGCTGGATGCCGGCTTGCATGAGCAGTTTGATGCCAAGCTGAGCCGCTTTGGACTTTTGCTCACCCAGAATTTCGGGCTCGATGACATAGGTCAATCCAACAAAGCAAACGGATGATGAACCTTCTTCATAAGCCAGCTCTCGCAGCGCTTCGATGTAAAAGCCATTCTCGTAATCGCCGACCGTACCCCCAACTTCAACGAACACCACGTCGGCCGGGCCCCCGTCTTCGCCACCGGTCATGGCGAGACGACGCAAACGATGCTTCACCTCTCCAGTGACATGAGGAATCATCTGGACATCTCGGCCCAAATAACCGCCTCGGCGTTCGCGTTCCAAAATCGTGGAGAAGATTTGCCCACTGGTGGCGAAATTCTGCCGGGAGAGATTTTGGTCGAGCATGCGCTCGTACGTACCGAGGTCCATATCGGTCTCGGTGCCATCATCCAGAACAAACACCTCTCCGTGTCGATAGGGATTCAAGGTGCCCGAATCTATATTGAGGTACCCCTCAAGCTTGATTGGAGCGACCGCAAGGCCTTTGTCTTTGAGGAGCTTGGCCAACGAAGATGAGAAAATGCCCTTGCCCAACCCACTCATCACCGTTCCGAGAACGGCCACGTACCGGGTTCGGCCTTTCTGGTAACCCTCCGGAACAGCACTCAGAAATTCCGAGTGGTCCTGGCTGGATTTTCCATGCTGAGAAAGGTCTATCGCATCCTGCGAGCCACGAGAACTTGGGTCATCCGTGAATGGGGGCATAGACCATCTTAGCACGAAAGAACGCCAGGAAAAATCCCGGAAGAGGAGATTTCCTAGAGCTCACATGGCCCGTAGGCGTCCAGCACCAACAGCAAGTCTTGAAGGTCCACCATGCCATCGCCGTCGATGTCTGGGAGGCCATCGGGTGAAGTCATCCATTGTCCAAGAATGACGACGACATCAAGCAGATCCACAAATCCGTCGGTATTGAGATCTTCGATGCACTCGCAGTCATCGGGGACCATGTTGCCGTTTTGATCCAAAGCGCCGCCGTCGATCTCGCAGACGTCAAGAACGTCGTTCTCGTTGCAATCGAATGCTGAGCCTTCAAGCAGCTGGCATTCGTCCGGCTGGTTGTTGCCATCGCAATCGCTTGAGAACCCGCTTGAGACATCACAAGCATCGGGAATGCCGTTCATGTTGCAGTCGGCTTTGGGCTGAAGCACATCACAAACATCAAGGACACCGTTCTTGTCGCAATCAAGTTCAGGGTTCGCCTCGATCTCGCAAGAGTCGATGAGCATGTTGCCGTCACAGTCAAATACCGACCCTTGATACAACGCGTCGGTGGCAAACGAGTCGACGATCCAGTAGTTCCCTGAGTCGGTGACACGAACCGATGCAATTCGCCCAGCGCCCTTTGCGCTCACACGAAGGAGGCCGGGGCCAGATTCATTTCCAGCCGAACGAAGGTTGCCCGGTTGGAAATCCCTGTCGATCTCGAGGCC
>CAXBRK010000146.1:0-4828 GCA_963978155.1 uncultured Phycisphaera sp. | reverse complement strand
CTTCGGTTGGTTGACGCGAAGCACGGGGGGCACCGGGAAGTGTGGTACCGACCTGCAAAACGCGTGGCCGAGCCGTCACAAGTGGTGCGTACGCTTTGCAAGCACCTGGTTCTGGCGGAGGACTTGGTGTGAGCATCGGGGGCCTTCTGTTGGCTGCAGGTTTGAGCGTTGCCTTTGGGAGCACTTCAGCGGTTGTGCTGTTGCCCTTTGTCGTGGTGCGGCGACTGAGCCAGCCGGACAGGGCCGGATCGTGGTGGGCGCCGGTCCTGGTCGCCGGTTTCCTGGTCGTTTCCGGAGGTGATGATCCAGTGCTTCTTTCGAGTTGCGGCTTGCTGCTGGCGGCCGACTTGGCTCGCCAGCAGCCAGCCGTCCCGCCGGAGAGTTTGGTGGCCGGGGCGATACTGATGACCGCATGGTTCGCTCCTGCCGAATTGTCCTCCCTAGAGGCGGTCAGCATGGTCATGCTTTTGGCTGGATTGGCCGCTTCAAGTTCGCCTTTTGCGACGTCTGCTCGCTCCGTTTGGGCCGGCGTTCTCCTCGGTCTGTCGTGCGGACTCCTCATCGCTGAGCTTTGGGTACATTTCTTCCCCCTCGGGTGAGCGCCGAGGCATCGGTTGGCCGACATAGTCCAATAAGTCCCTACTCCGGAGCCCCAATGACCAGTTTGAACACCCGACGAACCCTGTCCAGCACCCGTGAGAGCATCACCCACAAGTTCTCCATCAACGGCCATGAGGGCTACTTGACCTTGGGACTCTTTGACGATGGCAGCGTTGGGGAAATCTTCATCAAGATGGCCAAGGAGGGCTCCACGCTGTCCGGTTTGATTCAGGGATTCTGCCGGGCCTTCAGTTTGTGCCTTCAGTTCGGCTTGCCAACTTCGGAAGCCTGCAAGCGGTTTGAGGGCATGCGATTCGACCCCATGGGGCCGACGAGCAACCCGGACATCCCAAATTGCTCGTCTATTTTGGACTACGTCTCGAAGTACTTGCAGAGCTCGGCGGTCACCAGCCTTCAGGTTGATTCAGAGGCGTTTGGGGCCCAACAATCGGCCGACGCGGGCTTCTCCGCAGCGGTCTGAGGTGCTCTGGGTTGACGGTCCCACCGGACCGTCTACAATGATCCTCTTCCCTGAGCCGTGGTGAGGGCGTTCATTCGTCTGCACCACATGGGGCGTTCCATCGCGGCAACGCGAACGTTCCCGCTCATTTCGCCGCGGTTCGCATCCGGTCTTGACCGGTGGGGCCGCCCCGGATCTTCCGGGTTCCCATCGGATCTTTCGTGGACGCACGAACGAGCCCGTCAAGACCACTGCCCGACGGGGTGACATTGAGGCTCCGACCTCCGGCAACTGGCCCGTGGTGTAACGGTAGCACAGCAGTTTTTGGTACTGCTTGTCCAAGTTCGAATCTTGGCGGGCCAATTGCCGGAAGCCGGACCTCTTCGTTCATGACTCTCCTTGGATGCAAACACCTGCTTCAACATCTCATGCTCCCGGCCCCTCCGATCGTGTTTCGGCTGCGGTCATCCTTGCCGCCGGCAAGGGCACGCGGATGGACTCCGATCTCCCCAAGGTGATGCACCTGGTGGCCGGTCGCACCATTCTCGATTGGGTCGTTGATGCCGCGGAGGCGGCCGGGGTGAACAAAATCGTTTTGGTTGTTGGTTATGGCCAAGAACTGGTACGTGAAGCCATGGCCGGGCGTGACGGTGTCTCTTTCGCTGAGCAGACCGAACAGCTCGGTACCGGCCACGCGGCTCTGTGTTCCGAGTCTGCGGTTGGCGATGCTGACGACGTGCTTGTTCTTGCGGGGGATGGCCCTCTTATTCGATCCTCGGTCCTTGAGCGGCTGATTGCGGTTCATCGTGAAGAGTCCGCTGCTGCATCACTCGCAACGGCATGCATCGATGACCCCACGGGGTACGGGCGGATTGTTCGTGACGCAGCGGGTCAGTTCGCTGCCATCGTGGAACAAAAAAACGCGACCGACGAGCAACTGCGGATCACCGAGGTCAATCCCAGTTACTACTGCTTTGATCGAAAATCCTTGTTTGCCACCCTGCATGGACTCCGCCCGGATGACACGGGAGGGGAGTATTACTTGACCGATGTTCCTGGCATTCTGAAAGAGCAGGGGCATCATGTTGGGTTGCTAGACGAGGTGCCACAGGAAGATGTGTTGTCCATCAACACGGTTGATCAACTCGCCAAGGTGGATGAAATCCTTCGCCATCGCTTGGCACACAGCGCAACAGGAGGCCAGGCATGACGGCGGCTGATCGCGACACCCTTCGTATTTTTGCTGGTTCAGGCGGCAAGGAACTTGCCGAGAGCATGGCGCAGCACTTGAACCTTCGGGTGTCCAGCGGTTCGGCAGACCGCTTCCCTGATGGTGAGGTGATTGTTCGTGTTCAAGAGGACGTACGGGGACGAGACTGTTTTGTCGTCCAATCCACCTGCGAGCCGGTCAACGATCGATTGGTGGAACTGCTTGTCTGGATCGACTGCTTGCGTCGTGCGAGCGCTCGCCGCATCACCGCGGTGATCCCCTACTTTGGCTATGCCCGTCAGGATCGCAAGGACGAAGGCCGCGTTCCCATTACCGCGAAGTTGGTGGCCAACATGTTGACCGAAGCTGGCGCGGATCGGGTGCTTTGCCTTGATTTGCACGCGGCCCAGATTCAGGGGTTCTTTGATATCCCCGTCGATCACGTGACGGCGGTGCCCATCTTCAAAAGTCGCTTCGAAAAGGCTCGTGAAGAACTTGGCGATCTCACGTTGGTGTCCCCCGATGTTGGCAACGTGAAAACCGCCAATCTCTACGCGGATGCCTTGGGGGCTGATTTGGCCATCGTCGACAAGCGTCGTCAAAGCGGCGAAAAAGTGGTCAGCCGGAACCTGATCGGCGACGTCGAAGGCCGCTCGGTGCTGATGGTCGACGACATGATCTCCACCGCCGGGACCTTGACCGAAGCGGCCCGTCTCTGCCGCGAACGTGGTGCCACCCGAGTTTGGGCGGCGGCCACCCACGCCGTATTTGTTGGTCCCGCAATTGAACGTCTCGCCGACCCGGTTTTTGAGCGTGTATTGATCTCGGATTCCATCCCTGATCGGCCACGGCTTGATCCGATCCGCGACAAACTCGAAATTCTCTCGACTGCCCGCCTGCTTGGTGAAGCCGTGCACCGAATCCACCACGACCTGTCTGTTTCGGCTTTGTTCCGAACCGGCAAGTCAAATTCATCTTCTTGACAGAGGACTACCAACCATGAGTGACACAACGCTCCAAAACCTTCCCAACGTTCAGCCCATTGACGCCACAGTCCGTGATCGCGTCGGCTCCACCTACTCCAAGCGTCTTCGCGAGTCAGGCCGTCTCCCCGCCGTGATCTACGGTCGTGATGGCGACTGCGTCTCCATCCACATGGACGAGAACGAAGCCATGAAGCACCTCAACCGAGGCTTCAGGGTCTTCCGCCTTTCTTTCGAAGGGGGCGACGCCCAAGATGTGAAAGTCCAAGAGTTCCAGTTTGGGCACTTGGGCGACAACCTGCTTCATATCGACTTTGTCCGAGTTGATTTGAACGAGAAAATCAACCGTGAAGTTCCAGTTCGCGTGGTTGGACACATCCCCGGTGCGAAAACCATCGATCAGACCATGCCTTGTATTGAGATTGCCGCTTCCCTCGGCGTGATGCCCCAATCGCTCGAAGTTCGTGGCGATACGGCCGTCGACGGTGTCATCTCGGCCGCATCGGTTGTTCTGCCTGAAGGCGTCGACCTCGTCACCGATGGTGCTGCAGTCGTTGCCCAAAATTCGGAGCTTGCCGGGTGAAGCTTGTTGTTGGCTTAGGCAACCCAGGTCCTGAATACGACCGGACTCGGCACAATGTCGGGTTTGACGTCCTGGATCGTCTCGCGCGAAGATTCTTTGCTTCGGACACACCGCGTGTCCGGTTCAAGGGCCTTTTGCTCGAGGGGCAAATCGGCTCCGAGCCGGTGTGGCTGTTGAAGCCAACAACTTTCATGAACCGTTCCGGCGAGGCTTTGGCCGAAGCGGCCCGCTTTCGAAAAATTGATGTTCGACAAGACCTCTTGGTTGTCGTCGATGACTTGGCTCTTCCCTGTGGATCGCTTCGCTTCCGTGAATTTGGCGGAACCGGAGGCCACAATGGTTTGGCCGACATCGTCCGAGTCTTGGGGGGCCAACAATGGCCGCGTCTTCGCATCGGCATCGATCGACCCGGCCGTATTCCCCAATCCAACTACGTCTTGGGAAAATTCACGCCTGAGCAGCAAACCCTTATTGATCCTGCACTGGACCGTGCGGCTGAGGCCGTTGAATACTGGGTGCACGAAGGCACCGAGGCCGCGGCCCAGAAGTACCACACGCCCGAAAACCGGGACGCCAACACAAACGCAAACTGAACCAATCGCCTCATCTTTGGGGCAGGAGAATATCCATGACTGAAACCGCAACCATGAATACCTACGAGGGCATGTTCCTCTTTCCGCAAATCGCCTCCAGCGACCTCAAAGCCGCCCAGGAACACGTCGAGTACCTCATCGGACGTGGTGAGGGTGAAATCATTTCGCTCGCCAAGTGGGATGAGCGACGCCTCGCGTACGAAATCAAGGGCAATCGCCGTGGCCTGTACTTCTTGACCTACTTCAAGGCCACTGGCGAAGGCGCCATTGAAATCGAGCGTCAGGTCAACCTCTCTGAGCAACTCCTTCGCGCCATGATCCTGAAGGCTGATCTTGTCCCCGCTGATGTCATCGCCGCGTCTGACGCTCGCGAGCAGTTGGCCCAAGAGATTGTCGAAC
>CAXBRK010000145.1:0-4858 GCA_963978155.1 uncultured Phycisphaera sp. | reverse complement strand
CTGTACTTGTTGAATGGCAAGACACGCGCCGAACCTGCGCCAGGCCTCTGAATAGGCTGGAAACGGATTTTTATGAGACATCGGGTCGGGGTTGTGACGGCGTGTCGCCGCCGGGCGGCGCCGCGGAGCGCTGCCTTTCGGATCATTTTCCACCCACCCCAGGTGATTTCCGGCGACACTGTGTCCATGCCAAAACCCGCGTCGCTCTTCTTGCTCTTCGCCACGATTGCCGGGGCGATGTCTTCCTACACTTCAGGGCAAGACCTCAGTGGACGCATTCAGCAAGTCAGAGATCGGCTGGAACGTGACCGGTACGCGGGGAGTGCCGATCATCTCGGGCGTCTGCTGTACACCGATTGTGAAGTTCGTATGGAAGAAGCACCCATGGAAGACGCCGTGGCCTGGCTGGCGGCCGCTACTGGCGCGCCACTGCGCATCCTGGATGACAACAAAGGCCAGCCCGGCATCGACCCATCCGTTGAGATCACTTTGGATGTTCGGGGTATGCCCGCCTTGACCGTCCTTGAAATCATGATGGAGCAGTACGAAGACGAAACCGGCGAGGCCTGCGATTGGCAACTCCGGACCGGACGGGTTGAAGTTTCGACCAAAGAACGCTTGGCTCGCAAAGGCGCGCAGCGGCTCAAACGCTATCCCATCCAAGATCTCATCACCGATGTGCCCAATTTTGACAACGGTCCACGGCTCGATCTCGGAACCGCCCTCGCCCAGGGCAGTCAGCAAGGTGGTGGCAATGGTTCGCAGTCGTTGTTCCAAGGCGGCTCAGACGACCCAGACCTCCCGTCCGCCGCGGAGAAAGCCGAACAGATCATTGAGTTGATTGTGGAACTGGTGGAATCAGAAGGATGGGCCCGCAATGGAGGCGACTGGGCATCCATCCGGTACCACGAAGGCAACCTCCTCATCAAGGCGCCAGATTTTGTTCACCGAAGGATTGGCGGATATCCATTCCGTCCGGCCCGCACGGCAGGACCAGCGTCCATCACAAAGAGCGATGGACAGGGGCCTCGCGGCGCTCGCTACACCGAGGGACGTACCGAAATCCCGGGAAGCGGCACTTGGGAAGCCAAACTCCCTGAGCGAAGCCCCACGAAAGCAGAACCCACTCCCCCTTCCGTCAAGCCGACGCCACAAGGCAACTAAACGGAATTCAAAGGTCGGGAACGCAGGACACACTCTTCTGGGGAAGGCGGGGACTGGTCCAAATTCAAGGTGAACGCCCGAGCGCCTTCGTGGTCAGAGTTGACCAACACCAGTCTTTCGCCCTCAGACTCCACGCCCGTGGGAACCTTGCGGTGGCCCAAACAGAACAATTGCACCTTCCACGCTTCGGCCAGAAGGTCGATGTCAGCATCCTCGAACACCCGACCCCACGTCATCAGATACGCACTCCCTTTCGGCTTCTCAAAGTCAGAGGCGACCAACGGTCGGCGAACGATCTCGGGGTCGAACGAAGACATCACGGCCCGGCCCGGCAAGGAATGAGAACACCAAACCCCATTCTCGGCCCGAACCCCCAAAGCCATGGCGGCAATGAACTCGTCCAGCGCCTGCTCCACGGCTTCATGGTGCTCACCAAAAGTGAATTCCAAAGCATCCCGAAACAAGGTCACGCACTCTCCATGCCCTTTGGTGACTCGGGTTTTCATCAACTGCGCAATCTCATGATTGGCCAACATGGGATGCACGCCGGGGTGGGCTCGCACCAGATCTGCGGTCTTCAGCAACATGCGATACGAAAAATCCATGCCATTCATGAGATGTTCGCCATGGATCAATTCGTGCAAAATCAAATGGCGGTCTTCACCCTCTTCCAAACGGGCCATCCGCAGCAGCGCTTCAAAATGGAAAGGGTTGTCATGCAAATCTCCACTCACCAACAGCGTGCCATGACCCGGCAGCACATCGATCGATCCTTGACGGCATGACCGCTGGTGCAACGTCTGGGCGGCTTGACGCAATGTGTCTTGGACCGCCTCGGCATCTCGCGTTTCGGTCCATGGGATCTCCAACATGTTTGAAGCCTACGCTGCGCCGCGTTTGAATGCTGTCCAGCGTTACCATCAAGCCTCATGAAGTCACGGAAGCTCATGCTGCTGCTGGGAGCACTCTGGACGATCGTGGCCTTCACCCTGGGGACGCGAGGCCTGTGGTACGACGAAATCGCCGCATGGCGTGACTACGGCTCTCCAGCCGATGGTCGAACCGCATGGTGGTGCTTGACCCACTGGTTTGATCCCGCCAACCATCCCCTGCAGACGTTTGCCTCCCGACTCTCGTTTCAGTGGTTCTCAGGGCTGGGAGGAGAACTTGCCCTCCGCCTTCCGTCGATTGTGGCGGGGCTCGCCACTGTGATCATCGTCTGGAAGTGGACCGAGAAGCGCTCAGGATCAGCAATTGGTGTGTGGGCCGGTGTACTTGCGTTCACCAACCCAATGCTTCTGGAGCATGCCACCGAAGCCCGGGGATACGCCTTCATGATGCTGACTGGGGCCCTCAGTCTGCCGCTGGCAGACCATCTGCATGCCAGCAACCGCACGAAGAAGGGCACCCTGCTGCAGTACGCCCTCGTGCAAGTGTTCGGTGTTGGCACCCATCTGACCACGGCTTTCCTTGCTGTGGGACATTCCATCTTGGGCTTCACCCAACGCTCATGGCGACTGTTCTTGGCTTCCGCTCTGGCCGCCGTATTGGCCCTGCCCCTCCTTTGGCCCGTGCTCGAAGGCTTGTGGATGACTCGAGATCAACTGACGCAATCGGTAGGAACGCCGCAGGGCGGGTACGGCTTGCTTCGGGTTTTTGGCGGTCAAATGGCGTTCGGGTGGTTGCTGATTCCAGTCATGGTGCATGGCTTGTTGCAGTGCCCGCAGGACGTTCGCCGAACCGTGCTGGGCCCCATTGTGGGACTCCTTGTGCTCTGGCTGATGATCTTGATCTCAGGCTCATGGGCGTACACCCGCTTTGGGTTGTTTGCCCTCCCTGCGGTTGTGATCGCTCTCGCCCACGCGCTGGCCCACCTCTCGCACCCTTGGCGGCTGCTGGTGCTGTTGCTGCAGGTGTACCCATTGGGACTGGTCGTCTTGGTCGACAAACAACCGGTGCGTGAAGCCATGCTCTGGACCTTGCAACACACCGATGAAGCCCCACTTGTGGTTGGGCTTCGCGGGGAAGTCGCCGGTGTGTACGCCGGCACCCGGGAGATCCACTTCAGCCTGTGCGGTCTTCCAAATTGGGATTTGGACGGCGACTTGGACCGGACCAGTCCCGAAGTGGTGATGGTGATGTATCCCAATGCCGCGGATGACGCGAAAAGAATCCTGCCGGAACGAGGATTCCGATTGGATCACACGCTGTACGGGCGGCTCGGAGAGCCTCCGGTCTTTACGCTCTCTGGAAACGAGGAAGGATCCATACAACTTTGGACGCGTCTCAACTCACTGGAGAAATAGAAGACCCGCGGGGCTGGACTTGGTTTGGACCAGAGGCTGTGGTGGTGTACCTGGCCTACGTGGACTACGACCGATGGTGTCCTTCGGCGCAGCTTCCACCTTCCGTCATCGCGGCCACCGCCTATGGCCTCCTGCGTGAAGCCATCGACAGCGACGTACGACGCGAACGCTGGGACTGCGCCATGCTTGGTCGAGTGCGGCGGGATGCGGACGATGCGATGGCCAAGCGTCTGCGTGAACAGGCCTAGTTGTCCGCGTCGGGCAACAGAGGCCGCCCCGATTCACGCGGCCAGACCAAAGGCAACCGCAACACGAAGGTGGCCCCACCGCCAGGGGTGGCATCACAACGAACCGAGCCTCGAAGGATCTCCGAGAACTGACGGGCAATGGCCAAGCCCAACCCGGTACCGCCGTGACCTCGAGCCAAACCCGAATCCCCCTGCCGGAATTTTTCAAAGATCACTTGTCGCAAATCTTCAGGGACGCCCGGACCGTGATCAATCACACTGATTTCCACCGAATTGCTGTCGACCAGATGGGCTTGCAAGTGCAAGGTCCCACTCTCCGGGGCGTACTTGATGGCGTTGGCCAAGAAGTTGTACAGCACCTGCCTGACCTTCGCGTGGTCTGACTCCACGGTGGGACACGCTGCAACATCGATTTGCAGGGCCAACCCTTTCGAGGCCAGTGACGTGGAGAACGCGCGTTGAAGACCCGTGGCCAAGTCAGCAATCTGAAGAGGCACCGGATGCAATTCGATACGGCCCGCTTCGACCTTGGCCAACGCCAACAATTCTTCGATCAACTGGCGCAAATCATGGCCAGATTCGATGATGTGCTTCAAGCTCCGCTCGGCCGGTTCACTCGGCGGCTGAGTGGCGAATGCACTTTGCATGGCATCGGCGTGACCGATGATGATTCCCAATGGCGTCCGCAGCTCGTGACTCACGTTGGCCAGAAATTCAGATTTCAAACGATTGGCCTCATCGAGACCCGCGTTCAAATCACGCAACTCATCGACCCGAAGGTCCAGAGCCTCGTTCATCGTGCGCAAATCTTCACGGGCTCGCTCGGAACGTTCGACAATCCTATTGAGCGTTTCCGCCAAAGTTTCAAATTCATCACCCGAACGGCACGAGAACCTCGCATCGGGCTTGCCATCTTCAAGCGACTGTGCCGCATGCAGCAGGCTCATGATTGGCGCCAAGATCAATCGGTCCAGCGTGCGATGGAAGGCCACAAACACCAGCACAAAGACGGCAAAACCAGAGGCCACAAACCACGCTCTGGAGACCAACAACAAGGCATCACCAAATGCGGCGGGAACTTCAACCCGCATCAACTGGCCTTCACGGACGACGTAGCGTTGGGCTCGCACTTCACCTTCA
>CAXBRK010000144.1:0-4864 GCA_963978155.1 uncultured Phycisphaera sp. | reverse complement strand
AGATCGAGACACGATGCCCTCCGCCTTCCCACTCGCAGCATCGGCGCGGTGGGTGTGGATGTAGCCAGGCATGATGCCAATCTTGCAGCCACCTTCAAAAGTGGCGTCGGGCCCTTCGCCGGCCACACGCTTGCCGGGCGTGATCACGCCCGGGCAGTTGGGACCAATGAGGACAACCCCTGGATGATCGCGATCAAGGATCTCTCGAGTGCGAACCATGTCCGCCACTGGAATGCCCTCGGTGATGGCACAAATCACTTCCACTCCGGCCGTCGCAGCTTCCAAAATGCCATCGGCGGCGAAGGGTGGCGGCACGAACAACATCGAAGCGGTGGCGCCGGTGGCTTCCACGGCATCGGCGACGGTGTCGAAAATGGGCAAGCCATTGGCGTCTTGCTGGCCACCTTTCCCGGGAGTGACGCCACCCACCATGCTGGTGCCGTAGTCGAGACAACCTTTGGTGTGGAAGGCCCCAGCAGAACCGGTGATGCCTTGACAGAGAACTTTGGTCGAGCCGTCGATGAGGATTGCCATAGGGGGAACATGATACTCCCCCAGCCGTTGTCTCCGCCGTTAGGCTGGGGCCATGGCCAAAAAAGCTGCCGAAACGAAGCCAGATGCCCTGAAGGGGCAAGAACCAGTGGTGGTCCTGAAAGGGCCAGAACGGCTTCTTCAGCGGCTGGCGATTCAGAACATGGAACGCGGGCTTCTTCAGCAGCACGGGCCGGATGGCGTGGCCGTCGAACGACATCGAGGCGACCAAATGCAATTGGCGGATGTCTTGGATGCGCTGCGGACGCCCAGCCTGCTGGCGCCCCACACCATGGTCATCATTGAGGGGGCTGAGCAACTCATCAAAGAAGACGAGGACGCCGACGAGCCCGTGGTACCGGGAAGAAAAAAGGCACGCACCCCACGCCAAGTGTTGGAAGAGGGCTTGGCCTCGCCCTTTCCCAATGCGACCCTCATCCTGCAGGCCGACGAATGGCGGCCGGGCCGCATCGACCGCGCGATCGTGGACCTTGGCGGCGCTTTGGTGGATTGCAAACCACCCAGTGAAAGGGATATTCCGGCGTGGATCGATCGACTGGCTGAAGACCACCAACGTCAAATCGACGCTGAGGCCAGAGCAGTTCTGTTGGAACGCGTGGGCCCCGAATTGAGCCAGTTGGATTCAGAACTGCGCAAACTCGCCGGAGCGAGCGAAGAACGCATCGATGCCAAACTGGTCAAACAACTGGTCGCCAAATCCAGCAGCGACGAAGTGTGGGCCCTGCAGGAGGCAGTGCTCTCGGGAGACCCAAAACGCACCGCTCAGGTCTTGCACGAGGTCTTGGACATCGGCCGAAAATCAACGGTTCCCGCCTTCTGGTGCCTGATTGACCTCGCACGCAAGTTGGCCACGTTGTCGATCAATGCCGAGCGTGGTGTCGATCCTTGGTCACTCAGCCGGGCCCTCAAACTCTGGGGACCCGCCCAAGGTCCCACCCTCAACGTTGGTGCTCGAATCAATCCCGACCTTGCCGCCCAACTGCACCGGGACGCCTTGGATGCCCAACTGGCGCCGCGCCAAGGCCTCGGGAACGAACGCCGGGCCCTCGAAACGTTGGCGATTCGGCTCACCCTGGCCTGCGCGGGGTAAACTGCGACCGGGTCTTGAGGATCAAGACTGTCAATGCCAAGGAAGGTGCCATGAATCGACATTGGATGCTGCTGCTGACCGCGCTCTTGCCCGCATGCGACATGGCCACTCGAGTCGCTTCAATCGAGAGTCAACCTTCAAGCACCAGGGTTGAAGCCACCGCACCCTCCCCCGCCCCGATCAAAATCGATCCCGCGCTTCGGGACGCTCTCATGCGAGCCGAAACTCCGAAGGTACCGACGACAATCGCGAGTCAACCCGCCATCACGGCAACGGCAAAAGGGACGGCCGGTTCCGAACCTCTCCCACCGGCGAAGACGAACTCGGCGGCCATCGATCCGGTGCAGCGACTGCTGGCAGGGATCCCAACGGATCCCAAGAGTCTCCCTGCTAAAGCACAGACGCCACGAGAAATCATGGGCGCCATCGCCCGCGGCTTGATCGAAGACCCCATGTCTCGACCCGATCCCGATCTGTTGGCTGATTTGGGCACCCGCGATCGCGAATGGATTGAACTTCTGGCGAGATTCCTCCGCGAGCTGGATCCCAACGACCCAGAAACCACTGCTCGGGCGGCCCGGGTCTTGGCCGACCGGCTCGATGAGCAATCGGCTTTGCGGATTCCAACCATGGTGGCCTGCGGAAGTGTGGCGGACTTTGGACGGTACGAGCCGCTGCTTCCCGCGGACCCCGTGAAGCTGTACCGCCCCAACCCCACGTTCGTGTTGTACGCCGAACTTGATCGTTTTCAATACACCCAACAAGACAACGGCTACCACTATGACTTCGAGGCCAGACTTGAAGTGTTTGATGCGAAAGGACAATTGCTGCACGAAGAAGATTGGTTCACCTTCGACGATACGAGTCGACGCCCGATCCGAGATTTTTTCGTGGCCGTCCCTTGCCAACTGCCCGCCGACCTCGAAGCCCGCGAACTGACCATGAAGCTGCGTTTGCGCCAAGGAGGCGCGGAGGCCCAACGGGTGCTGCCCTTGCGACTTACCGATGACTACGACGTCATCTCGCGGCCCAGCGAGTTGAACGTCCGAACCGCCAATGTCCCATCATGATTGGGTCCGACGCTTCAAGGCGTCGAGCACGTTCATGAATGTGATGTAGGCGTCATAGGGCGAGTCATAGGGGCTGAAGTATTTGTGCACGTCGCCATCGGCCCAGTATTTGGTGCACATGTAGTACAAGTGATCACTGGTGGTGAGCTTGCGCCAGTCTTCCAAAATGTGTTCGTCCCCAGCTTCGTGGCGCTTCAAGATGGCCGGCCGGAGTCGATACAGCTCTTGACCAGCATTCCGCTGCATGGGATTTCCCAACCACGCGGTCAGATCTCGCTCAGAATCGGCCCAAGAGATCATCTCAGGCGCATCCCAATCCCCCACCGCGGGGAATCGATCGACGGCCTCCGTGCAGGTCACGAATTCATTCTGACCAGGATTCACATCAAACACCGCTTCCGGCAATTTTTCCAAGAACGGGAAAATGCCAGTCTCTGCCCACTGGTGCTCACCGAATGTCTCGTAGTCCATGAAGAGGTTGCACAGGTGGCCATCGCCGTTGATGCGATTGAGCCAACCCGCAAAAGTTTCTGCTCGAAGGGGCCATTCGGACCAACCCCGATCGGAAAAACGGAAAGCGACGTCGTCGCTTAAGCGGTAATTTTTCAACAACACCCCAAGCGGCGTCTTGCCCCCGGCGGCCAAAGTGCCCGGAGGTCCGTAGACATAATTTGGGCTGCGTCCATCACCCAAGAGGCGATCCACTCCCTCGCAGCACACGCCACGGAATCGGCCGTCGGCTTTCAGCCAATCCGCCAACCGGTTGTCGTAGGTCAACTCGGTATTCCGGAAGAAGGAGGGGGTGACCCCGAAGGTGGATTGCATCAACGCCACATGATCATTGACTTGGGCCCGGAACTCTTCTTGGTCGTAGAGGAAAGACAGCGAGTGGTGACTCGTCTCGGCCATGAATTCGCACGCCCCGGTTTCCGCCAGCTCCCGCCACAGATCAATCAAGTCTGGGGTCCAGCGAGAAAACTGCTCGAGGGCCGTCCCGGTGATCGCAAATGAGATTCGAAAACGGCCCTCATGCCGGCGAACCAAATCCAGCAAGAGTCGGGTCGCCGGTCGGTAGCACTTGTCAGCAACCTTGTGCAGAATCGCCTCGTTCGCTTCGTTGTCAAAGTAGAACGGATCGTTCGCAAAAACCGAGTAGTTCCGCAAACGGAACGGCTGGTGGACCTGGAAATAGAAGCAGACGGCAACCACGAATTCATGCTACCTGTCATCCGACCATCGGTGGCTGGGATCGTATGATTCGCTCAACATGACCACCCTTCCCACCTTCGAAGACCTTGCCCGCCTCATTGCTGACGCCTCACTGCTCCGAGGTGAATTCACCCTCCGCTCCGGTCGGACCAGCCACTACTACTTGGACAAGTATCGGTTCTCAACCAAACCCGAAATCTTGCAGCCGTTGGCCCAAATGTTCCGGGAGCGGATTCCCGAGGGAACCCAGCGTCTGGCGGGGGCCGAGTTGGGTGGTATTCCTCTGGTGGCGGCCGCATCGTTGGCCACTGGATTGCCGTCAGTCTTCGTTCGCGGTGAACGGAAGACCTATGGGACCGGGCAGCGGATTGAGGGTGACCTCAAAGCGGGCGAGAGCGTGGTCTTCTTGGAAGACGTGGCCACCACGGGAGGCCAAGCGCTTGAGGCAGTGGAAGTGTTGCAAAAAGCTGGCGCTCAAGTCAGTGGCGTCATCAGTGTGATCAATCGTGAAGAAGGCGCGAGAGAAAACATCGAAGCGGCGGGATTGAAATTCGAAGCCCTCTTTTCCGTCGCCGATCTCGGCGTTGTTGACCCCTGATCAACCCTCAATCTCTCTGATCAACCCAATCAAACCATCAACCACTTCTGCCGTGAGCTGCAGGAGTGGCTCCGATGCATTGCGTGCTCGATTCAGCGCCGGATCAAATTCATCTGCCACATGGTTGAGCAAGTACATCACCCGCACCCAACGGTCTGGGTCGTCCGAAATCTGAGCCGACAACGCTGCTGGCATCTGATTTTGGGGCAGCACGCCCGTGAGGAATGCTCTCGCATTCGCATCCAATTCGGCGAATCGCTCCAAAAAGACGGCTCGGGCCAATTGAATCTCGACCGCCACGTCTTCCGCCACACGTCCATCGAGCCCCAGCGCGATATACTGCCC
>CAXBRK010000143.1:0-4934 GCA_963978155.1 uncultured Phycisphaera sp. | reverse complement strand
TCGTGCGAGGGCCTTGGGGTTTACCAGGGAATCAAGAACTGGCCGCCCCCCCGTTTGATGACCGCGGTGGGTACCGAGTGCCCCTCTCCACCATCGTGGAAATCAAAGGCCGAACGTGGACAGCACTGCGGCTTCGCAATCTCGGGGACAGCCCCATCTCAACCGATGCGGTCCTGCTGACCGAGATGTTGCTCGATGGGACTCCATTTGTTGCTGAAAATCAGCTCATTCAGTGCTGCCCTGGGGATTGTCTCCCCCCCCTTGAAAGTTGCACGTTTGGCGGAACTTTCCAAAGCGAAGGCGAAGTTGTTGTCATTGATCCCGCCTGGCCCTTAGACGTCTTTGCACGTTCATTGGCGGAATACACCGCTCCAGGAAGCATTGAATTCTCTCAATACCCCGTTCTGGGTGAATTGGAAGTTCGAATCACCACCACCTTTGAAGTTTTGGGGGGGTGTTGTCTCTGCGATGGCAGCTGTTCTCTTACGAGTGAAACAAGTTGCGCCGCGGTTGGTGGGGCCTGGTCAGGACAAGAATCGCCTTGTTTGCCATCATGTGTTCCGACTGGCTCATGCTGCCTCGACTGTGGTTCGATGTGCCTCCCAGATACCACCGAGGCAGACTGTTCAAAGTTGAGCGGGCAATGGCTGGGGCCCTGCAGCACGTGCGCGAGCGGCTGTGTTCCTTTGCAAGCATGCGTTCTCTGTGACGGAACATGTGTTGATCTCAATCGAGAAAGCGATTGCATTAATTTGGACGGCCAGTGGGTTGAAGACTGTGCAGTTTGCGCAGAGATCACCGCGGCTGCCTTTGGCGCCTGCTGTATATGTAACGAACCATGCCAAACGGCAACTTTGAGCGGCTGCGCTGATTTGGGAGGAACGTGGCTTGGCGATTGCAGCGATTGTTCGGTCGCACCGTGTGGGGAACAAGGTGCCTGTTGCCTGTGTGGTCCGGTGGAAGAATGTGCGCCGTTGGACGAACTGGATTGCCATGCCCTAGGCGGACGCTGGCTTGGCGATTGTGTGTCTTGTGCTTCTGATTCATGCCGCCCCGTCTCGGTGTGTGAAACCCAGTTCTATGGTTGCCAAGAAGGTGTCTTGGAAGCAGATTGCCGGCAGTGCCGCGGATCAACTTGGGGCACCCCGGGGGAAGACTGTGACTGCCTGCTGGACAATCCCACGTTCGACAACCCCCCTGGCCCTTGCTGTTTGCCCGACGGACGATGCACGGAACACAATTTGCGTGACTGTGCTGAACTTGGGGGGCAATTCCAGTGTCAACTGCAACCACCCAACGGTGATCCATATTTGGCAACCTGTGAAGCACTCGCCGTCGAATGCAACCCCATCATTACTTGTTGCCTTCCCGACCGATCATGTCGCACTTTGTCCCCGGATCAGTGCTTGAGTGCAGGAGGCTTCGGGGAACCTGGCTGTGCGAATGCAGCAACTTGCCTGACTCCAGTGTGTTGCTTGGATGACGGAAGTTGCTTGGCTTTGCCAGAGTCCGCCTGCAGTCTGGTGGGCGGAAGATCACGCGGAAAATCATGCACTCCGGCGATTTGCGGGAGAGACATTCGCCGAGCGAACATCCAAAAGAGTCGTTGAAGACCAGCCTTACAACTTGGGGACTTCCACCAACTGTGGTGCCTGACGTCGGGTCCCCAAGCCTGGTCGACGAGGATCGATTGGTTCCTGCAACTCTTCACCATTGACCAAATGGTGGGGGAATCTCTTTCGAGCCCGAATCAACGCTGCATCCAAATCGAGACCGCTTTCGGCATCAATCGACCGGTTGTCGTACAGCCCAACGGTGACGGAAGAAATCACTCGATCAACTTCATGGTGAACATACGCGGTCCAACCTTCGCGGCGCAATCGAGCGCAGGCTTCTTCGGCCCGAGCCCGAACCTGCGCGGCTGAAAGTTCACCCGTTCCAAAATCACTCCACACTTCGACCTGCAAGGTGTAGAGCGTCTGATCTGGAAACGAACCTCGGACCCGGAGGAGTTCCATCTCCCCAAAATCTTCTGGACGTTTTCTGAGATCAATCCGAACCAGCATGGGTCGAGGGAAGACCGATCGACCATTCCTTTCGATGGTTCGGACTTCGCTGAGCAGGCGCCGGGCAGCAGGATCGTCTGCGGTGCGGAACCGCCCAATCAGCACGGATGAACCCCGGCGCTTGGAGTGAATCCACGTGTTGTTCAGAATTGGCGACATTGAACGGCAAGTTTGCGCCATGCGCTGGGCGGCCATCTCATGGCCCAAGCCATCAAAGGTGTTCAGCAAGACGCCCCAAACCACAGAAAGGCGTTCCTGAGGCTCTGAAGGGGTCTGGCTCCGAATCAGTGGGCTGGTGTTCTCGGACGTTTGTGGCGCCGAGCAACCAAGCAGACCCAACACAAGGACCGAGAACAGCATGATTTTGGAAGCTTTCATGAGATTCCTTCACCATACGCCAACCACAAGCCAACGATTCGAGAGAATGATTGTCGAAAGTTCAAGAACTCAACAACGCCCCGCCGATGTTCTTGATGTGGAAGCCGTGCGAAAGCTTCCACGGGCCTTGAAGCGAAAGTCAAGGCTGCATTGTTGCGAAGGAGTTTTCATGTCAGATATTGCATTCAATCCAGGGGTGGGATCCGGCTATTCGGGTTCCATCGACCGGACAGGACAAGCTGCAGCGTCCACCAATCGAAGCAGCATTTCCCCAGCGTCCGAGAACCCAAATACCAAACAAGGCGACCGCATTGAGTTCTCGGACCAAGCCGCCTTGGTCTCCAAAGCCCTCTCTGACGAGGCCACCGGATACGACCCCGTCCCCGCCTTGCGAGACGCCATCGCGAACGGCACCTATGACCTTGAGGGTCGTTTGGGCGAGGCCATTGACGGCTTGATCGCTGATCTGGACTGACCCGTCCACCGTCAACCTGTCATACGAATGAATCAACCCCGGGCTTCCCGGGGTTTTTCTTCGCCCCCCCGGAAGCCGTTGATGGCATGGCCCCGGGTTGAGCGTCGTATCATGGAACGCATGACTACTGCAGCTGCTCGTTTCATTTTGGGATCCACTCTCGCGTACGGATGCACCTTTGGCCTTTTGGGGTGCAATGTTGCCCCAGAGAACATGCCCAAGTCCGTGCTCTACGAGAAAGCCAGTGAAGCCGAACTGGAAGGTGATGCTCAGTCCGCCTCGGAGCTGTACCGAGTGGTTGCTCTGCGATACCCAGGCGACTGGCGGGCCAAATTCGACACCGCTCGGACACTGCTTGATTTGAATCAAGCCGAAGCGAATGTTGAAGCCCGCGGGCACATCAAGATTGCCATCTCGTTGAAACAAGAAAATCTGCAAGTGCGTGACACATGGGCGGAGTGTGAGTACCGAGCAGGCCGTTCCTCATGGAACAAGATGTTCGCGCGACTCGATGAATGGAGCACCCAGTCGGCTCTGGACGCCGTCCGTGGTGCCAAGTACGCCACCTTGACCGGCGATGTTGACCTCAGCGCCCGACGAATCGAACAAGCGCTTGACCAAGATGTGAAATGCCTTGAGGCGTACCTCGCTGCGATCGACTTGGCTGAAGTCCAAGATGACGAAAGCACCGCCAAGTATCGAACACGGCAAGCGTATGGTCTTGCTCCAGAAGATCCTCGCGTCTTGGCCAAAGCTGAGGAATACGGATTGATTCTTGGACCAACTTTGGCCGTGCCGCCGGGGCTGTGATCCCCCGATGGAACACGATCGAACCGCTCTGATTCCCGCACTCTCCGCCTTGGCCGATTCAGGTCGATTGCGGATGCTTCGGCTTCTCGAGCGCGCTGAACTTTCCGTGGGTGAAATTGCTTCCGCACTCCAGTTGCCCCAGTCCACAGCCTCTCGACATTTGAAAACACTCATGGACTCGGGTTGGCTCAGTCGACGCTCGGTAGGCACCGCCCACCTGCACCGACTCGCCGACGATCCACTCCCAGAGCCATTGAAGGGCTTGTGGCAAAGCGCACGAGCAGGTTTGGGTCACAGTGTGCAGCTGGAAGAAGACGACCGTCGCCTCTCTTCGGTACTGGCCGAGCGGGCCCGGAATGCAGAAGCATTTTTTGGCCGCGTAGGTGGTGAATGGGACCAGATTCGCACCCAACTGTTTGGCCGAGCGTTCACCGCCGAAGCCCTGGCCGCATTGGCCGATCCTTCGTGGACGGTTGCTGACTTGGGCTGCGGTACGGGTGACGCCGCGAGTTTGCTCGCGGCAAGCGTGAAAAAAGTAATTGCCGTGGACCGGGAGCCGGCCATGCTGCGGGCGGCACGAAAGCGGCTCGAAGACACCGAAAATGTTGACTTTCACGCGGCCGATTTGGAATCACTTCCCCTTGAAACCGCGAGTGTTGATGTGGCTTTCATCCTTTTGGTTCTTCACCATCTGGAAGATCCGCAAAAAGCAGTCAACGAAGCCGCAAGGATCTTGAAGCCAAAGGGCACGCTCGTGGTGGTCGATATGACGCCCCATGAACGCAAGGAATACCGAGAGCTCATGGCCCACCGTCATCTTGGGTTTTCTGCCGATCAACTGAAGGAGTGGACCAAACACTGCCCGCTTGATCTCGCTCATTCTCGACCGTTGCGACCTGACCCCAATGCGGCTGGGCCAGGTTTGTTTGTGGCCCGATTTTCCCGAAGAGAGAATGCATGATGCTCACCGTTCTTCTATTGAGCCAGTCGTATTCGAACGATCCCATCCAACACGATCGCCCCTCGGATCGATTGGCCGGCTGGCTGGCCCCAGAAGCCATTCAAGAAGTCGAACCCGTCCTGCTGGCGGAGTACGAAAGACGCAACCGGTTGCCACGTCCGGTCAATACCGCTGGATTCATGATGTTTGGACTTCAGCCCACCCAAGGTCGAACCCCTTGGTTGATCGAACAAACCACAACCAG
>CAXBRK010000142.1:0-4949 GCA_963978155.1 uncultured Phycisphaera sp. | reverse complement strand
CACGTGTACCGTGGAACGAGAAGTGTCAAGGGAGGTCAAGAAGGGAGAGTGCCGTGGTGTGCACCTTCAATCCAGTTTTTGGAGATTGAGTAACACGTGGCCATAGGAGTGAGATGCAACGGCGACGTGATGTCGTACTTCTGGGCCAGCAGCTCGGCAAATTCCTTCACCACATGCTGCGACTGGGAGACCGCCATGCCGTAGCCGGGCACGATGATGACTTTCCGCGCTCCGTCCAAGACCATGGCCACTTCTTCGGGATCGGAACCCACTTTGGTTCGCGTGAGCTTTTCGGAAGCGTGCGCGGTGTACGGCTGGAAGAGCACGCCGGTCAACGTTCGGTTCATCGCCTTGCACATCACGATGGTCAAGATGAAGCCAGAAGCACCCACCAACGAGCCGGCGACCAGAAGCAGGGGGTTGTTGATGATGAAACCAGTGAAGGCGGCGGCGATCCCAGAGAGCGAATTCAGCAGCGAAACCACCACCGGCATGTCCGCGCCACCGATGGGCAACACCAACAGCACGCCGAGCACACTTGAAGACGCCAAAAGCAGAATCGGCCAACGCGCGTCGCGCGGGTCATTCACCAAGGCCACGGTCAAGACCACCACCAATGCGACCAAGAGCACCTTGACCACGTTCAGCCACGCCGGGCCCCAGGTGGGTGCGGCCCACCATTTCCCAAAGATGGACACGCCACCCAACAACTTCAACACCGCCAGCAACGAGCCGGTGAGGGTGCACCAACCAATGATGGCGGAGAATCCGGCGGCCCCGAACGCGATGGTTTTGGTGAAGGGGTCCGGGAGGGCAAGTTCAGACGCTTCGACGAATTTCCAGCATTCGGCCGAGGCCACCAGCGCGGAAGCAGCGCCGCCGAAGCCGTTGAACAGCGCCACCAGTTCGGGCATGGAGGTTGTTTTCGCTTTGCACGCAAGCACCAGACCAATGAACGCACCCGCGCCCATGGGCAGCAGGATCAGATTCCAATTGGTGATCGGTCCCGTGCCAAATTCCATTTGCACGAGGGCCGTGCCGATGGCCACCGCCATGCCCAGCGAAGACAGGCGGTTGCCCAGCGGGGCGGTGCGGGGGTGGCTGAGCTTCTTCAAGCCCAAAATGAAGAGCACCGCGGCGATCAAGTATCCGAAGGGAATCCACATCAGCGCGTCTCCCTAGCTCTTCTTCTTGAACATGTTGAGCATGCGGTGGGTCACCGCGAACCCGCCCACGACGTTGGCCATGGCCAGCATGAGCGCGAGCCCGGCGAGCAGGCTGGCCACCGATCGTTCACCGTCTTGCATCACGATTTGGGTGCTGAACAGCGCGCCAATCACACTGATCCCCGAGACCGCGTTGGCCCCACTCATCAAAGGGGTGTGCAAGGTGGCCGGCACTTTGTTGATGAGCTCCACCCCCAAAAAGATGGCCAGCACAAAGAGGGTGAGGTTCAGCAAAAAGAGCGACGGATCGATCATGGCAAAAGACCTTGCAGTCGGGTGTGTTGGTGGGGCACGTTCCCGTTGTGGCAGACCAGCACGCCGCCCATGTCTGGCACGTGCAGCGGATCGCCTTCGGGGGGACCGGTCAGGATGGGGTTGTCCTCGGCCAAGACCAGTGTGCCTTCTTTGCACAGCGAACACAGCAGTTCGGTGACGTTGTTGGCAAAGAAGGCGCTGGCGGTTTTGGGGATTCGGCGGGCAAGGTGTTCTTCGCCCACGATCTTGACGCCGTTCGGCCGAACCACCGTTTCATCGGGGACGGTCAGGGCACAGTTGCCACCGATGTCGGCGTTGAGGTCGACAATGACGGTGTCGGGTTGGCACCGTTCGACCACGGCAGCGGAAAGCGTTTGCGGTGGCTTCTGCCCAAAGATGCGGGCGCTGGTGATGATCAAATCAGAACGCTCGGCTTCGTTGGCCACCGCTTCATTCAATTGGGCCAACACCTCTTCCGAAAGCGGCTTCGCGTACCCCGAAGCGTCTTCGTGGTCTTCCATCCCATCCACGCGAATGAAGCGGCCGCCCACCGATTCGATCTGGGTGGCCGCCGACAGACGCACATCCGAAGCAGAAACGGAGAACCCCATGCGATTCGCGGTGGCGATGGCTTGCAGTCCGGCGACCCCGCTCCCCATCACCAACGCTTTGGCCGGGCGAACCGAACCGGCTGCGGTGGTCAGCATGGGAATGGCTTTGGGCAACATGGACGCGCCATGCACCACGGCTTGGTACCCATGCAGCGCGTCTTGGCTGGAATTCACATCCATCCCTTGGGCGTTGGTGAGCCGACGCGGGATCACGTCGAGCGAAAGCAAGGTGATGGTGTTGGTGCAGCAGTCCTGAACCCGCTGGGGGTGGCGGAAAGGATCGGCCACGCACACCAAGATGGTGCCCGGTCGCAGGTGATCCTCGGAGGGAAAATGCAGACCCACGACCACGTCGCAGTTCAGGACGTCCTCCCGGGAGCCGACTTTGGCTCCGGCGTCGGTGTACTCGGCGTCGTGGTGGCCGGAGGATGCGCCAGCGCCTGATTCCACCGTCACGGTGAACCCGGCGGCCTGAAGCTTCTTCAGGGACCGAGGGACCAGGGCCACTCTGGTTTCCAATCCGGTTTCTTTGAGAAGACCAATGTGCATGACGCATCCAACTCCGTCGATGCGGGAACTATAGACGGTGGACAGGGTGGATTCGCTTTGGCGTCAAAGTTGCGCGAGGAACGCATCCGCGGCTTGGCGGTGTGCGCTCAACTTCTCGGGATCCATCTTTTTGCACATGGCGCACATCATCGACCACCGTGGATTTTTGGCCAAGCTCTCTCGGTGGTCATCGATCCAGCGCCAGTACAGACCATCCCAGGTTTGAGTCCACGGTCCGGTGGGGTGGTTGCTCATTTTTTTGACGTAGGCGGAACCTGAAAAGTAAGGCTTGGTGGTGATCAGTCCGCCGTCGGCGTTCTGGCTCATCGCGTAGACGTTGGGCACCATGACCCAGTCGTAACTGTCGACGAACATTTCCATGAACCACCGGTAGATTTCGTCGGGATCAAATTCGCAGAGGAACATGAATCCGCCCAGCACCATGAGCCGCTCGATGTGGTGGCAGTACCCGGTGTCCAGAATGCGATGGATGGTGTTGTCAATGGGGCCAATGCCCGTCGTACCGTCGTAGAAGGATGCGGGAATGCTCCGGGTGTGTCCCCAATGGTTGGTGGTTCGCATCTTCACGCCTAGGTCTTCGTAGGTGGCCCGCATGAATTCACGCCAGCCCACGATTTGACGAACAAAGCCTTCCAGTGAGTTGAGGGGGACGTCGTTCTTCTCGGCGAAGGCGATGGCTTCTTCCACCACGAACTCTGGGGTCAGCAAACCAATGTTGAGGGAAGGGGTGAGCACGCTGTGCCACAGCCAGTTTTCGTTCTTGACGATGGCATCTTCGTAGGGGCCAAACAAGTTGAACCGTTCGTCGAGGAACCGTTGCAGCCAAACACTGGCTTGCTCGCGGGTGGTGGGGTACCACAGGTGGTTGAGGTTGCCGGGCGCTGCGGGGTAGTTTTCTTCCACGTGCTTCCGGGCGTCTTCTTCGATCTCACCGAAGTCCACTGCGGGCAGTTCGGGAATCTCGGACAGCATGGCCTTGGGCACCTTCTTGCGGTTGTCTTCGTCAAAGCTCCATTGCCCGCCCGCCGGTTCCTCGCCGTCCATCAACATGTTCAGCCGTCGCCGCTGGAACTTGTAGTAGTCGGCCATGAACCAGCGCGACTTCTCTTCTCGATACGCCGAATTCATGGCGGTGGTGTTGAGGAACATTGGCGCGTCGTGCCACTGCACCTCGAGACTGTGCTGGGCGGCGTGTCGTTCCAGCCGTCGCTTCAGGAGATAGTCGTGGGGGTCGAAGCATGCCACTGCTTGGTGACCGCGCTTGGCGATGTCCTCGAGCACCAAGGCGGTCATGTCTTGGCCGGGGACGTGGTCTCGGTATTCGATGTCTTTGCAGATTGGGGCAAGTTCTTGGGCGTAGTGCTTCATCGAGGATCGGTGCAGCCACAGCTTTTGCTTGTGGGGTGTCCACCCTTGGATGTGATCCCCGAAAAAGAGGCCGTCCTCGATCAGAAAGAGTGGGCCCGGTACCGAACCAAGATGTTTGGGTTCAAACAACTGGTGGGGGTACACCATCCATGCCACTTTTGATGCATCAGCCATGTTCAAGGCTAGGCGCGACTACGGCTGAATAAGAAGCAGCTACGGTGTGTCTTCAAGAAAGTCTCCCCATTGATGCAAGAACCAAACCAGCCAGATCTTCCGCCAGAAGAGCCTATTTGTGTCTGCGGCTATTCCAAGGTTGGATTGCCTGAAGCCGACCACCCTTGCCCGGAGTGTGGTTCCACCAAGTTGGCGGTGTACCAGTCTTCATTTTCCTATTACGGCTGGATTCTGGGTGGATTGGGGACTTGGATTTCGTTTGTTCATTCTGTGGTTGGTGCGGGCTCCTTGTTGAGCTCCATGTTCTTACCAGAAATCTTTTTGTGGCCTTGGTTATACATATGCGTACCACTCGGCATCTTGTCTCTGATCTGCACCGCGATCAGCATGGTGAAGCGTGAGCCCAGGCGGAAATCGGTTCGAAACGTAGGTTTTGCTTTGGCTTCTGGACTTCTATTTCCAGTTGGATTGTTCATAGCGTTGATCATTGACGTTCTTGTCTTCGGGGGGATGTGGACCGTTTGAGGGTGTGCTTAAGACGCTTTCAAAGCCCGTTCCCCATTGGCTTCATGTTTCCTTTTCGTATGAAGGGTGATCCGGACCAGAATCCTGTGTGGTTGATCAGGTGTATTGGCTACGATCTTCGTGTGAAAAATGACACGCTCTCTACCGCGCTTCAGGACCTTCCTGTATTGCTTGTTCTGCTCTGCTCGTCGCTGGCGGTGGGACAAGAAACGCCGCCCCA
>CAXBRK010000141.1:0-5004 GCA_963978155.1 uncultured Phycisphaera sp. | reverse complement strand
AGGCGTGATAGCCACCGGAAGGCGTGTAGTTCTGATACGACTGGAGGTCCCAAACAATCACGTCGGGGTTGCCGCCGCCAAGGGGTTCTGCGGTCAGGTTGCCGCCAGTGGCCATGTTGGCTTCTGGGGCAGAGTCAAAGTCGACCAATCGACCGAGTGCGGTGATGGCCAAACTTCCGGCCGCAAGAAAAGCAAATGATGATCGCATGGGGGGTTCCTTAGGAATCAGGGACAGGTACCGAAGGCAGACAAGACCAGAAGGAGATCTTCAAAGTCCACGGTGCCAGAGTCATTGAGGTCAGTGTCGCAGCCGATGCAGTCACCCCAAGAGGAGAGCAGCGACAACAAGTCAGGGAAGTCTACGGAGCCGGAATTGTCGAAGTCCGCCGGACACGAGGGCGCGTCTTCGCAAAGCTCAGCTCGAACAAAGACAGAGTCCACGCCAGCTTCGACAATCGAGCTGTTGCCCGAGTCTTGGGCGGTGAACCGAACGCGAAGTGCGGTGGTGTTTTCGACATAGTCGGCAACACGGAGCACTTTGTTGACCCAGCCACCGTCAGCTTCCGGGTTGCTGGAGTCGATCTCTTCGACCACGATCCAAGTGGCACCGTCATCCGAGGAAAGCTCGACCACGAAGGTGTCGTCACCAACCACTGGTCCGAAGATGCAGTCGTACCAACGGGTGTAGTGCAAACGCGACTCTGGTGAGCTCGCATCCATGGCGGGGGAGGTCAGGATCGTCTGACCACCGTCAACATCGATGTTGCACGACGAATCATCGGTCAAGAAAGCGGTTTCCGATCCGTTTGCGGTTCCGCTTGGGCTTCCGTAGGTGCAACCACTCACCGGGCTGCTTCGAAGCCAAGTCCCGGCGGAAGCGTCTCCAGAGACGGTCCAGCCTTGGTCAGATTCAAAGTCGTCGTTGAATGGAATTTGGACTTCGGTTAGTCCCTTCGCGGCGTACTGATAGTCCAGTTCTGGTGGGGTGTCTCCACCTCCTGGCCAGTAGATGCGGTCGCCACTGGTGGTGTCCACCGAGAAGAAGTAGCTCACTTCTTCAAAGCACTCGATTTCGGAGAACAGGATGCTGTGCCGGTTGGCGGGTGATTCCACCATGTCAAACACTTCCACGGTGCTGTTCGAACGCGTCACGTGCAGCTTGCCGGTGTTGGGTGCTGGGATGACTTCGAGGGGGGTGACCTCCATGACCAGTTCTGTACCGTCGGTCGGAGACAGTGCGTCAGGGGTGCCCGAAGGGAAATTGATGGCGACCGTCGAATTTCCGGGAACTTGGGTGTCCACGAACAGCGAGGGGAAGTCGCCGGGCTTGAACATGTCCAAGGTGACGGTGCCCGCCTCGGGTTGCGCGGTGGTCACAATGGTGATGTTTTGCAAGTTGCCCCAGCGGACGGCGTTGGCCATTTCATTGGACGCGAATGGTTCTGAGCTCCAGACCATTTCGCCGCCACCAGTCGTCATCGACCAGCCCGTGTTGGAGAACTGTTCTCCGGAGTGCCACTCAGGAGCCTTGTGGGTGCTCGAGTTCAGCGGGTTGCCATCGCTCCAGGGGACTCGAATGGCACCGATCGAACGATCCACATTCAAGTTGAAGATGGCGTACTCGTAGCGGAAGGTGCCATCGCCTTCGTCAAACACGCGAGAACCAAACCAAATGGTGCCTTCGCCAGGGATTTCGATTTCATGCAGGTCCACTTCAGGATCCAAGTCGTCCCACGATGCGATGGCGGGAAGCTCTTGAATGGTGGGGCCAGCAAAGCTGGAAATGGCTCCGGAAGAGTCCATGTTCAACTGGCGGTGAGAAGAATTGTTGGACGCATCGCCGGTGTCATCAGGCGAATCATCCGGACAGATGTATTGGCCTTCCATGAAGTACACCGCACCCGGATTCTCAGAAGGAAGCACATCCGATGATGGCACGCGGCAGCGTCGGGCGGTTGATCCGGAGTAAGACGGGTTGGCAGGTGGGTAGGGGAAGTAACCGGTGGTGGCGTTCACCTGATACTTGGGACCCAAGCCGCCCTGAGAGCCATTGCGGCTGGCGGTGTAAGGGTCTGAGCAATCGATACCGAGGGTGGTCCCGTCGGTGCCTTGGCATGGTCCGCAGTCTGAAAGCGAAAGGGCGTAGAAGCCGTGCTTCAACCACCCCATGCCCAATTGTTCAAAGCGTCCATCCTTCCAGCGGTACATGTTTTGACCGATCACCGGGTGGAGGTTGGTGCTGGATTGCCACAGCAGAGGCACATCACCTTGATTGCACGACGTGGTGCCCAAGGCGTAGGCGTGGTAGCCGCCTGAGGGGGTGTAGTTGGCAAAAGACTGCAAGTCCCAAACCACGACATCGGGGTTGCCTCCGAGTGGATTTGCGTCAAGGCCTTCGGCCAAACCAAGATCGGAGCTCGGTGCAGTATCGAAATCTGCGAACCATCCTGCCGAAGCGAGAGCAGCAGAACAGGCGACAAAACTGGCAACAACGCGGCTATTCACGATCTTCCTCCTCAAGAAGAATTCATAACTCTCAGAACACAAAATTCTTCGAGATTCCTAGATGTACCAGACTAGGACCAGACTGGGGGTTCGCCACGCAGAAACGGTCAATCTCAATCACCAAGTCCGGATATCCTGTGCGATTGACCTTTGAGGAGGCCCACCGTGTCGGAATACCGTTCTATTCGAGAATTTGACCCTTCTGGTTCCCGTGTTTTGGTTCGAGTTGACTTCAACGTTCCACTCAATGAAAACGGTCAAGTGACGGACGATCGTCGCATTCAGGGCGCTCTTCCAACAATTCACGCCATTCTTGACGGTGGTGGCAGCGTCATCTTGATGAGCCACCTCGGCCGGCCGAAGGGGGAGGGCCACGAGCCCGCTCTCAGCATGGGCCCAGTTGCCGATCGGCTGTCGGAGTTGCTGGGCCGACCGGTGGTGATTCCGGGACCATTGCCGACTTCACTTGAAGCGGTTGCTGCCGCCGGAGAGCTGCAGCCCGGGGAAGTTGTGTTGCTCGAAAACCTCCGCTTTGAAAAAGGGGAGAAGAAAGGCGATCCGGAGTTTGCCAGCATCCTGGCCGGGATGGCCGATGCATATTGCACCGATGCATTTGGCACCGCGCACCGAGCGGACGCGTCCATGGTTGCGGTTCCCGAGGCCATGGGTTCACGTCCCAAACTCTTGGGGTGCTTGATGGCCAAAGAAGTGGAATACCTTGGGCTCCGGCTCGCTGATGCCAAGGAGACTGGTGGTTTCGTGGCCATTTTGGGAGGGGCCAAAGTCTCCGACAAGATCCCCGCGATTCGAAATTTGGCGGGCAAAGTCGACACCATGTTGGTGGGTGGGGCGATGGCGTACACGCTGCTCGCTGCGCGCGGGGGCAAGATTGGTGCGAGTCGCTGCGAAGAGGACATCTTGGAGGCGTGTCGTGACATGCTGGCAGAGGCCGAGTCAGCCGGTACGACGGTGCTCTTGCCCACCGATCATGTGGTCGCCGCTGAATTCAGCAAAGACGCCGAGGCCTCCATCGTGTCCGGAGATATTCCTGATGGCCTGATGGGTCTTGATATCGGCCCCGAAACCTGCCAAGCCTTCGCTGATGTGCTGGCCGCAGCCAAGACCATCGTGTGGAATGGCCCCATGGGCGTCTTTGAGTGGGAGGCATTCCGTACTGGAACGGCGGCGGTGGGTGAAGCCGTGGCTCGCGCCTCTGAAGGGGCCGCAACCGGCATTGTGGGTGGGGGAGACACCGCGGCAGCAGCTGAGTTGCTGGGGGTTGCCGAACGGGTCAGCCACGTCTCCACCGGTGGCGGGGCCAGTTTGGCCATGTTGGAAGGATCCCCAATGCCCGGACTTGCCGCAGTCGCGGAAAAATAAGCCCCAGAATGCTTTATCATGCCTTATCTCTTGGAGGCCTCTCATCATGACCCGTTTCATGCTCGCACTCTTGCTGTTGACCAGCCCTGTTCTTGCCCAATCCAACCAAGTCAAGCCAGGCACGGCTATGCCCCAAATACAAACTTCGGCATGGATACGTCCGGCCATTCAAGGCGAGGAGCGAGACGACGACACATTCCGGATTGAAGCCGAGCAACCTCTTTTGGTGTATTTCTTTGGCGTGAAGCCTGACTCCTGCTCAACCTGTGGGTTGTGGATGAAAGAGATCAGCCGAATTCATGACATCTGGTCCAGCCGTGGATTGCAAGTCGTGGGAATCTGCAAAGAAGGCACGGCCGATTTGGACCGCTTCCTTGGCGAGTATGCCAGCCTTACGACGTTCCCTGTGGCCTCCGATTCAGGGAAAAACACCTTTCGCAATTGGGTGGACAAAACCTCTCGTAAAGATCGTTTGCCCACAGTTTTCTTGGTGGATGGCAAGAAAACGATCCAGTGGATTGGCGCTCCTGGCCCAGATTTGGACGACCTTCTCGAAGACTTTGTCAAAGGGCGGTATCACCACGAACTGACCCCTTTTGGTGAGAAGCTCAAGAAGTCCGCCAAAGAAGCCCGCAAGTACAACGATTGGCAAGATGCCGAGGCGTATTACATGCAAATGCTTCGAGATGGAGAAGGCGTACTGAACCAAGCCGCGGTTGAAATTTTCCGCCTGCATGCCATCGACCAGGGTGACGTCGACCGTGCGTATCGCTGGATCGAAGATGTGATTTCCGAGTACGGCGACGATTATTGGTTGATGGCCGATTTGGCCCGTGAAATTGCCGCTGGTCAAGACCTGCCTGAAAACGCTCGTCGACTGGACGTGGCTGAGCTTCTGACCAAAATGGCCAGCCAAGAACTTTCAGATTCTGATCCGGAGCGGCCGGCTTTGGAAGCAGCCATTGCTTTTGCAGCCGGAGAAATCCGAAAATCTGTGAATTTGCAACGGCGAGCAGTGCGGATCGCACCCCCTATCTTGAAGCAAAAGTATCGCTTGGATCTCGAACGGTATTTGGCTCAACTCAAGGACAAGTGAGCGGTCGTGCCTGTGGCTTCAGA
>CAXBRK010000140.1:0-5050 GCA_963978155.1 uncultured Phycisphaera sp. | reverse complement strand
ATAAATATTGACTGCATTCTCAACCTGTGGCGCAACGCTCGAGTGAATCGTTTGAATATCTGCGGTGGATAGATCAGTCAAGCTCGAGTTGTCAATGAACACAATGTCGTCAAGCAGTTCAAACTGAAATCCAACTTGATCAAACAACAAATTGGCGTCATGTATTGATTCTTGGACTTGGACTGCCGTCATGCCACCTGATCCGTTGTCTGAGCGAACAACATGGGCCTTGACAAAAATCGTTTGTGTTTCAAAGCCAAACCAAGATCTGGGCTCAAAAAGGCCATCGTTTACACGCTGATCAATAGCAGCCAAGTCAGAAGCACTGAGCACCGTCCCACAATCTGATTCAGGAAGTTGCTGATTTCCATCCCAAAACAACAAGCAAGCCAAAACGAGAAAGTCCATGATCAATCCTCCTAGACGGATCAAGTTCTACCATCGCCAGTCATCAACTTGTTGAAAATTGAACTGAGAATTCAAGACATGTAATAGTCTCATCCCACCGGCCGCCAAGCGGAACTTGGCACCACCGATTTCGAAACACTTGGTCCTTCCCAACGCACGATCAAGCCTGCTCCTCCGTCGCGTTCGAAGAATTCAACCCGTACGGCGATTGGGCCTGGCTCGGTCACTTCGATCGTGCCGCCCACTTCGACCATGCCGTGCAAACCGTCGTTGTCGACAACCAGCGCGCCATCGACCAGCAGCTTCGAACCATCGTCGCTCTCGGTGAACAGCGTCCACACCCCCGCTTCGGGGAAGTCGATCATGCCCGTAAACACCGCACCCACGTCGTCGCTCAAGCCCGAAGTCCCGAACGCCCCACCAGTACTGGGCAGGTTGATCTGCAACATCTCCCCCGTGAGGATGGGCGTCAGTCCGCTGAAGTCGGGCAACACGCTTGGGTTGGTCCCAGCCAAGTTGTAGTAGGAAACGCCTACCGGCAATGGATCTTCACAAGGGCCAAAGTCGCCCAACAAGACCAAGAGGTCATTGAAATCCACCACACCGCTGGCATCGATATCCGCGGCACAGCCCGAACACGAACCCCAGTCCGCCAGCACCACCACAAGGTCGTCAAAGCCCACCTGGGTGTCACCATTGACATCGGCCGGACATGGCTCGGGACAAGGGACAAGGCAGGATGCGCTGTTCACGGCGGGAATCAGGTAATCCGACTCAATGGTGGGGTGGAATTCCATACGCATGTTGGCAATGCCACCAGGGCAAAGATGGCAATAGCTCATGATGGTGGCCACGCCAAGCTGAGCTACGGAACAGTCTGTCGGTGGATCACCGGGGCAGCCCCCGTAATCGCAGCCACATTGGTCGATCCCGACGTTGTGGGTGTGGGGTGCGCTGCAGTTGTGCCCGGTCTCGTGGGCCACCACCATCAAATCCCAGTTGCTTCCGTTGTTGTCCAAAATGGGATACGGGAAGAAACCCGCCAAATTCGCGCTCAAGGCGTAGCCATAATCCGAGTTGCAGATGACGCCCAGCCAGGCAACGCCGCCGCCAAGTCCGCGTCCACTGAGAAAGTGCGCCAAGTCGCGCGGCACCTCGGTCATGTTGGCCAGCCAATATTCACGGAACGCGAACAACTCGTCCCCAGTGCTGCCCGCACTCCATGGGTCAGTGTCCTCCCACAACCTCAAGTACGTCACGGCAAACCGAGCACCCGCGTCTCGATCGAAGATTTCACTCATCGCCAACACCAGCAATTCAACGTACGCGGTCGCCGCGCCGGCATCACCGCCAAACAAGCCAAGAAATTCTTGATCGGTATCAATGGCCAATTCCACTTCCAAGCAAGGCGACCCCATCATGGCCGATGCCACCTCAGGGGTTCGTCGCGGGGCTTCGCTGCTGATGTCTCCGTTGGTTGGCACATCAAGCGCCGTGCAAAAGTCGCCGAGCTGAGGCAAATGAGATTCCGGGAAATCGGCAGGATCAAAAAGGCCCGGCACCCCTTCTGGAGACGTGGAAATCCAACGGGTGCCCGCGGCCGTCATTTCAAGGCCTTGCATCGGAAGGTCGGGGCCAAAGCCCAACACCACCCGAGAGCCAAGGTCACCATCCACGGCCCCAACGAAGTACCGAGCGTTCGGGGTGGGAAGTGGCATCTCGGCACCTGACCGTTGGATCACCCGCTCGGTGCGAACATCAGGCCCCACTTCATCCAAAATCCATTGGGTGCCGTTTTCGCTGATCACCACCCTTTGGGTTTGTCCCACCGTTCCCGCGTCCAGAGCACGCTGAACCTCATCCAAAGGAATCACTTCAGCGGTCGTGGCCAAAGAAAGAAAACAGACAACCGATGCGGGAATCAAGGTCATGTCCACCATTCTGACACATGTCCCCATTGAAGCCAACGAGCATCGCCAAAAGTCGTTCACCCCCCCATATGATCGATTTTATGTCCGGGTCCGAGCACGATCGCACCGTCCCTGCAGGGCCGGGTTACCAAACGTTCCCCCCGCTCGCGCTTCAGGCGGGCCAACAGGTGGGGGAATTTCAACTGATCCGAGAGATTGGCCGCGGCGGATTTGGTGAAGTTTGGGTGGTTGATCAGGCCACACCGCAACGGCAGCTGGCGATGAAATTCATCGACACCCGCCATTTCGAGAACATCCCGACCGACCGATTCCTTCGTGAGGCAGAAACGCTGACCAAGCTGGACCATCCCGGGATCGCCAAAGTCATTACCGCCGGCACCCACTCCCTCGACGACCAGGACGTGCCATGGGTCTGTATGGAATTGATCGATGATGCCCGCGCGTTCGATGAGGCACTGCTTTCGGGCCAAGATGGTGTGCCTTGCTGCATCCAACTGACCGAAGCTTTGACCCATGCCCATGAGCGCGGTGTGTTGCACTTGGATCTCAAACCTTCCAACATCCTCATCGACGCGCAACACCAGCCCCACTTGATCGACTTTGGCGCGGGCGGCTTGGGGTTCAATGGACACCGCATTCGGTCTTCAGCCGGTTCGCCACGATGGATGGCGCCAGAGCAGCGTGATCCCACTCGAACCCCCGATGCCAGAGTGGACGTCTTCTCGGTGGGTTTGGTGTGTGCCGCATCGTTGGCCCAGCGTGATGTGGATTCGGTACGGAACCATGGCGTTAACGCCTCAGATTTTTCCAACTTCGATCGAGCACACACTCTGGCAAAGGTTTTGAATCGAGCCATTGCCCCCAATCCCGATGAGCGTTATCCAAACCCTCGTCTGCTCAGCGAAGATCTGCACGCGTACCAACACAATCAACCCACCACCTTCGACCGCAACGCGGTGGTGAAATTCTCGCTTTGGAGCAGACGCCAGCCCGTACCCGCCGTCCTTCTGGTGGCGGCCATCGTCCTGCTCGGTTTGGCTGGATTCCGTACGGCCACCCTTCGAGATGCCGTGCTTGATGCCTCAGTACAAGCGAGTTTGTCGGCCGCCACCAGCGCCATCAACGACGGTCGCACCGCTGATGCGTACCGCTCGCTTGAACTGATTCCACTTGAGCAGCGTGATGTGGCATGGGAGTTGGCGGCAGGAGACCTCCAAAAGTCCACGCTGCTGCGAACCGAACGTGGGGTTGGCAACACCGAAGGGGCGTTGATGGATTCCGACGGAACGGTCTGGGTGTGGTCCCACGGTGCGGTGTATCGGATCACCAATGGCTCCATTCAGAAGATATTGAACCCAGGACTGAGTTATGGCCACGCCCGCCACGAAGCCCGTGGCCTTTTGGCCAGCGGGTCGTATGAGGGCCTGATCGTTCATACCGATGCCGGTGAAGTGGTCTTCCAAGACACCAAACGAGGTGGTCCGTGGTGGGCACTCGACTTCCACCCTGACGGTAGCCGGCTGGTTGGTGTCAACGATTGGGGCACCGTGGAGTGCTTCGATCTTGATCACGGGAATCGTGTCTGGAGCACGAAAGTCTCGGATGCGGCCAGCCGAGATGTTCAATACACACCCGACGGGTCGCACATCATTGCGGCCTGTGACGATGGCCGGGTCATTGAACTCGATGAGGCCGGAAACATTCAATTCGAACGGCAAACCCATGATCGCCCCATCCGAGGCGTGGCGTACTCACCAGATGGCACCCGGTATGCCACCGCCTCCAGTGATGCCTCCTGTGCACTTTGGAATCGATCAGATGGCAAGCCCATTGGTCGGTACTGGGCCGACTCAGCCCAGTGGGATGTGGAATGGATGCAGCCTGGCATCCTGGCCACTTCCAGCACGACCGGGACCATCCGAATCCTCAACGAAGAAGGCATGCGCCTGCGAAAGAATTTGCACGGGCACACCAGCATGGTCTGGCGGGTTGGAATCTCTCCGGATGGGCGCTCGTTGGTCACGGGCTCGATCCACAATGATTTGCGTCTCTGGTCCAACGTCGTCCCGGAGGAAGCCGCCCGGGACACCGTGCTGCACAGCCAAGATGGTCGATGGCGAATTTTTCAAGAGGCCTCCGGCTCCCACCGGTTGATGGATCATGAAGGAAGACAATCCGCCGATCTGGGGGGCAACGCCTTCGCATTCAACCGTCTCGGAACCCACTTGGTGGTGAAACAAAATGATGGTCGGTGCGAAGTCTTGGTCATCGAGGCTCCAGACCAACAACCAAACGACCCCATCAACATCACCACCGCTTGGACCTTTGAAATTCCACAGAACGCCAAAAAACTCCTGCTTTCGGACGACGCCGAAACCGCGGTGGTTGAATTCGTCGACGGGCAGGTGATGGCGTACCGGATCGGAAAAGCACCAACCGACTTGGGGCTCCCCACCAATCCCAAGGGCATCCCTGCAACAGTGACCTCTTCGGAGGCCCAACAGCTGGCCTGGAGTCAGGATGGCACACGCTTGCTGCGAACGTGTGATCGAATGAGAGGCGTCATCATCTACGACCTTGTCGCGAACACCCAACGCCGGGTGGATTGGACGAGCGAATCCACCTGCGTGAGTGCTGGTCTTTCCGGTGATCTACTGTGCTTGGGCGGACGGCATGGTCATGTGCAGATGTTTGACCTGGCACGCTCCGAC
>CAXBRK010000139.1:0-5052 GCA_963978155.1 uncultured Phycisphaera sp. | reverse complement strand
GGGGCGCTCTTGAGGTGACGCCAAGCTGGTCCTGCAAGGCAAAATCATCAACTCGAAGAACCACCCCGTCGGTTGGATAGCCAAGCGTGTTCCGGAGTTGATCAAACCGATCAATCTCCGTGATGGCTTCAGAAGCATTTCGGGCCAGCACCGATGGGCCATTCACGGGGATGCCAAAGGCTTCCAGCTGAGCTCGAGACTCGGTCCAGGTGGAACCCAATGCGGTTGAAACCACGCCCAAGCCATGAGCCACAAACCGAAGATGCCGCTCAGCGGCAACTGAAGGATCCAAACTCTTCAGAGTTCCGGCGGTGGCATTTCTGGCATTGGCGAACAGCGGTAGGCCTGCAGATTGTCGCGCTTCGTTCAACCGAGAAAACGAGGTGTCGTCCATAAAGATTTCGCCCCGTACCTCGAGAACCTCGGGGGCGGCCGGCAAGACCAAAGGCAAGTTGCGAATGGTCCGGACCTGCTGAACGATGTCATCACCACGGACTCCATCTCCCCGGGTCAAGGCCAACACCAAGTTGCCCTGCTCCCATCGCAGACTGACCGCCACACCATCAACCTTCGGCTCAAGAGCCACAGGCACACTTGAGACGTCTTCAACTTCGAAGAGGGAATCGGATTCCACTCTGGAGGAGTCCTCGTCCCCAAGGGACCGCTGGACACGGTCAAACCACTCCTTCAGATCGTCATGGTCATAAGTGTTGTCCAGCGAGAGCATGGGACGCTCGTGGGCCTGAGAGGTGAAGGCGTCAAGAGGTGCACCACCCACCCGTGCGGTTGGGCTGTTGGGATCAGAGAATTCGGGATGTTGACGTTCGAGGTCAATCAACTCGGCCAACAACCGGTCATAAGCCGCATCGCCCAGGACTGGATTGGCCTCAACGTAATAGGCGTGGTCGGCCTCTCGAATCTTGGTTCTCAGTTGAATAATCTTGGATTCCACGTCCACCACAAAATCCTACCCGGGTCGCGGGCGAAGCATGCTTGAACTCACCGATTCCCGGGGATTTGGCCGATGAAACAGCATGCAACTTGCTTCACATCGATTTCAAAAATGCTGCACATCAGCGGCATTGATCATCACACTTTGGGCGTGCTCAAGTGTGGAAGCCGGCTCGGAATTTGACCAACGTCTAAAACGCGTCGTGCAAAGCTCCCCGATTGCCCTCAACAATGTGACTTGGTGCATCCTCGATTCGGGAGGCGCCCCCCTTTCGGAACACAACGCCAACCAGCCCATGAAGCCCGCCAGCACCATGAAACTGCTGACCACCGCCGCGGCTTTCGAGCACCTTCCCGCCCTCTTCCAAACCAAAATTTGGGCCCACCAAACCGATGAAGGCGCTGTGCTGCGTTGGGTTGGGGTAGGAGACCCCATGATGGGTGACCCAGGGCCACTGGACGACAGCCGGATCCCCAGCACCCTGTTGTCGCAACTGGCCACCGAAATCAGACGCGCCGGAATCACTGATGTGGTTCGACTGGAATACGACGAGGGGCACTTCCAAGGCCCTCGATACCACCCCAACTGGCCGGAGGAGCAATTTTCGAAGTCGTACCGATGCGAATCAGCCGCCCTCAATTTCTCTGGAAACTTGGTCCGGATGGAACTGCACCCCAATTCAACGAGGCCGAGCCTTGAATTCTTTCCTTCCGAAGCGCGCCAGATCATCACGGTGCGCGAGCAATTTCGTGATCTCAAGACAACCACCAAGAAGGATGCCGTCGGTTTTGACCGGTACCCAGGTCGGAACGAATTCCGCGCCTTTGGGGTCTGCCGGAACCACCACGTCTTGGAATCTCCAGTCCATGACCCTGCACGCTGGGCTGCAGAACTTCTTGCAACCGCCCTCCGTATGGACGGCATTTCCGTCCTTCAGGTCGACGCCATCGGCCCCGAAGACGGGCCCCCAAAAGGGAAGCCCATTGCGAGCGCCACGATCAACACGCCGCTCTTTCGGGTCATCAAACATTGCAACACCGAAAGTCGAAATCTCTACGCCGAATGCCTGCTCAAATCGCTTGATCGACACCTTGGTGGAGATGGAACATGGCTGGCCTCAGGCGCTGACGGCCGGACGGCCGGGGAGCGACTCCTCGCAAGCCTTTCGAGCCTTTTTCCCGGTGCGACTTCCACGGCTGATGTCGTAGACGATGGCTCCGGGCTCTCGCACAACAACCGGCTCACGGCGCGCACCCTTGCTCAGATCCTGACGAAAGCCGCCACCCGGGACTGGTACCAAGAGTGGCTTGAAACCTTTGCGGAAGGCCGCGAGTCAGGAACACTTGCCAACCGTTTCAAGAGCAACGCATTTGATCGTTGCTTGGTGCGCGGGAAATCGGGATACATCAACGGAGCCTCAACACTCGCAGGCCGTATTGACCTCGATGATGGTCGGCATTTGACCTTTGCCATCATGGTGAAGGGCGTCAAATCCAGCGCCGACGCGAAACGCCTCCATGAGGCGATATTGGCGGAAGCGGTCCGGACCATGCCACGACTCTCCCAAACCGACGAGCTAGTTCCACATGAGACACGACTCGCCACCAATCGCGGGATGATGAATGCAAACTCTTCCGGCCAACAGGCTGGGTTGCCAGTTTCAGAGACAGGGAGCTCCATCCACATTCTGCTGAACTCTGACTTGAGCCCCGCGCCAAGACATTCAACCCTCTTTTTGTCGGGAACGGGCGTCCTCCTGATCCTGCTTGGCATCCGCCTCAGCTGACGGCTGAAGCAAGGCCAAGGCGGCCACGAGATCTTCTGGTTCCGCCACCAGCAACGCCCCGTCTCGAAGCAAGCGATTGGACCCTGCCCACTCCGGTGAGGCCACTGATCCGGGCACCGCCAACACGGCCTTTCCGTGAACATCTGTGGCGATCCGGGCCGTGACCAACCCTCCAGACCTCTCAGCCGCCTGGACCACCATGACTGCGTTCGAAAATGCGGAGATCAGACGATTCCGCTGGGGGAATCGCCAAGGCCGAGGCGGCGCATCATCCTCGTACTCACTCAGCACACACCCTCCTTGTGCAACGACCCTTCGAAAGAGGTCTGCGTGCTCCGGGGGGTACGGGCGGTCAAGGCCACTGCCCAGCACCACCGCGGTCACCCCACCTCGCCTGAGACACTCGCGATGAACCTCACCATCAACCCCCCTTGCTCCCCCGCTCAACAGGGCCCATCCGGACGAAACGGCGGCGTCAACGATCCAAGGGACTGAAGACACCGCGGCTTGGGTGGGCCTCCGTGAGCCGACAACCGCCAAGAAAGGGAGTGTTGGAAAGTGCCCCCAAACACGAACCCGCAGAGGCATGTCGGGGAACTGTGCGAAACGACGAGGCAGATAGAAAGTGCGATACACGCGACAGAGTTTGGTGGATCACCCAAACCAAGCGTTAAACAACGGAGAAGTTCTACGGCGAGGACAACCTCACAGTGATGGGAAAGTGCGGAGCAGAGGCTTAGTCCTCGAACTCATATTCCTCGTCGTCGTCATCCCCAAAGCCAGAATCTTCTTCATCATCGTCGTCTTCGGGTGAGACATCTTCGTCGGACTCCAACTCGTCGTCGTCGTCGTCGTCGTCTTCATCGTCTTCATCATCTTCTTCATCGTCATCGAAAAAGAAGCCATCGTCCTCGTCTTCGTCTTGATCGTCATCTTCATCATCGAAGTAAAAGAGATCACCCTCATCTTCGTCATCGATGGAAGCGACTGGCGAGGCCTCGAGTGCATCAACAGGCGTTGGCATCCACTCGAGTTCTTGAGATGGGCTGGAGCGGTCGGGGGCCAGAACGGCGGTAGCGGTCATCTGAGGCTCTCCGTGGGAACGACGATTCTGGGGAAGGTTATCGTCCAAGTCTGGTGAGGAGGCATGAATTTTTCGGTCGCCTCCGCCCGAAAGAACGCTGGCAAAGATTAAGGTCAGCCCAAATGCAGCCACTGGGCCGCGGTGAACAGGGTCAATCTTGTGCCATGCTGGTCGAGAGCGGGGAGCGGAACTGGCTTCAGGGGGCTCGGAGGGATGCGGCATTTCAAGGAGTGGATGGGTCCACCGCACACCAAAGCCAGTGCCCGGGGAGGCGATATCCAGGACAACAGAACGAAGGTCCTCAAGACGATCTGGGGCAATGGGTTGACCTGCCCGAACGGCCTCCAAGTCATGAAGTCGACTGGCCGCCCGCTCTCGGGACAAAATGGCGGATTCAAGCCGGGCGGCGGACTCTGCCCGAAGGGCGTGGGCTTCATCAAGCTTCCCAAGATCCCCGGAGGCGATCGCAATCGCAAGGCAGGAGGCCCCGGCCAAAGCCAGCAATGTCATTGGAGCATGACGCACATCGCACAATCGGCCCGCCTCCCCAATGAACTTGAGGGCAAATCAATCCTTGCCCGGAGGCGGGGAGAGAAGTCGTTGCAATTCTTCCTCAAGCTTGCCCGGAGCCCCCTCCAGATCACGTTGAATTCGGCCAAGTTCGCGGTCGATTTTGCCCTCCAACTCCTCCATCCTTGATGTCAATTCAGCATCCAAGGACTGGGGCAGCAAATCGTGGGCGGTTGATGCCAAGAGTTCACGGGGGACAGTCGAATCAACCAGTTGGGTCAACTGGTCAAAGACCAGACCAACCGCGATCTCCGTGAGCTCTTCCACCGAGAAGCCTTCATCAGTCGAGCCGATCCCTTTGAGAACGAGGTCTTTGAGGCGGTAGACCGATTCGTCCTTCTCCATTCGTACGCGGAGTGTGACGCTGCCGATTTCGAGTCGCTCCAGATGCCAAGCGATGGACTCCGCGGTCCCCTCTTCAGATGAGCCCTCAGAACCTCCGAGCCCCTCAATATTCCACCGGCCATTCTCTGAGGCCAGGTTGATGGCCAAGGTTTCAATGCGTACCGACTCAACCGTGAGCACATCATCAAGCAGCTTTCTCCACGACGTGCGGCACTCCACGATCGCGGCCGAGAAAAAAGGGGGATCCCCAAGCGGCCCCTCTGCCGAGACCGAGGCGACGCCATACGAGGGCTTCAAGAGGCTGAGGCGAGATCC
>CAXBRK010000138.1:0-5158 GCA_963978155.1 uncultured Phycisphaera sp. | reverse complement strand
CGTGAAGGTGAACTGCGACTGGATGTCCGGGAGGACGCCGTGCGTTCGGCCATCGTTCCTGGCGACGCCGCGGCTTCGCTGTTGATCGATCGTGTTCGCGCTGGTGGTGCCAAGCGCATGCCGCCGGCTTCCCATGGGGCGGGGCTGACCGAACAAGAAATTGGCATCTTGGAAGCTTGGATCAACGACGGGGCGACCTACCAACCGCACTGGGCGTGGTCGCCTTTGGCGGAAGACGACGGGCGAAGCATCGACGAGCATCTGGCCGAAGGTTTCGGAGGTCTCGCCCCCAACCCCCGCGCCCCGGGGGGCGTGCTGCTGCGACGCACTTGGCTTGCGGTGGTGGGGTTGCCGCCGCCGCGTGAGGTGTTGTTGTCGTTCCCCGATTCACCGACGGATGAAGAGTGGTCGGCGGCGCTGGATGAGGTGTTGCATCACGAAGGCTTTGGTGAACATTGGGCGTCGATGTGGTTGGACTTGGCCCGCTACGCGGACACCAAGGGCTACGAGGCCGATCGGGCCCGGACCATCTGGCCGTGGCGGGAGTGGTTGGTGGCCACATTGGACGAGGACCCCGCCTTCGCCACCTTGACCGAGCACATGTTGGCGGGGGACTTGCTGCCCGAAGCCGACGCCGAGACTAGATTGGCCACCGCGTTCCATCGCAACACCATGACCAACGACGAGGGGGGCACCGACGACGAAGAGCATCGGGTGGCCGCGGTTGTCGATCGGGTGAACACCACCATGCAAGTGTGGATGGGCTTCACCGCGTCCTGCGCGCAGTGCCACGACCACAAGTACGACCCCATGACCCAGCGGGAGTATTTCGCGCTCTTTGATGTGTTCAACCAAACCGCCGACGCCGACCGCAACGACGAGACGCCCACCATTGATGTGGTCTCCCGAAGCGATCCCGAAGCAGACCCGGTGCCGGTTCCGGTGATGGCGGCCGTGGCTGAAGACGAGCGTCGCGAGACTCGAGTGCAAATTCGTGGCAACTACCGCGATCTGGGCGAGCTGGTGCAGGCTGGATTCCCCGAGGCATTCCATGCGGGGCCAAGCGCACCGAGTCGCCTCGACCTGGCCCGGTGGTTGTGTGCGCCCGAGAACCCATTGACGCCCCGGGTGCAAGCCAACCGCATTTGGGCCCGCATGTTTGGCCGGGGTCTGGTGGAGACCGAGGAAGACTTTGGCCGGCAGGGCACGGTGCCGACCCATCCCGAGCTGCTTGATGCTCTGGCCGCCCGTTGGCTTGCCGATGAAGGCCGACTTCGTCCCTTCTTGAAGCGTTTGCTGATGACCGACGCGTGGCGCCGCACCTCCACCGCGACGCCCGAAGGTCTCGCGGCCGATCCCCGCAACGATCGCTTGGCGCGGTTCCCCCGGGTGCGTTTGGAACCTGAGGTCTTGCGTGACCAAGCGCTCGCGGTTTCCGATTTGCTCGTACGCACCAAGCACGGCCCGCCGGTCTATCCCCCGCAACCCGATGGCGTGTGGCGGAGTCCATACAACGACGCCCGCTGGACCAACAGCACCGGCGACGATCGATTCCGACGAAGCGTGTACACCTATTGGAAGCGCACCGCACCGCATCCCACGATGACCTTGTTCGACGCGCCCAGCCGAGAAGTGTGCACCTCACGCCGCCTCGCCACCAACACGCCGCTGCAGGCGCTGGTGGGTTTGAACGATCCGATCTTTCAAGAAGCCGCCCTCGGCTTCGGACGACGCATCCAGGGGTTGTCCGGAGACGAGCGTGCGCAATTGACCGAAGGGTTCCGTTTGCTTACTGGTCGCACGCCCAGCATGCTGGAAGTGCAGCGGTTGCAAAACACCTTGGACCAAGCCCGTCGGCACTATGCTGATCGTCCCGAGGAGGCCGCGGCCTTCGTGGCGGCGTTTGCGGAAGCCCGGCGGGTTGAAGTCGACCGTGAGATGTCGGCGGAAGAAGAGTCGGCGTGGGCTCTGGTCGCTTCGGTGTTGTTGAATTTGGATGAGGTGCTCTGCCGTGGCTGATTCACACCAAGCATCACTGCTGCATTCGCAGGTGGCGTACTCGGCCACCCGTCGCCAATTCTTGCGTGACGCCATGTACGGCGTGGGCGGGTTGGGCCTTGCTTCAATTTTGGGTGACGACGCCCAGGCCGGCGGTTTGGATTTTCAGCGGCCCCACTTCACGCCCAAAGCGCGTCGGGTCATCTACCTGCACATGGCCGGTTCACCGCCACAGCAAGATTTGTTCGATCACAAGCCTGAATTGCGGAAGTGGGACCGCAAGCCGTGTCCCGATTCGATTTTGGAAGGCGAGCGTTTCGCATTCATCAAGGGGCATCCCAAACTGTTGGCCAGCCCGCACCAGTTCGCGCAGGTGGGACCGCAGGGCACGTGGATGAGCTCGCTGCTTCCCGGACTTTCACAGGAAGCAGGAGAGTTGTGCATCGTGCGTTCGATGTACACCGACCAGTTCAACCACGCCCCCGCGCAACTGCTGATGTTCACCGGTTCACCTCGGTTGGGTCGACCGTCCATGGGCGCGTGGGCAACCTACGGATTGGGCTCGGAAAACGCCGACTTGCCCGGGTACGTCGTGCTGTTGTCTGGGGCGAACGCGCCGAGTGCGGGCAAGAGCGCGTGGGGCAGTGGCTGCTTGCCTTCCATCCACCAAGGCGTGCAGTGCCAGACTTCGGGGCCGCCGGTGTTGCACGCGGCCGATCCGGTGGGGGTGGACCGCATGCTGCGGCGAGAATCCTTGGACGCGTTGGCTGAACTCAACCAGTTGGCCCACCATGGCCACCAAGATCCCGAGACGTTGGCCCGCATCGAACAGTACGAGTTGGCCTTCCGCATGCAGATGGCCGCGCCGGAGGCCACCGACCTGGCCCAAGAACCCGAGTGGGTGCGCGAAGACTACGGGGCCGATCCAGGGGCGGACGGTTCTTTTGCCAACAACTGCTTGCTCGCCCGCCGTTTGGTGGAGCGGGGAACACGGTTTGTGCATCTGTTCGATTGGGGGTGGGACTTCCACGGCGAAGCCGAGCACACCGACATCGAGAAAGCCCTTCCGGGCAAAGCCCGCATGATGGACAAAGCCGTCTCTGCGCTGCTGCGGGACTTGCGTTCGCGGGGGTTGCTCGACGACACGTTGGTGGTGTGGAGTGGAGAATTTGGCCGGACGTCCATGAATGAGGAGCGCGACGGTTCCAAATTCTTGGGCCGCGACCACCACCCCCACTGCTTCACCATTTGGATGGCCGGCGGGGGCGTGAAGGCGGGCCTTGATTACGGCGCCACCGACCCGTTTGGTTACCGCGTGGAGCAGAACCCTGTGCACGTGCACGATCTGCAAGCCACCATTTTGCATCTGTTGGGCTTTGACCACGAGCAGTTGACGTTCCCGTACCAAGGCCGCAACCACCGGTTGACGGACGTGCACGGCAAGGTGGTTCGAGCCCTGTTGGCCGAGGCCTGAACCTTCGCGGCTGCAGCATCGCGGATACATTTCCTGCCATGAGCGCGTCTTGGACCGTCCTTGATCAAGCCATTCTGTCCTTGGGGCTTTTGGCCTTTGGTTTGGGCTTGGGCTTCGGCCCCAGCACGTTCCGGGTGGTCACGTTGGACCAACCGCGGCGGGGAAGCACGAAGGACATTCGGATCCGGTGGTCGTTGTTTGTGTTGTTTGCCTTGCCGGGATTGGCCGCGTTGGCCATGGGGCTCATGCGTTGGCAAGCACCGCGCTGGGCCGAGCAGCAATGGCTTCGGTCGGTGCCCAACTTGGTGTTGCGCGCCGAGACCTTCGGGCCCTTTCAAGAAGCAGCGTGGTCAGAAGCCAGCGAACGCTTTGCCCAAGCCAGCCCCGATGACGCCAGTTGGCGGGGGGCTTGGCTCGACCGGGCACTCTCGGATGCATTGGCGGTGGAGGCGCTGCCTTCGTTCGCGGCGTCGGCATTTTTGGTGGAACAAACCCTTCGGCCGCCCACCGAGTCGTCGCAACGCGAAGCTTTTGCCAACACCATCGCGGCGGGTCATCCCTTGGCGGTGGGGGTCCATCAATCGGAGGAGGGATTCCGGCTGCAGCCTTTGTTTGTGCGCCGAGTGCCTGGGGTACAACCTCGATTCACCGTGTACCCCGAAGATCAAAACGCGGCCGCGTACCCGACCACGGAAGATGCTCGGGTGGGGGTGGTGGCCCAGCTGTCCGAGGCCATGCCCGAGCAGGTTCGCGTTCGCGTGGACGTGCAGTTCGGCAAGGATGGCGATGTCATCGGAACCACCGAGCGCCTCGTCAACCTCAAGACCGAGTAGGTCGTGTTGAATGGGCTGTCGGTCACATTGATTGGTTCACTTCCCCCCTTCCGACGTCCATCTCGTTCATCATCAAGTCCGGCTATGCCTCAATGATTTGATGGAGGACCCAGTCGGACCTTGAGGTTTGGACCGTCCAACGAGAACGCTTGGATCCCGTAGACCGGACCGGTCCGGGTGACGTTGTTCAAAAAGAGTTGCCCATCGCGGAAGAAGACGTCAGTTGTGTTCGCCGATCGATTGTTGGTGAAGTGCACATTGGTCAACGTGCAATCCACGCCGTGCAGATGCACTCCGCCGCCTTGCTCTTCGGCGTGATTGTTGGTCAGCACCGCATCCACCAGCGTCAGCGCTCCGGTTGGGTCGCCATACAGTGCGCCTCCGTACTGGGCGTAGTTGTCTTCCAAGGTGGTGTCGGTGATGGACAAACTGGCTTGCGGATGGGCTCGGCCCAGAGCAATGGCCCCGCCGATTGTGTCGGCCTGACACGACCGAATGGTCAGGTGCTGCAAGGTGCTGCGGCCAAGCGTGGCCAACCCTCCGCCTCGATCGGCCGTGCATGACGTGATGGCCAGGTGTTCGCCACTGAGACTGGCCCCAGCCTCAACCGAAATCCCGCCGCCTTTCGCCGCTTGGTTCTTCCCAAACTTCACGGAACGAAGCATCCCGGACGCGGCGGCGGTCAATTGCAGACCGCCGCCGTGTCCCTCCGACCGGCAGTGTTGGACCGAACTGTTGTTCAGTTGCACAAAGCCCTGGATGCCCAAGCCTCCACCTTGGGCGGCGTGGCAGTGCTTCCACGTGCTGGCGCGAGCGTTCAGAGTCCCACCGTTGTCGCACCACGCGCCGCCGC
>CAXBRK010000137.1:0-5172 GCA_963978155.1 uncultured Phycisphaera sp. | reverse complement strand
GAGGGCAGCATGCCGGTTCGTGACGTGGCCTTGTTGGAAGTGTTGTACGGCACGGGCATTCGGGCCAGTGAAGCAGCCGGATTGCGCCTTCGGGACCAAATCCCAGCCCAGCGGGCATTGAGGGTGATGGGGAAGGGGCGAAAAGAACGCATTGTGTTGTTGGGACAGCCGGCGGTTCGGGCCTTGGACGCCTGGCTTGAAGAACGTGCGATCCGCGCTTCGGGCAAAGACGAAGGACGCTTGTTCTTGTCGCGAACAGGTCGACCCATGGATCGCAAAGCGCTGTGGAAGCGTCTCAGGATCCTTGCCGACGCGGCGGGGGTTCGCACCATGCATCCGCACCGGTTGCGTCACGCCTTTGCGACCGACCTGCTTCGAGGCGGGGCCGATCTGCGGGTGATTCAAGAGCTCTTGGGTCATGCTCGGCTCGAAACGACTCGGATCTACACCCACCTGGCGTCCTCAAAATTGGCGGAAACAATCGCCCAGCACCACCCCAGGGCCTAACCCCCAAAAGAACCGAACTCATGGGTTCCAAGCCGGCGTAGCATGGAGTCTTATGCGCACGCCGTTTGTTCTTGCTTTGTTGTGGTGTTCTTTGGGCTTTGCCGATCGCTTGGTTCCTGAGTTGGACGCCGGTCGCTTTGGGATGTTGGAGCGCGAGTTGCAACTCAACCGAGAGCAAACCGGCATGCTGCGAGCGGCTCGGTTGGCGTATGTCTCTGAGCTGGATTTGATTCGAGAGGAGCGGGCCGCGGCCCTGTCTGCTGCCGGGCAAGATCGCATCGAAGCGGCGCTGCGTGGTGAGTTGATCTTGGATCGAACCGAACGCCGATCGCTTCAGGCTGCCGTTCGGCAAGCGGAAGCACCATTTCGTCGACGCGCGGCTCAAGAGCTGGACACGCTGATTTTGACCGCGGCCATCACGCTGCCTGAAGATGGAAAGGACGACGCCGCAGAAGCGTTCCGGACGTTGCGGCGTGAAGCTTGGCTGCAGACTTGGGCGCTGGGCACCAAAGGCCGCGCTGGGGGTGGTGAAGGTGTGGATCTGCTTCGACTATTGGATGACGCGCTTCGACCCGGAGGTGCTTTGGCCGGTGGATTGCGTGAGGACTGGGCGCCTTTCCTTTCCGACTGGTCCACGGAGATCGACCAATATCTGAACGGGCCAGCGCTTGATTTGGCCGACGCCTTCGACCGTCATGCCATTGCCAAGTTGCAAGGGATTGGGGTTGCTGAAGCCGAGGCCGCGCTGGCCAGCCAGTTGGCCACGTTGGAAGGGATTCATCGCCGTCACGCAGAAGCTTTGGCCCAGATCATTGAAGCCTCGGTGGATCAAACTGCGGGAGCTCGCTGGATGCTGTCGGTCTACGACGCCACCTGGCCTTGGATGGGCATTGGTACCGTGCGGCGTGAAGCACTGTGGATTGCCAGCACCATTCAAGATCAGGCGGTGGTTGATTCGGCCCTGAGTTCACTTGCGGCCTCGGAGAAAGCACTGCAGCCACTGGTTCAGGCGGTGGTTGATGAGGCCCGTTCCCGCCGGGATGCTGAGGCCAAGGTGTTGAACCCCTTGTTGCCTCCAGTTGATGGCATCCCGAGCCCCGCTCGTATCGCCCTGCTGTCCAAAACCGGCGCGATTGGAGAGGTGGCGAACGAAACCAGCCACACGCTTCGCATGCTGCTCACCAAAAACCAGCGATTGCAGATGGAATCTGACCTTCTGGTGGGCGATCGCCGCCGCCGGTGACCAAATTTCCCTGTCGGGTGGATACCATTTTTGCCCCTGCCTTTTGGGGACCGGAGCCCGACCATGCATTCTGAATTTGAAATCGAAGCCATTCATGCCCGCCAGATCCTCGACAGCCGCGGGAACCCCACCCTCGAGTGCGAAGTGCAACTGGCCGGTGGCGCCGTCGGCGATGCTGCAGTGCCCAGTGGAGCGAGCACTGGTGAGCATGAAGCCGTCGAGCTGCGTGATGGGAACCCTGATTACTACCTCGGCAAGAGTGTCGAGCAAGCCGTCGACAATGTGAACACCACCATTGCCGGTGAGTTGTTGGGACTTGATGCACGGGAGCAAGGCATGGTGGACATGCTCATGCTTGAAGCAGACGGCACCCCGAACAAATCAAACTTCGGTGCGAACGCGACCCTTGCGGTTTCGTTGGCGACGGCCCAAGCCGCAGCAATGCAGCACGGCATGCCGTTGTGGCGTTACGTTGGCGGTGCTCGGTCCAATGTGCTCCCCGTGCCAATGTTCAACATCTTGAATGGTGGCAAGCACGCGGACAACACCGTTGATTTCCAAGAGTTCATGGTGCAACCATGGGGCTTTGATACGTTCGAAGAAGGTCTCCGCTGCGGCGTCGAAATTTACCACCATCTCAAGAAAGTCTTGAAAGAGGCCGGGCTTTCTACGGCCGTCGGGGATGAGGGTGGCTTTGCCCCCAACTTGGCCAAAGCGGAAGACGCTTTGGAACTGATCGCCAAGGCCACCGAAAGCGCTGGGTACAGTTTGGGCGAGCAAGTGTTCATTGCTTTGGACCCTGCCACCAGTGAAATGGTTGGCGAAGCGAAGAAGCAGGGCAAAGAGGGCTACTGCTTCTTCAAGAGTGACCCGTCCCGCGTGGCGTCCACCGACGAGATGATCGATCTCTGGGCGGGCTGGTGTGAGCGTTGGCCCATTCGATCCATTGAGGATGGTCTCGATGAAAACGACTGGGACGGCTGGAGAAAGCTCACCGAACGTCTCGGTGACAAGGTCCAGTTGGTTGGTGATGACTTGTTCGTGACCAATCCCAACTTCCTTGGCCGTGGCATCGAAGAAGGCTGTGCCAATGCCATCTTGGTGAAGGTCAACCAAATCGGAACCCTCACTGAAACCTTGCAAGCGGTCGCCATGGGCGCTCGCCACGGTTACGCCGCGGTCTTGTCGCACCGTTCTGGTGAGACCGAAGATTCGGTGATTGCAGATCTGGCGGTTGCCACGAATTGCGGACAAATCAAAACGGGTGCACCGTGTCGTTCCGACCGAACCGCGAAATACAACCAGTTGCTTCGCATTGCCGAGCAGCTCGGTGACGACGCGGAATACGGCAGCGTCACCTGGACCCGTTGATCGTTCTCTCAACGAAGCAATAAAAAGCGGGGCCCTTTGGGCCCCGCTTTTCACATTGTTGTTGGTTCGTTATTCCGCTTTGATGCCTTCAAGGCTGACAATGATCTTGGTTGCATCGCCCAATGCTCCGTTCTCAACCCCCCACTTCATACCGAAATCAGATCGTTTGACGGTGAAGGTCGTCTCGAACCCAACGCGATCGCCTCGACCAACATCGGCTCGACCCACGAATTCCATGTCAACTTCGACGGCCTTGGTGACACCGTGCATGGTCATCTCACCCATGACCTTCCAGTTGTCGCCCATCTTTTTGGCGCCAGTGCTTTTGAAAGTCATGGTCGGGAACTGCTTGGCGTCGAAGAAGTCGGCATTCTTCAGGTGTCGATCAAGGGCTTCGTTCCCAGAGTCCACACTTTCGATCTTGATGCTCACATCAAAGGATGGGCCAGCCTCGGCATCCCAGTCGATGGTGCCCTCGAGTTCATTGAAGCGGCCATAGAAGTTGCCCGCGCCCAAATGTTGCACTCGGAAAATTGCGGTGGAATGCACACTGTCAATGTTGAAGGTTTCTTTGGCGGCAATATTTGATTTGGATGCCATGGCCAGAGGCGCGAGCGCCAGAAGCAGCAGAGCGGTGGTTGCACGAATCGACATGGTTTGAATCCTTGTGGTGGACTGATCGAGAACAGAATTGGACGAAAACCATCCTAGGCCTGCCAGCAATCTTCAGAAGGCAAGTTGTCGATCTTGGACCAATCGCTGCAGCAATTCAGCTCCAGGTATGACCCGAGGATGTCTGAACGCTCGCTGCAGTCCCGCGAGAGCGACCCCATCTTCTTGGGCCACGGCCGCCAGCACTCCAACCACAACCCACCGCTCGGGCACATCGACCCGTCTGGCGTCTTGACCCGCATCACGCAACAGACCCTTCAATTGATCTCTGAGGTGGCTCGGTCTCCAACTCATGCAGACCCAGGGATCATCTTCAAGCACTCTCAGCAGCTCAGCTTGCATGCCCGAGGCATTGCCGCGCATCCCTTCGCACAGCGCGAGACCCAGCCGACTGTCGGCATCGAAAGGATCGGCTGCGAGCCGCTTCAAGAAATCACGCCGGGCAAGTCCGAAATCCCCATAGTTCAGGGCGTCCCAGCATTGTTGAGAAGATGGTGGCGGAGGCGGTGGCAGCGTGACGTAGTGCACGCTCGGCGAACACCAGTTCCATGTGGGGGTCCACCATTCCACGCAGTTCGGTCGATCCCACCAGGGCCGCCATCCCAGCGTGTGACATCCTGGCCGGCTCCAGCACAAAAAACCCCACCCAAAGGATTGACAGGTTGAAGCATGGTGGTGCCAGTGCCAGCCTCCACCGAACCACCAGTGGTGGTGGTCAGCTGGTGTCCAGTAGGAGAAACCAGAACCGAAGTGGATGTCGATGTCGATGACTGGGCTCGGTGCAGGTTCCCACCAGCAGACGGTGGTGGCTTCGTCGGTGTCAGCCGGAGACGCGGCTGTGTTCTTGATGGGGGCACTGTTCAAGAGCCACGGGGCATGGTCGGTATTGGTGGGGGGCTTTGGCCCGAGGTCGGCTTTGGATTTTCGGCTGGGCTTCACACTGGTTGGGTTCCACTCAGCACCATGGGAGGGACGTTGAACACCTCCATTGCTTTTGTTGCTGAGCGATGAACTTTGCCCAGTGGGTTGTTGGTTTCTGGGCTTGAACGGAACGGGTTGTGGTTTGAGTTGGGTCGGCCGATGTCCACTGGTTTTTTGAACCGGTTCTCGTCTGAAGGCTTCTTCTTGCGCTTTGCGTATCGCCGCATCTTGTTGCGCTTTTCGGCGATCTTCTTCCTGAACTTTTCGTCTCGCGGCGTCTTGTTGTGCTTTGCGGCGAGCTTCTTCTTGAGCTTTGCGTCTCGCGGCGTCTTGTTGTGCTTTTCGGCGAGCTTCTTCTTGAGCTTTGCGTCTCGCGGCGTCTTGCTGTGCTTTGCGGCGAGCTTCTTCTTGAGCTTTGCGTCTCGCGGCGTCTTGCTGTGCTTTGCGGCGTGCTTCTT
>CAXBRK010000136.1:0-5206 GCA_963978155.1 uncultured Phycisphaera sp. | reverse complement strand
GCGCCGCCGCCACTCGCTTGAGCGATGCATAGTTCGGTGGAAGTGTTGTTCAGCCCAAGTTCTCCGGTGATCACCGCCACGCCTCCCCCAAACGTGGCCCCACAATCGACGAGGGTGCACTGCTGCAGTTCAACGCGGCCGCCGAGCACACCCACCGCGCCCCCGAAAATGCTGTTGCATCTTTTGAAGTGACAATCTTTTGCTGTCATCATGCCGCCAGCCACTCGAAGCCCACCCCCTTCGTTGGACCAGCCGTGCTGGATGGTGAGTCCTCGAAGTTCAACCTGACCGGCATATGGTCCCATGCGTATGACGCTGCCAGACAGAAGGGACGGTTGCGGCGGCGCATGCAAGCTGTTGCTTCCCCCATCGATCATGGTGACTTCGGGCCCATCCGTTGAAGCCAGCATGACATCGTGGTTGGGAAGTTCCAGCGATTCGTAGTACGTGCCGGGCCCAATCAGAATCCGGTCGTTGGGCTGTGACGAGGCCAACGCTTCGGCAATCGAATGATGGTCTTCGGGTACCCGGACGGTGCGTCCGTGGTGGATCGCCGTGGTTGGAGGTTCGGTTGTGAGGGGAGCGTGAAGCACCAATGCCAGAAAAATCAAAGTCACGACAACCAGCATGCCGGTGGATTGCCCACCTTCGGCCGTTTGTCGAAAAAGTTCTCGCAGCGCGAGTGAAGCGCGTGGGGCTTACAGAATGGCTTTGCCAAAGAGGCTTTCGGCCAGCCGCACCGCGACTTCGGCGGTTCGGTTGTGGTCGCCGATGAGGGGATTGACTTCCACTAAGTCCAAACTGGTCATCCGTTCGCTGTCGGCGATGGTCTCGCAGATCAATTGCGCTTCGCGGTAGGTCAGCCCGCCGGGGACGGGGGTTCCCACGCCCGGAACAATGGAAGGGTCAAGACTGTCGAGGTCCAGCGACACGTGCAGCCGCTCGGTGTGTCCCAAGTGATCGAGCGCTTCGCGCACCACTTTGGCGATGCCGCGTTCGTCGATGTCGCGCATGGTGAGGACTTTCAATCCCAACTCAAGCGCCATGGCCCGTTCCCCCGGATCCAGTTCACGGATGGCGAGAAGCACCACGTCTTCGGGAAGGACCTTGGGAGTCCGTCCCCCCAGTTGCACCAAGTCGGGCAGTCCGGTGCCCAGCAACGTGGCGAGGGGCATGCCGTGGATGTTGCCGGAAGGGGAACTTTCGGGGGTGTTCAAATCGCCGTGGGCATCGATCCACAAGATGCCGGTGCGTCCGGCCGCGGTGACGCCAGAGACCGAACCGATCGACATGGCGTGGTCGCCCCCCACAAAGATGGGCGTGGCGCCAGTGGCCACGGAGGCTTCGGCTTGGGTGCACAACTTCGCGCTGACTTCCGCGATGGCCTTGGCGAAGGCGGGGTCTTGCTCGGGGTCCAATTGGTCGCGTTTGGGGATTTCGATGTCGCCGAGGTCCGTGACGGTGTGTCCCAGCGCTCGCAGGGCGGGGCCCAGACCGGCATAGCGCACGGCCCCAGGGCCGATGTCGACCCCACGCAGGGATTGGCCAAGATCGAGGGGGACGCCAATGACATGGATATCACGTGGAGGAACGGGCATTTGTGCAGGATACCGGAGGGAGGGGGCCCCACTCGGCTTCGATTTCGCTAGAATCGTCTTTCACCCGCGGGTGTAGCTCAATTGGTAGAGCGTCAGCCTTCCAAGCTGAATGTTGCCGGTTCGATCCCGGTCACCCGCTTTCAAAAACCGTTGCGAATGGCACTTAAAGCCATACCTCGGGATGCCCCGGGCCGCGCAATGCACCCGCAATCAGATTCAATGTGGCTCAGCCTGTGCAAGGGCCCCAGTTGCTGAGGAGTGAAATTAAATCGTTGTAGTCAATGATCCCATCTCCGGTTGCGTCACTCTGACAGGGGGTGGAACAGGAGTCTGGCATACAAGTACTTCCGGCACCCAGCCAGGTTAAACCTAAGACGGGATCACACTTTTCTTCAGTTGTGATTACACATTGCAACTGATTGCCCGTGCAGCATGCACCGAATTCCGGTCCCCGGATGGCAAGGGAATGTAGGCCAAATGCATTGACTTGCGTGAAGTTGCCGTCTGGTGCATCCGTTTGCCCCTGGTCGTTTCTGCCCCAGCACACAACAGTTCCATTCTCTCTCAGGCCGACGCAGTGTTCCCCCCCTGCAGCAACTTGAACGAACGGACCGTTTGGTGGGACGCATTGCCCTTCTAAATTTCGACCCCAGCAGATGATTTCTCCATCGTCTCGCAACGCGACTGAAAATTCCCATCCAGCGTCAACTTGTGTGTAAGTTCCGTTCGGAGGCGAGGTTTGTCCAAAGTTATTGGCTCCCCAACACTCGACTGATCCGTCTTCTTGAAGAGCAACCACGTGGAAACTTCCTGATGCCACTTCTTTGAATGGACCAGGGGAGCTGTCACATTGGCCGCTGGTGTTGTTCCCCCAGCATGCAGTAGAACCGTCTGCTCGGAGTGCAATCGAATGGAAACGACCAGCGTCGATGTACACAAAGTTTCCGTCGGGGGAATTGCACTGGCCCTCTGTATTTTGACCCCAACAGACAACTGATCCATCATTTTGTAATGCAACTGAGTGCCATCGTCCTCCGGCCACTTGTTGGTGTATCCCAGAGGGTGGGTTGCTTTGTCCGTAGAAATTATTTCCCCAACATTCGATTGTCCCATCGGACCGCAGTCCAATTGAGTGGTATCTCCCGCCCGAAACTTCAGTGAATGTCCCTGAAGGGGGTTCACTTTGCCCGTCAGAATTACTACCCCAGCACACCACTTCACCAGCTTGTGCACACGCGTGGTTTGAAAATCCGAGGATTGCGGAGAGAAGGAGGAGGTTCAATCGGTTCATTCGCAAGGCCCCCAGTTGTTGAGCACAATGATCAGATCTGTGAAGCCAACCTCGCCGTCGGCCACGATGTCGGCGGGGCAGTCGGTGTCGCACGGGCCCCAGTTGCCAATGACGGTGATAAGGTCGGAGAACTCAACCACTCCGTTTGCAATGATGTCGGCGATGCATTCGCATTCGTCTGGAATGGAATTGCCGTTGAGGTCGATGACACCGCCAAACAGGACGTCACAGGCATCGCTGATTCCGTTGTTGTTGCAGTCGTTGGTATCACTGTTGCACTCGTCACACTCGTCCGGAATGCCATTGGCGTCGAGGTCCTGGCTTGTCCCGGTGTAGATGTCGAGGAAGTCGAACGTGGCGTTGGCATTGCAGTCGAGTTCACATTCATCCGGAACGCTGTTGGCGTTGATGTCCCGGCTCGTCCCGGCATAGATGTCGAGGAAGTCGAAAGTGGCGTTGGCGTTGCAGTCGACTTCGCAGTCGTCGATGAAGGTGTTTCCGTTTGCGTCTAATTCAGGACGGGCTGAGATTTCACAGGCGTCAGGAATCATGTTGGTGTTGCAATCAAAAGCTCCGCCTTCGATTTCTTGAAAGTCTGGTACCCCGTCGTTGTCACAGTCTGGATCGCAATTGTCGTCGATGCCATTACTGTTTAGGTCGATAGCGGTTCCGTTGGCGATTTCTGTGGTATCACTGAGACCATCGGCGTCACAATCTAATGACAGAAACGTCGAGAAATAGATGCCACACGCGACCTGGGTAAACTCACCGACCGGTGCGTTGCATTGGCCGTAAGTGTTATCGCCCCAACATGCAATCGTGCCGTCTTCCCGAAGACCGAGTGAGTGGAAAGAGCTAACCGCGACTTGCGTGAACACGCCGTCTGGTGCATCGCATTGGCCGTACTCGTTATCTCCCCAGCACACTATCGTTCCGTCTTCTCTCAGCGCAGTTGAATGTCTGGAGCTAGTAGCCAGTTGCGTGAACACACCTTCTGGTGCATCGCATTCGCCGTTGTTGTTGCTTCCCCAGCATTCGATGGTACCGTCTTCCCGGATTCCGCTTGAGTTCATAAAGCCTGCTTCCACCTGCTTAAACACACCATTCGGCGCATCGCATTGCCCGAGGTTGTTCCAGCCCCAGCATGCGACGGTACCATTTTCTCGAAGCCCGATGTTGTGGTAACCACCACTTGCGACCTGTGTGAACACGCCGTCTGGTGCAACGCACTGGCCCTCGTTGTTCCGACCCCAGCATGCAATGGTGCCATTCTCTCGCAGTCCGATTGAATGGAGGGATCCGCCCGCCACCTGTGTGAATACACCTTCTGGGGCATCGCATTGTCCGTAGTTGTTTAAACCCCAGCATTCGATTGAGCCATCTTCCCGCAATCCTAACGAGTGGCTGGAGCCATTCCCGATCTGTGTGAACACACCGCTTGGTGCATTGCAATTGCCGTAGTTAAACTCGCCTAAGGATGCAATCGTCCCATCCTTCCGAAGTCCGAGTGAGTGGCTACTACCTGACGAAATCTGCGTGAAGATACCGCTTGGTGCATTGCAATTACCGCCGCTATTTGATCCCATGCAAGCAATGGTTCCATCTAAACGAAGTCCGAGTGAGTGGCTGAAGCCACCCGCGATCTGCGTGAAAACACCGTCTGGTGCATCGCATTGAGCGACGTTGTTCCTGCCCCAGCATTCAATCGTGCCATCTTCCCGAAGACCGAGTGAGTGCCAAGTGCCTGCTGCAACCTGCGCAAATACACCGTCTGGTGCATCGCATTGTCCGTAGTTATTACGGCCCCAGCATGTGATGCTGCCATTTTTCCGAAGGCCTAGAGAGTGGTTCCCACCACCCGCGATCTGCATGAATACACCGTTCTGCGCATCGCATTGGCCATCGTTGTTTAGACCCCAGCAGACGATGGTCCCATCTTCTCTCAGCCCGAGTGAGTGGTTGCCCCCACCCGCGACTTGCGTGAACACCCCTCCTGGGATGTTGAAGAGGCCGTATTGATCCGCCCCAACACAAACTATTTCACCAGCCTCTGCAAAAGCATGGTTTGAAAATCCGAGGAGTGCGGAAAGGAGGAAGAGTTTTGTGTATTTCATTCGCAAGGTCCCCAAGCAGAAAGCACTTGAACAAGGTCTTGGTAGCCGACCACTCCGTCGGCCACGATGTCGGCGGAGCAGTCTGTGTCGCACGGACCCCAGTTGCCAATCACGGTGATGAGGTCGGAGAACTCGACCACTCCGTTTTCAATGATGTCGGCGATGCATTCGCATTCGTCTGGAATGGAATTGCCGTTGAGGTC
>CAXBRK010000135.1:0-5292 GCA_963978155.1 uncultured Phycisphaera sp. | reverse complement strand
CATTCTCACGATGCTGATCCTCTCTGCAATTACTTGAATGACCGGTGACCTACCGAGGGCCGTTTCCTAGAGTAGATTGAGGGGATGGAAGAATCCGATCCTGAGTTTGAGGCTGAGTACCAAGCAGAGCTGAAGCGCATAAAACTCCAAAAAGCCCGTGAAAAAGCAAGAAGAGATGCTGGGTATGAAGACTTAGACGCTGACTATGAAGACATTGGCTACCAAGCAGAAAGAGGGCGACTTCTCATGCAAGGGGATTTTCAGAGGAGCGCAGCGGAACAGGCCCGAAAGAATGGCTGCAGCGCGATGCTCTGGGGCCTGGCGATGATTGTTGGTGGCCTCGGATTTTGTTGGCTCAGCTTGGAGTCTGAGTCAATTAGATCATGGGCAAGTGATCCCCATTGGAGAATACTTCTAATTGTTCACTTACCATTGCTTATTGCCTTTATTGGATTTTTGGCCGTCATGGCAGGCTTAAGTGAACTCCCTTCTGGCACAGTGGATGTTGACATTGACTAGCCTGGCAGGGCGGGTCAAATTTGTGACAGCCCGTTGCAGGTGACCGGGCGGCGGACCCTGAAAACACGGCACCCATTTTTCAGCCTTTTTGCCCCGTGCATGTCCCAGTATTCTCCAGACTCATTCCTGGAGAAATCACATGAACAACAACATCATTCCCGCGTGCATCATCGGTGCTGGCCTGTTTGCCGTTGCCCTCAAGCCTGCTTCCCAACCTGCCCCACTCCCTCAGGCCGAGCCTGTTGCCGTTGCTGCCGCCACTGTTACTGGGCCGAGTGAGCCATACATAGTTGAGTACGACATCAGTACTTCTGGCCAACTTGGAGAGTTTCTTACGACATCTCGTGTTTGGTCAGATGGCACCATTGAGGCAAGAAGATGGCGGTGGGAAGGGCAAACGTGCAGTAACAACACGAACCCGGCATCATGTACAGAATGGCGCATACTTCCGGGATCCTCTGGCGGTTATGCATGCCGCTCAGATATTGATGGGGACCGTCAGGTTGACTTTGACGATCTCCTTATGGTGATCAATGGCTGGTCCCAACCGGCCATCTGCAACCCGCATCCTGAAATTGAATGCGGCAAGCCGCCGTTCCAGCCACCGATCTGATTCAGATCCAATTCGGTCTTGGCTTTTCCATTCAGTGATGCAAAGCAGATGTTTCTGTTCTCATCTTTGACCTACGCCGTCAAAGGCCACCAGAAAATTGAAACCAGCACGTCCCCAAAACAACCCCAGGAAAACGCAACTTCTCCGAACCCATACAGTAAAAACTGCTCCCGGCAGGGCGGACCTTCGCAGCACAAGAACCAAGAGGCAGAAAAAGGCACTCAGCATTTCGATCAACTTGAGCATTTGATCCCTCTTCTTCGAGTGCCACGATGTCAAGAAGCCTTCATAGAAATAACCTAAAGTCTGCTCATGACCAACAAGCACGCGAACCTTATTGTCCTCCTTCTCTTTGTCTTAATCTGCACCGTTGTGCACAACACTTATGTCCTCTCCAAACCAAGTGTTGTGTTTCGCGGCGAAGAAGGGAAGCCGTATCTCTCCAATGGGGTACGTCTTGTGGAACAACAAGATGCCGTACGCAGAATCGATCAAGAGACTGGAACAGAATTCATCGCCTCCCCACAACTTTTCAAACCCCATCTACGAAAATGGGACGACAAGTTCTGGGCAGAGTATTCCCTTCCTACGGCAGGCACCCGATAGATCACTCATACACGACCTCTTACGCCACCGATCCACATCGGCAAGATGGAACAAGTGAGTCAAAATGACTGATGAATCAAGATGTAAGCTCACGGAGCGAGCTAACGCTTTACAACTGGCGAGTAATTGCGAGTCAATAACCCACACATCAACACGAGCCCAGTCCAAAGACTGGGCTCACTCTTCGGCGCCATGTTTGCTACGTTTGCGACATCGGTGATACCGGTGTGACCGATGACATCTCTGTTCCTGTTCTGAGACTGCTTCTGGGGTTCTGGCGAGCCTGGGGGTCAAGAGGTCGGAGGTTCAGGCGAATCACATGGAAAAGAAATCATGGACCAACCCATCCACAAGTCGTTTGCCCTGCACATGAGCCTCGTCGTGCTCTTGTGGGTGGTGGGGTCGGGGTGCTGGTCGATTCCAACCGGCAGAACGTCCCTTCACAATCCTGATCGGCCACACGAAGTGGAAGAAGGCATTCTTCACTACGAGGAGAGACTCCACCGGAAGTGGAGAAGAACATGGGAGCCGATCTACAAGACCGGCTACTACGGCAAAAAGATCTCTCAACAGATCGAGCAGTACCGCATTGGACTTTCAGGATTCGACATGAAGGTCCTGAACAGCCTGGTCAGACTCCCCCCCGAAGAAATGTGCGAAATCACTGACGATCAACTCAATTGGGCGGCCGGAATCTTCGAAAGGGAAGCTCAAAAATACAAAGACAGCAAATATCAAACCTGGTGGTTTGATATTTACACCAGAAACGCCAACCAACTCACGCAGGAAGTCGAAAACCGCAAGTGGCGCTTGTTGGATCGCTCTCAGGATCGGTGAATTTCACGTGATCCACCCATGCCGTGCGAAACACCATGTTGCCGATGGCATCCAGCACGCAGAACCAAACAGGATTGAACCATCAATCCTTGATTTGGTTAGAGGACCAGCGAGCCTTCTTGCCCAACCAAGCCTTCAGCACGATGCCTCTGCCAAGGGCAAGAACAAAGCTTGCAACGGCAATGATCAACTCAAAACGCACGGCAAGGGCTGAACAAGCGACAGGAATGCTCTCCCCAAATCCCCTATGGTTCCACCATGACCAAACCACAGGCCAACATCATCATCTGCCTGCTTGTTCTTTTGACCAGTGGTCTCCTGTACTGCGCTCATCTCATCGCCCAACCCACCGTCATCGCCAACGAAATCGTCTGGGCCCCAAACTCCACCGACACCAAGTACCACCGCTTGTTCTTCTCCGACGGCACCGTGATGCGACGCGAGAAGTACCAAGACTACGACTGGACGCCGTGGCGAGAAGATGAGGATTACCCCAAGCCGCCCAAGGGCCGCTGACCCGCTAGGTTGAGGCAGATGTGATTCGGTACACCAGCGAACCGCCCACCACCAAAAGCGTCGCGAGCCAACGCAACTCGGCTTGACTGGGGTGCTGCTTGGAGGTTCGACTCAGGAACCCAAGTCGGATGCCACATCCAATCATCAAGTACGGCACTGCTGAGAGAAGCGTCTCATCCACGGCAAAAGCCTACGTTGTTTTGCCTTTGCAGAGGAAGTGTGCCACCTAGCCACCCCCTGAACGCCCGCAATCTCACCCCAGATCGGGGAGAATGCCGTCATGCTCCCCCGTCGGCTCGCTTCCGGATATTCCCATGCTCTTGCCATCGTGCTTGGTTTGGCCTTCTGCCGGATCGGGCTGCTCCACTGGACCAACCCCGAACCGTTCGAAGCGATTGTGCCGGCGTACCTTGGCGCCCCATCGTTTTGGAACCTACTGAGTGGAAGCTTCGAGATGCTCTTTGGCGTCGGCCTGATGATTCCTCGCACCAGAAAACGGGCCGCCATGTTGCTCTTCTTTCTGGTGATCGCCATGTCGCTGGCCAACCTCAACATGTGGGTCAACGACCTGCCTTTTAACGGAACCAGACTCTCCACCCAAGGGCATGTGATCCGGTGGTGTGTTCAGATTGTGTTGCTCCTCACGCTGGCCAGGATGGCGCAATTCCAAACCTTTTTTCGAGAGCATGCCCCAGAAGATTGACTTAGGTTGTGGCTTCATGCAATACGGACATTCATGTCCATAACAAAGGGGTTTTCACATGATTCGAACTGCAGTTTTTCTGTTGATCGCCACGATCTTTGTTCCGCACGTCCAAGCGCAAGAGGCAACCGTCAGCACGAGCATGGACGACGAAAAGTCAAAGCGCATTGGCACTTTTCTTGATGCGTACGTCGCGGGAAAATTTGAAGCGTCCGAAGACATCTTCCAAGAAGGCGTTCGATTCCTCTGGGCCGATTTCAGCGAACCGCACGGTATTGATGAATGGAACGAAGCCGTCACCGCCCACCACGCTGCTTTCGAAAACATCGAACTGCGGAACCGAGTGGTCACCACGAGCGATTACGACGAGTACGGCATCTGGACGTACGTTTGGACCATCTGGAGCGGGACGAATCGAGCCACCGGCGAAGACTTCAGGCTTCCCCTGCACATCATGTACCAGTGGGAAGGCGACCAAGTTGCCCGTGAATTTGCCTACTTCGATCTGGAACGCTTCCGCACCACAATCGAGTCCACCTTGGCCAAGATCAACAAACCAACCGACGCGTGCCCATGGGATTGGGCGTACGGCACCTGGCGGGTCGCCAGCGACGACTTCCCCAATGCTGTCGTGCACTGGAGCAAACCCACCGAACACGACGTGCTGCACGGACACTGGATCGATGAGCACGGGGTGTACAGTCGGGAACTGATCGGCTGGGAACCCGACAAGGGCCAAATCTTCGCCCGTGCGTTTGGTGATGACGGCTCCCGTGGCAGCGTGACCGTCACGACCTTCGATGGCCCCAACACCATGGGCGGCACCTTCGAAGCACGAAGCCCCGATGGCACCCTGATGTCCGGCTCTTTCAAGATCGTCAACATGGACAATAAGAAGATGGTCGCCACCTTCACCACCGGTGACGGCACCGCCATGCTTCGCACCTTCACCCCCATGGCCAAAGACGATCCGGAATACGACAAGTTCCATTCGGCCATGCGATCCGCCGTGATGAAGACCTCTGGCCTCTAATCACCGCGCTGATTCAACGCATTTTTTTAAATCGAGCCCGGCCTTGGCCGGGCTCGTCTTGTTTCACTCCTTTCTGTTGGCATTTCTCCTTAGGATGAGCCTGGGACGAATCCTCCAAAGATCACGAACACCACCCCGAGAACCGCATGCTCTTCTTCACCCTGCATCTTGGATGTGCCCTTCTGGACTCTTCCGGTTTGCCCTCACGTGACGAAGCGAGTCCTCTGCACCACCCGGCGGTCCACGTCCCCCGTCGTACCGTCACCATTGGCAGCAATGATTCGGAAGCAAGGCCCGACGAGTCACCCGTGCACTCTGTTGAGGTGGGTCCTTTTTGGATGGACGCCACCGAAGTGACCAACCAAGCGTTTGCCGCGTTCGTAGAAGCCACCGGCTACACCACCACCGCCGAACAGCCCGTCGACTGGGATGCGCTCAAAGCCCAACTGCCCCCCGGCACCCCCA
>CAXBRK010000134.1:0-5500 GCA_963978155.1 uncultured Phycisphaera sp. | reverse complement strand
CCGCCGCAATCGGAGGCAGAGGACCTCCGTGCAACCGGGGAGCGAGGTCAGAAAGAATCGACTGACCTTGCTGACGAAAATGATCCGTGAGATGAGGATCCAGCAAAGCGCGGCGAAGCCGTGCGACAGCTTCACGAACCTCAGCCGGCTGGGCCGCAGGTGTCACCCCCAACCGTTCGTGGTCGGGCAAATTCTGATTCAAAAGGTGCTCCACCATAGAGTTCATGGTGTGCCCTCCAACGAACGCTCGAGGACCGACAATTGGTCCGCAACATCAGCAGGCAATGGATCCGGTCCCAAGCCCCGAAGCTGGGCGAGCAAACGCGAAGCCTGTTGCGGATCGGATAGTCGGAGCCAAGCGGCAGCTTCACCGACCATGGATTGGCACCATGCATCAGAGCCCACCGCGCATTGAGTACGCACTTTGGACCATCTCGTGACGGCGTCCTGATCTTTCCCTTGCAAACCAAAAATCCTTGCCCAAAGAATCTGGGCCGGGAGGGATTGGGCAACCTCAGGTTGCAGCGTAGACAGCATCTCAGAAGCCAATTCAGGCCGATCCGGGAGAAAATACGGCGCAATCAACAGGCGAAGTTGGTCGGAGGTGTCCCCCGCTCCGAGCGCCTCCAAAACCTTAGGGCCAACCGTTCTCAATATCTCCGGCGTGTGTTTGGAGCCCGGATGGCGAGAAGCCCATTGCACCAGCCGAATGTTGGCCGCTTGCGCCCACCGGCCTTCTGAGTCTTCGGAGGTCAACACTTGGGCCAGCTTTCGAGCTGTTTTCAAATCATCTGAGGCAATGGCACTCTCAACCGCACGGAAATCCAGTTCAAGGCCCAAGTCAGAAAGACCGACCAAACCTCGCGAGCGAAGATCAGACAAATCAGCCAAGACTTCTTTGCGGACCGAGGCAAAATCGGCCCGATCACCTGCAGATTCCAGCAAACGCCGAGCACGAACCAAGCCTGCACGAGTCCGGTTCGTGTCGAGCATTTCGGAGGAGTCAAGCCACAACCGATGCAACTCAAGAGCGAGGTCGACGTGCTGTTCGATCGGAAGGATGCCGCTTTGTGACAACGCGAAGACCAAGGCTTCCGCCCGGCTTCTGGCCTCAAGGAATCGAGGCGAATCTTGAGGAATACCGAGCAAGCCTTCGACCAAATCGAGTGATGGAGGCTGCAACCGGGATTGCTGCAACAGGATTTCAACCGCAAAGGGGTGGTCAGGGAACTCACGCAAAAAGGCTAAATATTCTTGGCCAAAGAGATCTTCATTTTCACTTGTTTGCTGCCATCTCATGAGGGACTGCAAACGGCGTGCTGTGAGATCAGCGGCGTCTCCTCCAGATTTGACCGCCTGGGACCACATCTCAGCGCTCTCAAGAAATCGCGCTGCTTTCCAAGCCGACCAAGCCGCACGGACTTGGGTGTCATGACGAATCCCCTTGGGGCGAGTCTGCAATTTCAACGCCTTCAAACGGTCGAACAACTCCGACCAATCGGTGGAGGAGTCAGCTTGGGGCTCTGGGTCGGCGTCCTTTTCCAGCAAAGACACGTAGGCCAAGTGAGCCGAAATCAATTCGGCCAACTCGGCATTCGTCAGTTCAATCAGATCCAACCCGGCGCCCACTGCAAGCAGTGCGTCCAACTCTTCACGAGCAATCAACGCCTGCACCACATCTTCAACAACCGACTTCGGTCCCGTGCGGCACAGGAACCCAAGCAACATGACCAATTCCTGGCCTTCGACGACCTCGTCCAATCGATCTCGAACACCAAGAGGGTCTTGGGCGATGGCGCGAGCAAGAGTTCTGCGGAATCCCGCGCGACGGCGGTCATCCGCATTTCCGAACTGCTCCAACAACATCCCCCATTCGTCGGGGAGACCAGCATGGGACTGCAGAAGCAGCACACCGTGGATGGCAAACGCCACATCCCGGCGTGAGACCCAAGTTTCTGGGATCTCCCCTACAGCAGGCAACGTCGGCTCACCCGCCAGAACCCAAGCAAAAGATTCCAAGCCCGCAGCGCGGTCTTGGGCCGGATCTGCTGAAACGCCAAGAAGCACTCGAAAAGTCCGAGCCCAACCAGCCAGCAGGGCCGATCGGGTGCGAACGCTTTCCGAAATACCACCAAACTCTGACAAACGGGTGCGCTGCTCCTCACTGCTCGAACGCACCACGGTGTTCGCGGCCGATTCAAATCGTGCGTTGGCCCGCTTCAACAGTTGTTCCGCTTGTTCCAACACTTCAGTGAGCCCAACCCCAATCTGCACGACATCTTCCGATTCGAAGGAACACAATGCGGCGGACGCGGCTTGTTCAATCGGAAGGGCCCTTGCCGCCAGCAGTTCAATTTCCAATCGCAACCGAGCCGAAGATGACTTGGGGAGACTTTCAAGCAATAGCTTGGCTTCTTCGCGGAAATCCTCTGCGCGTTCAGGCTGGGACAAAAATGCATCAGCCAGCACCGTGGCATATCGCACGGCTGCCTCTTCACGCTCTCGGCCCGAGGTGGACCTCCAGGTTTCGGCGAGCGCCCAACGCTCAATTTCGACCAATCCCGCCCGCTCGGCGTACGCAGAGACCGATGCATCCTGCATCACCAACAACCAGCCAACCAGCAAGACCCCAATCAAGATTCGTCTCCATCTGCCGACCAGGTGATGTCTTGGAAGCCCACATCACGCCCGGCTTGGATCGCAGCGGCACCGGCCCCAAATGGCGTGCCAGCTTCCGCTTTGATGACCAGCCCGGGGTCTTGGGGCAGTTGGCGAAGAGCCGAACGCAAACTCTCCAAAGTGCTGTGGGTTTGGGCACCGAGTTGATACACCAACTGGCCACGTTGCGTCCGCACCTGCACAATCTGAGGCTCCACTTCCGCTGAATCGTCCGCACCTTGTCCATCCACCGAGATGGCAGGCGTGAGGGAACGTTCGGGCAAAGCAAACGCCGCGGTCAGCACGAAGTACGCCAGCAGCAGAAAGACCACATCGATCAAGCTCGAAAGACTCGGGGATTCAACAGATTCACGGCGACGACGGTTGAGGTTCACGTTCCACCTCCCGGGGCCACCGCCATCTCCACTCCGGGGACTCCACTCCGGGCCAACAGACGGATGACGCGGTCAATCACGACCACGTCGACCTCACGATTGGCTCGCAGAGTCACCGATGGCATACCGTCACGGCTCGCTTCCGCCAGCAACGCTGGAAGTGCTTCGATGTCCCGTGAGACACCAGCAACTCTCAGCGTGCCATCCGCCAACAACGTAAGCACCAGCCCTTCGCGACGCTTTTGTTCGGCCTCCCCCGCTTGTTGCGGAAGATCGACCGGTTCACGACGATCTTGCTCCAAACGAGCCGCAGCCAAGAAAAACACAATCAACAAAAAGATCACGTCCACCATGGGCGTGAGGTCAGGCGTTCGCCGGACAGGATGGCCTCGTCCGAGCTTCATTCGGCATCGGCCCCCAATTCAAGCGGCAGCACCAAACGCTCAAGTTCCCGCCCCGCTTCCGCCGCGATGGCATCGATACGACTCCGGAGCCAAGAAACCGAGGCCACACACGGGATAGCGATCACCAGCCCCAAGAGGGTGGTAGTCAACGCCAATGAAATGCTCCCCGCAATGGACTCTTGGTTGCTCTGCGCCCCGGCTCCCAAGGCATCAAAGGCGCCGATCATGCCCAGGACGGTGCCCAGAAGACCAATCAAGGGCGCGATCGCGCCGACTACCGCAATAGGCTCGGTTTGGCGGTGCAAAGCCGCCACTTCAACTTCACCGGCTTCTTCGATCGACGCCCGAAGCTCAAAGACGGCCATCGGAGACGCCGACAATCGAGCCAAAGCTGGCTCGAGCGCTCTCGTGAGAAACGAGTCATTCAAAGGTGCGCTGCAGTAGGCGAGAGCTTCCTCGATCCGCCCGCCGTGCAGCAATGATTCAAGTTCCGTCAACTGTTGTTCAGGAAGCAGCGTCACCCGCCTCAGTTGCCACAAACGAACCAGAATCAGCGCGAAAGCGGCCATAGAAAGCAGGATGAGCAGCGTCCCAACCGGACCAGAGTCCGAGACCGCTTGCAACAGCGATCGAGAGGATTCAGCTTGCGCGAGAAAGAAAACTGGTCGCATATCAGAACGATCCTTGTGAGGCAGAAAGAAGGAGAGCATCGGCGTCAACTTGACGCAAGTGTTGAACAAGACGATCCGCTTCGGTGGGGAGTGACAGGGATCGCAGCATTTCAACCGCCTGCCAACCAGCGAGGTCAGACATTGGCGATGACGCGCCACGAGCCAGAACTTCAACTCGGTCGAGCACCGCTTGGCGGGAAGGAGAGCGGTTTGCGAACTTTGTCCAAAGGGCAAACTCACCTTGGGAATCTCCCCCATCGGTTCCAAGTTCACAGGCTCGGAACAACTGCACAGCCCGAGGCACTGGCGAGGATCCTGCCCAATCGGGAAGGGAGGCAAGTTGACCATCGGCTCGAGCGAGCACCACGTCCCAAGCACCACGAAGCCATGCAGACAGCGGATCGACTGCAGGTGGCAACGTGGCAATTGCCTCACGAGCCAGCGCGACGTCAGGACCGGGCGGGACGATGGGCGGGAAATCAGGATGCAAGCGGACCACCCCGGTGACCGGAGTGTTCAAGCGTGACCCCTTGGTGTTTGTCGATCCATCGATTGCCAATCGATCTCCGAACGCCAAGAGGTGGGGCACCGCCGCGGCGAGGTTGCCTTCCGCCAAGGCAATCTGGAAGAGGCCTTCACGCACGAGCAAACCAATTCGGCTGGGATGGTCTTTCCACTGGTTGACCTCCGGAGCCAACCGAGCGGCCCCCTGGAAATCAAGACGCTCCAGACGAGACCGGAATCGCCACAACAATTCAGCATGAGGGAGCCACGCATCGATCGCTGCTTGGTGCTGCGAGTTGCTGGAGAGTCCCTCGATGCGGAGGATTTGATCCCAATCCACCCGTCGCAACGAAAGCCCCTGTTGCACCAACAGGCCATTGGCATCTGCTTCAGAAATTTGAACAGACTCCCGGGCTCCCCCCCGAAAAGAAACGATGGCTTCATCGTTGGCCCCCACAAGAGATAGCAGCGTCCAAAACAGACCAACCATCACTTCACCACCCTCGTTCGGCCACCGGTAATGCGGCTGAGTTCCCGGAGTGTGTCGGCACCAGCTTGAGATCCCAAAGCCACCGTGTGCACAGGACAACGGACGCCTTGTGCCTTCATCGCCTGCAGTACCTGCAATGCGGGCTCTACGGGGAACTCACCATCGGTCAGGAGAAAAATGGCATCAGGGGGAGGCTGCAGCAACAGTGCGCTTTGAATGGCATCGACGGGCTGGGTTCCACCGCCAGGAACGATCCGGCTCACCCAGTTCTGGACCCGGGAACGACCCCGGCTGCCCGCAGGAACCCAGTCCTCGTTCCACGGTGGCGAAGACAGACCTGAGTCGTAGAGATAGGCCTGAAAACGCGCCACCGTCGGA
>CAXBRK010000133.1:0-5585 GCA_963978155.1 uncultured Phycisphaera sp. | reverse complement strand
AGGGTGGTTCGTTCACCATGGAAGGCGGCAAAGAAGCCGACTGATCTTTACCGCCGCCGCAGCAAGATGCGCACGTCGATCTGTGCGGTCTGCCCTTCTTCCAGTTCGTCGAGCTTTTCGCCCGTCGCCCGCCAGCGGTAACCATTGGTACGCAAGCTGGCGTCAATATCAGCATCACCACTTGATCGGATGACAAAAACTTCACTGGGCTTGGAAAGGCCTTCGTCGTTGGGGGGTCCAAAGACAAAGCCGATGATGGGATTTTGCTTGACCTGCCGCATCCTTTGGGTGAGGTTGAGTTCCAACCGTCGTGGACGAAGCTCCATGCCTTCGGCCGGTGCCGGACTGCCTTGCTGCATGGTTTGGGCGTCCACATCAATCTTGACCACCGCTGGTGCGTCCAGCGGTCCGGGGCGAGCGGGCTCGTCGGGCTCGGGCGATGGGTCGGGCACTTGAGGGTCCGCTCCGCCACCGTCGGTGGTGTCTCCGCCGTCTTCGCTTGGCGTTTGGGGCGTGGCTTCAGGATTGGGCCGGTCTGATGGCAAAGGCAAAGAGCCATCCAGCGTCAACGGCACTTGCAAGTTGGGATCCACCGGAGCAGTGCTTTCGGCCCGGCGGGCGGCTTCGGCCAAAATCTCATCGGCCAACGTGCGGCCCTCGGACACGACTTCAGATGGCACCGATTCTGGCGCGTTGGTGGTGAAGGCCGCTTGGCTGACCAGCGACTGGTTTGCGTTCATGATTTCCCACTGTTCCCAGGCGATCCAGTCCGTGCCGGAAGCATCGGTGATGGTGCGACCGAGAGGGATGATCGGCGGTGCCGGTCGCACCCCAACCTGGGACCGCACGAACCACACCGCCAGCAGCATGTGCAGGACGATGGAGGCTCCCCAAGCCAAGACGACCGGACGGTTCATGGCTTCATGTTACGGGGCGGGCAACGGAGAGTTCGCCGCGAAGCGCACCGGGCGTCCATCGTCGGGATGCGGCACCGTCAGCTCCGCCGCGTGCAGCATGAGTCGATCGTCTTCGCGGGCCGTGCCGGTGGCATACAGGTCATCCCCCAAAATGGGGTGCCCTGACAACGCCAAGTGCAACCGCAACTGGTGAGTGCGACCGGTGACGGGCTCCAACGACAACAAGGCCGCGTCGTCCCCCGCCTCCAGCAAAGACCACCGGGTGGTGGCAGCACGCCCGGCCCGCCAATCGATCACTTGCCGGGGAGGGCGGCACATGTCTTTCCGCATGGGGAAGTCGATGACCCCAGAAGCGGCTTCGGGCACCTTCGACACCAACGCGAGATACCGCTTGCTGGTTTGGCGTTCTTGAAAGGCCACGGAAAGTTGCCGGTGGGCTTCGGCGTCCCGGGCCAGCACGATGACGCCTGAAGTGTCGCGGTCCAGCCGATGAACAATCCTCGCTCCCGGGTAGGCCACTTCGGCTCGAGCCACCAAGCAATCCGCCTTCTCGGGCCCAATGCCCGGCACCGACAGCAGGCCGCTTGGCTTGTCGAAGACCAGAAGCCGTTCATCGGCGTGCAACACCGGCGGAAGTCCATCGGGAGGTGGGATCACAGTGGTTCCGAGCGTACCATCGTGCCCTGTGCGTGTCGCGCTTCTTTCCATCCTGATCGGGATCATCGCCGGGTGCGAGACGTACACCGTCGAATACCGCAAGCGTCCGGAGTACTACGCCAACTGGGGTGGTGAAGTGCCCGACCGGGTGGTCCGTGAAGACGGCACGGTGGTCCTCTACAACGCCGATCCCGATGAAGGTGATCCGGGGGGCCCCGTCGGTCCGCGGCGATCCCCTTGGATCGAAAAGGATGACGGCAGCATCGAGATCGATGCCCGGACGCCCGAAGAAATGCTGGCGGTCATTTTGCAATGCCTGCAGAGCAAGCGGTGGGATGTCATGTGGGACCAAGTGCTCGCCGAACAAACTCGGCTGGCCTACGACAGCCAAGCCGAAGGACGCGATGCCTTCAAAATTGAGATGGAACGCAAGCGGGTCAACATGGCCCGAACCCTCAATCGCATGATCGCGGGACTTGGCACCCATGAAGTCATCATGGACTCGGCCGGCCCCAATGCCTTGCGGATTCGGCTCTGGCCCCAAACCGTGCGCGAAGCCAAACTCAAGATCAAGGAAATCATCCTGGTCGAAGAGAGCTTTGGCATCCGTTTGGCCGCCGTGAAGTAACAAAAAACCCCGAGCCGAAGCTCGGGGTCGTGGGTTCCAATTGCTGGAGGAGATCAGGCGGAAGCGCCATCGCTGGAAGCTTCGGCCGAAGCTTCAGCGTCTTCCTCGCTATCAGGCTTCGGTTCCGCGCTGGACTCTGGGGCCTTGGTGGGTTCACCGGTGGCGGTGAAGTACAAGTGGTCCTGATCTTCCTTGCGGGTGACTTCGATGGTTTGACCTTCGAGGTATTCGCCTGACAGGAGCGACTCGGCCAATGGATCTTCGATGTACGACCCAATCGCACGGCGAAGAGGACGGGCGCCGTAGTCGGGGTTGTACCCCTTGTCCATCAAGAATTCCTTGGCAGCATCATCGAGCTCGAGGGAAAGGCCTCGCATCTCCAGACGCTCGCGCACCTTGGTGAGTTCGAAGTCGATGATCGAAGTGAGATCTTCGCGGTTGAGCGGACGGAAGACGATCACGTCGTCAAGACGGTTGATGAACTCCGGACGGAAGAACTTCTCGACTTGACCCATGAGACTCTTCTTCATGCCGTCGTAATCCGGCGTCTCATCCCGACGACCGAAGCCGAAGGACGAACCACCCTTGATGATGTCGGCCCCGATGTTCGAGGTCATGATCACCACGGTGTTTCGGAAGTCCACCTTGCGGCCGAACGAATCGGTGAGGTGTCCCTCTTCCATGATTTGCAACATCATGTTGAAGACGTCGGGGTGGGCTTTCTCCACTTCGTCGAGCAGAACCACCGAGTACGGCTTGCGACGCACTTGTTCGGTGAGCTGGCCACCTTCTTCGTACCCGACGTAACCGGGAGGCGCGCCGACCAGACGAGACACGGAGTGCTTCTCCATGTACTCGGACATGTCCAAGTGAATCATGTGCTCGGTGTCGCCGAACATGAATTCCGTGAGGGCCTTGGAGAGCAAGGTCTTACCCACACCGGAAGGTCCGACGAAGAGGAACGAACCCATGGGACGATTCGGATCTTTGAGACCCGCACGACCTTTGCGGATGGCCTTGGACACCGCGGTCACGGCGTCGTGCTGGCTGACCACCTTGCGGTGCAGTTCGTCTTCGAGCTTGAGCAAACGCTCGGCTTCGCCTTGGGACAGACGGGTCAGTGGGACGCCGGTCATCTTGGAGATGACTTCCGCGATCACATCCGCATCGACGGTACCGGCAGAATCTTGCAACTGTTCACGCCACTGGGTTTGGGCATCTTCCTTCTGCTTGCGCAGGGCTTCTGCCTGGTCGCGGATTTCCGCGGCCTTTTCGTAGTCGGCGTTGCGAACCGCTTCGTCCTTGGCCACCGAGAGCTTTTCGATCTCGGCTTCGAGGTCGGCCAAATCGGGTGGCTTGCGCATGGTCTTCAACCGCACGCGAGCGCCGGCTTCGTCGATCACGTCGATCGACTTGTCGGGCTGGACCCGGTTGCTCATGTACCGGCCAGACAGTTCGACCGCGGCCCGAAGGGCGTCGTCGGTGATGTCCACCTTGTGGTGTTGTTCGTAACGGCCACGCAATCCCTTGAGGATGGCGAGGGTGTCTTCTTCGTTTGGGGGCTCCACCGCGATCGACTGGAAGCGACGCTCGAGCGCGGCATCCTTCTCGATGTACTTGCGGTACTCGTCGAAGGTGGTGGCACCCACGCACTGGATCTCGCCCCGAGCCATCGCAGGCTTGAGCACGTTGGACGCGTCGATCGCACCTTCGGCACCACCGGCACCCACGAGGGTGTGGAGTTCATCGATGAACAAGATGATGTTGCCCGCACGGCGAACTTCATTCATCACGGCTTTGATGCGTTCTTCGAACTGACCGCGGTACTTCGTGCCCGCCACCATCATGGCCAAGTCCAGCACCACGACGCGGCGGTCGTGCAGCAGATCTGGCACTTCTTCCGAGACAATGCGCTGGGCCAAACCTTCCACGACGGCGGTCTTGCCCACGCCAGCTTCCCCGAGAAGAACGGGGTTGTTCTTGGTGCGGCGGCAGAGCACTTGCACCAGACGTTCGATCTCTTTCGCCCGGCCAATCACGGGGTCCAGTTCATTCTTCTTGGCCAGATCGGTGAGATCGCGGCCAAAGTTGTCCAGGGCCGGGGTGCGGCTCTTGCCAGCACGTGGTCGACCCGTGGGGGCAGCGCCCGCGGCTTCGCCTTCGTCGCCATCTTCGAGTTCGTCGGCGTCGATGTCTTCACCGTCTTCCATGGAAGCACCCAAGAGGCCAAGAACTTCTTCGCGGACTTCTTCGAGCTTCAAACCAAGGTTCATCAAGACCTGGGCGGCCACGCCGTCTTGCTCACGGAGCAAGCCGAGCAGTTGGTGTTCGGTGCCAACGTAGTTGTGGTTCAAGCTTCGAGCTTCGTCGATGGCGTACTCGATGACTTTCTTGGCCCGGGGGGTCAAGGGCAGCTTGCCCAAGGTCACCATCTCCGGACCCGCCTTCACCAATTTTTCGACTTCGATGCGAACCTTGCGCAGATCGATGGACAAGCGCTTGAGCACATTGGCGCCCACGCCACTGCCTTCTTTCACCAAGCCCAAGAGGACGTGTTCGGTCCCGATGTACTCGTGGTTAAAGCGCTGGGCCTCTTGCTGGGCAAGCGACATCACTTTGCGGGCTCGATCTGTGAATCGTTCAAACATCTTCAAACACCTTTCCAGCCTGGGGCACGCCCGAGCTGAGGAACGGCCTTCGCCGCTCAGAACAGTACGCAACCGTCGTACCATCGGTTGTCGGTTCAGAAATCGGCCCGCGTGAGCCGTTTTTGGGCATCTTGGAGCCTTTCCGTATGCAATTTTTCACCTTGGTCGTCCTCCACGCTGCCAAACTGACGGAACCCCCTGTGGTTCCTGGGGTACTGGATATGGCGGACTTTGGTCCCCGTACCCGCCAGATTCGGGTGGAATCCATCCAACCCGCTGGGCTGCAAACCATTGAGGGTGTCCTGCCGTGGGGGCAAATCAATCCCGACGACGCCTGGGCCTTGGCCCAGCCGCTGCTGGAAGCGGAACCCCCCCAGACCGGCCTTTCGTTTGCCCAATCGATCTTGGGTTGGTCAGACCGCTGGGAAAACGCCATCGAAGTTGCCGATCGAGCCATTCGCATGGCCACCGTTCGCGATCCCAGTCTGCGGGCCCGCGTGAACGAATTGAAATCCGAGGCCAACCGCACCCGGCTCCGACTCCGCATTGGGGACAGCGCGGCTCGGATGGGCGGTCAACCCACGTGGCCCGAATCACCCGCGTGGCCACCAACCCCGTGGCAACCCGGGTTTGGCATCGGACCCGATCAAGACGTCGCCTTTGAGCGGCTTCGGCTCGCGCTTGGCGAGCTGGAGGGGCTCACCTTGGAAAACGCCCCTGTTGATCTGCTGCGCG
>CAXBRK010000132.1:0-5658 GCA_963978155.1 uncultured Phycisphaera sp. | reverse complement strand
CGTGCTCTTGGCCCGAGCTGGCGTCAAAGCCATCGTGGCGGTTGGCACTGGCGTGGTGATGGCCGCCCTGCTGGCCACGGGCGCCTCCGAAGGTCTCTTCGACCAATTTGCCAATGCAGCGGACGAAGCCATGGCTCCAGCGCGAGAAGTGGCCCGGGAAGCCAGCGAACAGGCCGAGAATCTTGGCGCTTTCACGACGGCCGATGATGAACTCGACTTCAATCTGAATCCGAATTGGTGGGAAGAAATCCCCCGCGAACGTCGCTCCATCACGGTGATGGCGGGCGTGGGCGGATTCTTCATCGGTTTGGCTCTGGGCGGTCTGCTCACACGAAAGATGCAAGCCCTCTTCAGCGCGGCCATCGGCGCCGCCCTTTGGCTGGAAGCAGGGCACACGATGCTTGAGATTTGGCTGCCCACCGCCGCGGATCGTGTTGGGGCCATGGAAGGCTGGGCGGCACCGGCCTGGGCGGTCATGGCCCTGCTGGGCGCCATCATCCAGTGGTCCCCCGACCGACGCAAAAGCAAACCAGAGGTGGACGAGAAAGACGCAGATTGACGATACGAGAGCATCATCTGATGCCACCACCTGATTAGGAGATACGCATGGACGCGATCACCTCCCACCTCAACTCTTGGTTGGATTACTTCTTCATCCTGCTCGATCCCGCCCGACTGGTGTCCGAACTGCAAGGTGTTTCCATTGTGGTGTTGGGCGCCATGGCACTGATGGGACTTACCGGCGTCACCCAAGGCGTCAAGCACCGCCGAGGGTTGGTTCTGGGGGTGGCTTTCATTTTGGGTTGGTTGGCCGGGACCAGCATCAACACTCGCTTTGAAGCCGCCGGCACCGCAACGTTCATCATTGTGGCTTCGGCGTTTGCCTTGCTCGCCGTGGCCGCCGCTCGGCATGCGGCCGGAGGAACGCTGGCGGTCTTGACGGGGGCGACCGGTGCCTTTTTGGTGGCCCACTTGTGGGACGCCTTTTCGTTTGGTGACGCAGAGAGCCCCCGCTGGGTTGTTCCGCTGGCGGCCTTCGGATTTGTCGCCGGACTGACGATGATTGCCCAAACGCTTTCCAGCGCCTTCTTGGCCAGCTTTGGCGGCGCAATCATGCTCACCATTGGTGGCACTGGACTGTTGCTGCAAGCTCCGGGATTGTCGGAGGCCCTTGCTCCACAGATCTCTGGATCACCGCTGTTGATCCCATCGATCTTGGTGATGTTGGCCGCCTTCAGCTTCCCTCGACAAATCGACGCCGCCCGGCGCGAACTTGCAGCCCAAGAGTCGGGCGAACTGGCTGAAGAAGACTTGGAAGACGACGAAGAAGACGCTTCGTTCTGATCAGTTGCCCAAGACCATGACCGCAGCCGCGGCAGCTTCGCGGGTTTGCACCATCAGGTCGTCCGCGAAGAAGGGCACCACCAGCAACAACACCCCGATGACCAGAGCCGCTCGAGCCGGCCATGGCGAGGGTGCAGCTTCGACGGGCTCGGAAGGCGCTGCCCCCAGCAATGGCATGCCCATCATTCGGAGGTAATACCACGCGCCAGCCGCTGAGTTGATCGCAGCGATCACCACCAACGCGATGTGTCCGGATTGAACCGCAGCCAAGAACAGCCAGACCTTGGCCACAAAGCCGAGGAGTGGAGGGAAGCCCATCAGTGAGCCAGAGCAGGCCACCAAAGACCAACCCAATGCTGGATGGTGATGGCGGAGTGCACCGAGGTCGGAGACTTGTTCAACCTCGGATCCTCGGCGCTCGAGGGCCGCGAGCACGGCGAAGACGCCAGTGTTCATGAGGCCGTACACCAACAGATAGAACGTGGTGGCCGCCCATCCCTCACCGGGACCGGCCAAAAGACCGATCAGCAGATACCCCGAGTGGGCGATCGATGATCCACCAAACAATCGCTTGGCGCTGGTTTGCTGGAGCGCGGCCATGTTGCCCAAACTCATGGTCAACACCGCAAGCATCCAAATCAACGTGACCACCATGGCCGGAAGGCTTTCCCCGCCTGCAGTCTGCAACAAGACCATGAAGGCGATGGTGCCGGCCGCTTTGGGCACGAACCCAAGGAACGCAGTCACCGAGGCCGAGGCCCCTTCGTACACATCCATGGCGTACAGGTGCAGGGGTGCCGCAGCAAGTTTGTAGCCCACCCCCAGCAGGGCCAACAAGAAACCTGCGGTGGTGACCATGTCCAAGCCTTCCAAGTTGCGGCGACTGGCCACAATCTCGGCGATGTCGGCAAGTTGCATGGAGCCGGTTCCGCCGTACACCAAGGCAAACCCGTACAGGAACATGGCTGTCGCCATCGCGCCCAAGAAGAAGTATTTGACGGAAGCCTCGGCCCCGCGTCGCCCAGCACGTCCCATGACCACCATGACGTAGGTGGGAAGACTCGTGAGTTCGAGGGCCAAGAAGAGCCAAATCAAGTCCGAGGCACTGGCCACAAGCATGGCGCCCGTGATGGACAGCAACATGAAGGCGTAGAACTCACCACGCGAGGCGCGGAGGGGTTCAAAGGGCATTCGGCCTGATTCAACATCGTGTTCGAGACGACGATCCACCGTCCCCGAAGCCACCAAGGCCAACACACCACCGACGCCCGCAATCATGCTCCGGAGTGAAGCGGCCAACGAAGGCGCCAAGAATCCCGCACTTTCCGGAGGAAGTTCCTTTCCTCCCCAAGCAAGCCAAGCGGCGACAAAAAGGCCACCGGCGGTCAGCAAGGGAACCGCACGCCGGATCGAACTGGCTTTGGAAAGTCCAAGCACTGCCACCACGACCGCGAGGGCCAGAAGCATCATCTCGGGGACAAGGCCGTCTAGACGTTCAACCACCGTTCACCTCCTCAAGCACGGCCACCGACTCCACTTGGGTGGGAACCAATTCTGGGTACGCCGCCAGGGTGCGTTCGACGGATGGCTCGAGCGTCCTCATCAAGCCCGAGGGCTGCACTCCAAGCCAAACACACATCGCTGCCAGCGGCAACAGCAAACCAATCTCACGCGGGGACAAGTCGGTTGGCAATCCGGAGTTCTCGTCGGCTGGCGGCGCACGGAACGGGCCCCACACCAATCGGCCGGTGAGATAGAGCAAGTACATCGCCGCCAAGATCATGCCGGTTCCGGCGAACACCGCGTACCACGGCCCCAGCAAACCGGGCCATTGGGCGTTGTCGGGCGTGGCACTGAAAGCGCCAATCAAGCACAAGAATTCGCTCACGAAGCCATTCAAACCTGGGACCGCCAAGGAAGACAGAACAAAGAAAACCATGAAGGCTGACCAGATCGGCATGGTGGCCACCAAGCCCCCCAAACGGTTCATGTCTCGGGTGTGGTACCGCTCATAGATCATGCCAATCAACAGGAAGAGCGCTCCGGTCGAAAGCCCGTGGTTGATCATGTACAAGATCGATCCTTGCAGGCCGGAAGGATTCAGGGCAAAGAGCCCAAGAACACAGAAGCCAAGGTGGGACACCGAGGAATAGGCCACCAGCTTCTTCACGTCCTCTTGGACCCAGCAGATCAGCGCACCATAAATGACGCCAATGGTCGCCAAGGCGCCAATGGCGGGCACCGCTTCCACCACGCCCACGGGCGTCATGGGAAGCACGAACCGGAAGAGTCCGTAGGTCCCCAACTTCAACAGCACCCCGGCCAAAACGACCGAACCCGCGGTCGGGGCTTCGGTGTGGGCCAAGGGCAACCAAGTGTGCACGGGGAACAACGGCACTTTGACCGCGAAGCCCGCCAACATGGCCATCATGACCCAGAACTGTTCGGTCGCCGAAAGATCGACGGAGGCAAAGGCCGTCAATGCGGGGATGTCGAAGCTCCATCCGCCACTTGCATCGGCAAATCGCCAAGCCACATAGGCGAGGCCCGCCAAGGTCAACATTGATCCGGTGAAGGTGTACAAGAAGAACTTGATAGACGCGGACGCTCGGTTGCTGCCCCCCCAGCCGGCGATCAGGAAGTACATCGGCACCAGAGTGAATTCGAAAGCCACGTAGAAGAACAGCAAGTTCTTGGCCAAGAAAACCCCAAGCATGGCGGCTTCCAGCACCAAGAGCCACGCGTAATACTCGCGGACGCGTTCTTTGATGGCGGTCTTGGACCCGATCACACAGATGGGCATCAAGACCGTCGAAAGCAGCACCAGCCACATGGCGGGCGCATCAGCATGCATGTCAAAGGATGCACCGATGGATGGCAACCAAGCCAACTCGGTGACCAATCCAAAGCCGTCGTCGTACCAATGCCCGAAATCTGAGGCGATGATCAGCGACACCGCCAAGGTGATCAGCGTGCTGATGGTGGCAACGCGGAACGCCGCAGCTCGGGGGGCAAACGCCACCGCCACCGCGCTCAGAAGAGGAATGAGAATCAAAAGGAGTGGACTCACGCGGCACCTCCGAGCAAATCAAGCAGCATGGGCAACACCAAGATCAGCAAAGCGATCAAGATGACTCCCCCAGCCATCGATGCCGCATACGACTGCAAGACCCCGTTTTGAAGAGGTGAAAGGGTGCGACCGATCATCTTGGGCAACCGGCCGAGGCCATCAACCACCAAGATGTCGAGCACGTAACGATCGAGCATGTGGAGCGCGTGCCCCTTGATCTTCAGCGGCATACGGATCAGAGCGTTGTACAACTCGTCGACGTACCACTTGTTCTCCATCGCACGAACAATGGCCTTCAGTGGCGAGGCCAACAAGGCGGCCCGCAGACGGTCGGCCGCGCTGCGGCTGAACAGATGCAACCACGCGGCAACCGCCATACCCAGAAGCCCCACGGTGGAGGCCACGTACTTCATCCAGCCGTGTGGATCAGCCCAGAAGCCAGCGTCCGCGGGCAGTTCGTGGTGGTTGGCCCCGACGCCACCGGCACCGGAACTCTTGGCCACCATGTGTTCCAACCATCCGTGTTCGGGCACCAAGAAGATGGATCCGATGGCCGCGAGCGAGATCACACTCAGCACCAAATTGACCGCCCACTTGGGAGCATGCGGCATGTGATGGTGGTGGTCTTCTTCGCCGTGGCCATCGTCATGGTGATCGTCACCGTGATGATCGTCCCCCATCATCTTGGCCAAATCGTGATCGTCAGGCTTGGGCCCGCAGCACACCCGGAACCACACCCGGAAGGTGTAGTACGCCGTCAGACCGGCCGTGAGCAATCCCAGTCCACCGAGAATGGGACGCCCGTTGGCAAAAGCCTCGGCCAGGATGACATCCTTGGACCAATAGCCCGAAGAAATGATGGGGAATCCTGCCAGGCACAGCGAGGCATAGAACATCGTCCACACCACGATGCGCCATCCTTTGACATGACGCAGACCACGCAGCACCCGAAGGTCGAGTTGGCCCGCAAAGCCGTGCATGATGGCCCCGCACGTCAAGAAGAGCACCGCTTTGAAGAACGCGTGGGTGAAGACGTGGGCAGCCGCGCCAAACGTCGAAAGCACGCCGACGCCCATGAACATGTACCCCAGTTGGGAAACGGTGGAGTAGGCCATCACACGCTTGATGTCGTACTGGGCCATACCAATGGTGGCCGCCAGCAATGCGGTCGCGCCGCCCACCCAGGCCACGGTGGGCGCGGCCGCCGGGTGCAATTCGAGCATGGGGAAGGTGCGAACCAAGAG
>CAXBRK010000131.1:0-5766 GCA_963978155.1 uncultured Phycisphaera sp. | reverse complement strand
TAGCCGGTGGGGTAAAACGCGGCGTTGCAGGTTTCTGAGAAGCTAATGTAAAAGCTTCAGATTCTCCTGGGATTTGGTTCAGCTTAAAATAGGTTTTCAAGATAAAATGAAGCATCTCTTCTTCTGTATTGCAGTTTATCTTGAAGAAAATATGCATATTTGTTGGAAAATTAGCTATTTTATTTGAGAAATATTGACATCTTAGCTGGCCTATCTGGTTTCTACGTTTAAGTTATAATTTCTAAAATAGAAAATGTCGAAAAATGGCTTGCTTTGTTTCTTTATCAGCAACGATAACGGAGAAACGTCCAATGCCATTTTCATAAGCAAAATCTTCCTGTATCTTGGTCACGATTTTTGAATTTTCATTTCTCGCCATTTTTTTATTGTTAATCAGTATGGATTTTTGATTTTTGCTTGAAGCCCACTGCTGGAATTGAACCAGCGACCTTTGGTTTACAAGACCAACGCTCTGCCACTGAGCTATAGAGGCTCTGGCCTTCTTGCTTGTGCCTGGCATCTGCTTGGGGGCAGCTTGGGCGTGGGTATCGCGGCCGCCGTGGCGGCCATGGTGGTCTGGATTGGCCCTGGATCCAACGAGAGCATGGGGCCCATGGCCAGCGCGGCCGCGTGTTGTATTGCCGATCAGTGCGTGGAACTGTCACCCGTGGAGTGCGACGACGCAGGTGGTCAGCAATATGGCCAAGCATGCCAAGTGCAGGTGTGCGTGGTTCGGGCCGATGGAATGGTGCGTTCGGCTGCTGTGCCGATGGACCTTGCGGCCGACGTCCCCGTTGCTGATTCCGATCAGCCTCTGATTGGCGTGTGTTGCTTTGGTCTCGTGGTGGTGCCGATTGGCGAGAACGACTGTCTGCTGTTGGGTGGACAGTGGTTCAGCAATGCAGCCGACTGCGCGCACAATGTTGAGCCGGTCATTGAAACCACCGAAGAGGAAAGTCCAGCCGAATCGCCGGAAATCGCTCCCGCGGGTGGTGTGGGCGGGCCGGTGCTGGTGATTCCATCGGCGGACAGCCCTGTGAACACGAGGGTGGCACCGTCGCCACCTGTGCGTTCCAAGGTGGGGCGTTCCCGGAGTGATGGTCGTGGTGGCGCTGCCCTCTTGACCGAGAGCGCTGTCGGAGCAGGACGGTGGTACGCGTCACCAGACGCTTTTGCGGACGGGTCGAGCGATCGTGCCGGGTCATCCAACTTGACCCCCGACACCGGACCTTCCAGTGTGTTCTTGGCTCCGCTCGAGTCGCCGCTCAGTACGTTTGGTCTTGACGTCGACACGATGGGCATGGGCATCGTGCGTCGCCAACTGGGTTGGGGGCAGCGGCCTCCGGTGGATGCCATTCGCATCGAAGAGATGGTGAACTTCTACGACTACGCCACCCCGGCTCCGCCCACCTCGGGTGATGCGTTGGCGATGGCGGTTGAAGTCGCTGCCGCGCCGTGGAACCTGGACCACCGATTGGTTCGCATTGGCATCTCGGCCGAAGAGATTGATGCTTCTGAACGTCCTGCGGTGAACTTGGTGCTGTTGGTGGACACCTCGGGTTCCATGAACTCCGGTGACAAACTGCAATTGGTGCAGGCCACCTTGCGCATGCTGGCCGACCAGCTTCGCGAAGACGACCGGGTCTCCATCGTCACCTACGCAGGCAGTGCGAGTGTCCCCTTGTCGGAAGCCAAGGGCAACGAAACCACCAAGATCTTGGCCGCCATCGACGCCATGCGAGCCGGAGGATCCACCGCCGGTGCCGCGGGGATTCAAACCGCGTACGACCTTGCGCGGCGGAATGTCCGCGATGGGGCGGTCTCGCGGGTGCTGCTCTTCACCGATGGTGATTTCAACGTCGGGCCCAGCAGCCAAGATGAACTGGTCCAGTTGGTCGAGTTGGAGCGGGGCAATGGCATTGGTCTTTCCGTCTTTGGCTACGGCGCGTCCATCGTGCGGGATGACCGCATGGAGATGTTGTCCAACCACGGTGATGGTGTGGCCTATGCCATCGACACGCTGCGTGAGGCCCGGCGGGTGGTCGTGCAAGAATTGACGGGCACCCTCTTCACGGTGGCCAAGGATGCCAAGATCCAGGTGGAGTTCAATCCCGCCAAGGTCGCGGCGTATCGGTTGATCGGGTACGACAACCGCCGTCTGGCCGACCAAGATTTCAACGACGACACCAAGGATGCGGGCGATCTGGGGGCGGGGCACACCGTGACCGCGCTCTACGAAGTGGTGCCGGTCGGGGTGAGCGTTCCTGGTGCTCCGGGGGCCGTGGATGACCTCAAGTACCAACGCAACGAAGAGCCAGCCAAGCCATCGCTCGCCGAGTTGATCGATTCTCCAGAGTTGCTGACCGCCAAGTTGCGGTGGAAGCCCGTGGGGCAAGACGAAAGCGTTCGCCGCGAGCAATCGGTCGTCGATGCCGGCACGGTGGCGGGCAGCGAAGACCACCGGTTCGCCGCCGCGGTGGCGGCCTTGGGGCTCAAGCTTTCCAACGATCCACACACCAAAGAGATGACCTTCATGCAACTGCGGGCTATGGCCGTCCAAGCGGCGGGGGACGATGCCCAGCGGCAAGGGTTGCTCGAGTTGGTGGACTTCGCGAAGGCGGTGATGGGCGAGGATTGAATCAGAGAATCCCCAGCAGCCGCAGGACAATCGGGAACATCGTCAACAATGTGATGAAGACAATGACCTGACGTACTTTTTTCTGCAAGGCCAAGTCTTCGGGCGGCTTGTGCAAGGTGCGGCCGGTGATCCAAGCAAAGCACTTGGGGCAGGCATCCGCGTCGTCGTAGACCTCGGCCCCGCACTCGGGGCAATAGCCCGTGGTGTCCGCTTCGGAACCGAAGCGGCGGAGATCGTCCAAACTTGGGCCTTCGTCTCGGCGGGGCATGCCACGACTGTAGTCCGAAGGCTCTGGTCCAACAAAAATCCCCCGCGATGTCTCGCGGGGGATGAAAGATTTTGAATGAAGCTGAGTGGCTTACTCGGCGGGGATCCCACGTTCGGGATTGCCGCGGCGATTTCGCATTTCACGCATCGCATTTTCCCGCTCGGAGGCGTCCAGTTCACCGTCGCCGTTGCTGTCAAAGCGTTCGATGATGCGTTGCCGCATGTCGCCGCGTTGCTCGTCGTTGCGCGGTCCGCCGCGGCGGTCACCGGCCCGGGGAAGTTGGGCAATTTCTTCAGGAGTCAGCATGCCTTCCAAAGTCTCGCGTGAATCCGCTTCAAGCTCGCGAAGACGCTCACGGATTTCGTCGAGCTCGGTGGGGTCGCGATCGCTGCGTTGACGCTCGCCATTGATGCGGTCTCGCATCTGGTTGAAGCGTTCTTCAAACTGCGCGAGCTCTTGCTTGAGGGTGGCGTCTCGGGCTTCTTCGTGAAGCTCAGCGAGTTGGGTCAGGAAGTCGGCTTCCAATCGATCGACGGTTTCGAGCACCAAGGGGTCGATGCCTTCGATTTTTCGCACGGCATCCAAGGCTCGCTCGAAGCTGGTTTGTCGGTACACGCGGGGGAAAGCTTTCTTCCAAGCGGCAAGGCGGAACTCGTCGCCTTGTTCACCCAGCAACGCGGCGATGCTGTCGATGGCTTCGAGGTTCGCATCACGGACATCACGGCGGACCTTTGATTCGCTTCGGGCGGCATCACGGGCGGCCTTGTCGTCGTTTTCAAGGGTGGCCACCAGGGCGTCCAGATCGATTTCCATCATGGTGTTGTCGCGATCGATGAGGGTCTTGTCGAGTTCGATCTCCCAGGCGAGCAGTGCTTCGGCGGCGGCTTCGGAAGCATCAAACTCTCGCACGACGGTGTTGACGTCCAGCGACTCACCCGAAAGCACACCCCGGGGCAAGGCCCGGTCACGCCGCACTTGGCGGCGGAAGGGATCCCACAGCGTGAGCTGCTCTTCACTCAAGATCACCTGCAGCGACTCGGTGAATTCGGCTTCGAGGCTGGCCCGGTTGCGGAGCCATTCTTTGCGCAAAGCGCTGGCTTGGCGGGCGATCTCGGCAATTTGATCTTGCTCGGGCATCCGCTCCATGCGCATCTCTTGGAACTTGGCTCGCATGGCTTCGATTTCAGACCGGAGTTCTTCGAGTTCCGCGGCTTCGGCGTCCACCAACTCTCGGTTGCCGGACATCATCATCCGCATGGCCCGCATCTTGTCCCGAAGTTCGGTGCCCATGGCCCGCATCTCTTCTTGCTCTTCGGCGCTGGGCTCCGGTGGGCGGTTGGCATCCCGGAGTTCACGCAATTTGGCTTGGATTTCTTCGCGGGCTTTCTGGAAGCCTTCTTCGTAATCGGCGAGGAACGCTTCGACCATGGGGAGCTGTTCGTCGGCCACCAACAACATGTCGTCGACCAGCCGAAGATCGCGACGCAGGAAATCAGGTTCGGTGCTCCAGCGGGGCAGTCCGCCAAACATCCCACCCGCGCCACGGTCGCGGCCGTTGCCACGCACTTCCCCGCGTTGCACGCCACCAAACGGTCGGGCTTCGCCCTCACCTTGAGCGCCACGGCGGCCTTCGGCCCCGCGTCCACGCTGGCCACGTTGCCCGCGTTCTCCACGCTCACCACGGAATCCGGGGCGATCGCCTCGGGGTTCCTCTTGAGCGAGGGTGGGGGCCGCAAAAAGGGCCGTACAGGCCAACAAAAGTCCGGAACGAAGATGGGTTCGCATGGTGGTTTCCTTGAGAAAGGCTTCGGGGAAAATCCCGAACCAATCATCGTACGAGACTCCCCCTCGACTCCATCCCCTAAAAGTTGGGTTATCCGCCTTCGAGGGTCTCGGCGGGGGTATCCACCCGGTTGGCAAGCCGGGCCAAGCCTTTGTGCTCGGGTGCGGTGAGCTCGGGATCGTCGCCAATCCGGGTGGCGGCCTCTTCGCGGGACTGTTCCAAGAGTTCTTCATCGCCCGGCAGGCGGGCAAATTGGAGTCGGGCCAGCCCCGATTGCCGCTCCCCAACCACTTCGCCTGGCCCCCGAAGACGAAGGTCTTCCTCCGCGATCACGAACCCGTCGGTGGTCCCCACCACGGCATCGAGCCGGGCTTGGCCGTCTTCGGTGGCAGGATCAGCGACCAAGACGCAGGTGGAGGCGGCGGCCCCGCGCCCGACCCGGCCCCGGAGTTGGTGCAGTTGCGCCAGTCCAAAGCGGTCGGCCCCCAAGATGACCATCAGGCTGGCATTGGGCACATCCACGCCCACTTCGATCACGGTGGTCGCCACCAGCACCCGCAGTGTGCCGTCCCGGAATGCAGCCATGGTGTCGTCTCGGGTGGCCCGGTCGAGGCGGCCGTGCACCACGCCAAAGGGCACATCCGCCAAAGGTCCTTGTTGGAGACGAGGCACCAGTTCTTCCAAGTTGGGATCGCCGCGCTCGCCCGGTTCGATCGCCGGCACCACGATGTATGCCTGTTCACCCTCGCGGACCCGCTCACCCACCCGGGCCAACGCGGCGTCCATTTTGCTGGCATGCATGGCCACGGTGCGGATGGGGGTTCGACCTGGGGGCAGCTCGTCCAAAATGGAAACATCAAGGTCGCCGTAGTGGGTGAGGGCCAGCGACCTCGGGATGGGCGTGGCCGTCATCACCAAGAGGTGGGGGGTTCGCACTTCGGCTCGGCGCAAGAGCGCGCGTTGACGCACCCCAAAGCGGTGCTGCTCGTCCACCACCACCAGGCCCGCGTCTTGCAGACCCAGATGTTCAGACAGCAGCGCTTGGGTTGCTGTTTATTGCCTTCGTGGTTTGGGGGC
>CAXBRK010000130.1:0-5930 GCA_963978155.1 uncultured Phycisphaera sp. | reverse complement strand
GGTCGGCTCCAATCCACGCTCGGGACTTGGGACCTTGCGGTCAGCTTGGCCGAAGGCGTGCGCGGCACCCACATGAGCCGGTTTGTCGAACTTGCTTCTCGGTTCAGTGCCGAGGATTCGGCCGCGGTTTCTCGTGAGAGTCTTGAACATTTTTCCGAAGACCTGCTGGATCGATTGGAAGCGGAGGACGGACGGGTCCGAATCAAGGGGCGATTTCTGCTGAAGCGATCGAGTCCGGTGACCGAGATCGATCTTCCAGTTCCATTTGATTTCGCTTGGAAATTGCGTGCGCGGAGAGTTGAGGGAAAAGTCCACACCAAACTGGTGACCGAAGTCGGGGTGCTTGCTACCAGTCTCTGCCCTTGCAGTCGTGAGATCAGTGCTTATGGCGCACACAACCAACGGGCTCGCGTTCGCATTGGAGTCACCGGTCCGGTTTCTTTGGCCGAACTTGTTGAGGTGGCGGAATCTTCAGCTTCTTGCACCGTGTTCCCATTGCTCAAACGCCCGGACGAAAAAGCATTCACGGAAACCGCATACGAACGGCCTCGCTTTGTTGAGGATTTGGTGCGTGAGGTGGCCACCGGCCTGCGTTCCATTCCTGGAGTCGGTCGGTTTAAGATCAAAGCCGTCAACGAAGAGTCCATCCACGCTCACGATGCTTGGGCGATCGTGAAGGGCTGCGGCGACGACAGTGCCTCGCCTCTTGATTGATGCGTTTGGCTGAAGTGCGTGACTGAAATGCGTGACTGAAATGCGTGACTGAAATGCGTGACTGAAATGCGTGACTGAAATATACGGCTGCCCGCTCTACGCTTCGTCAGAAGCGGACCCATCAGTATCGTCATCGAATGGGTTCTCGATGTGCTGCATGGCCACGGCACGTTGGTGGGCCACCCTGCCGCCGATCACAACCAATCGAGGCCCTGCGCTGCCCAGTTCCCAACTGACGCATCCTTCTTGCTCTCCATCAAGAAGTTGAAAATCAGCGGGCTGACCGGGGGCAATCATGGCGGTGGCGTCTTCGCCTTGGGTGCCCAGCACGCATGCGGCATTCCACGTGCCAGCCACGATCGCTTCGTTGGGGGTCAAGCCGTTTTTGCGGACCGCCAAGGCCACGGCCAGCGGCATGGATGGGCTCGGCGCGCTTCCGGGATTGCAATTGGTGGCCACCGCAACGGAGCCCCCGCGATCCACGATGCCGCGACCATCGGCAAACCGATCGTCAATGTGCAGTCCGCAGATGGGCAGCATTACCCCGATGGTTGATGAGCTTGCCAGGACGTCCAGGGTTTCAGGTCGAGAAGCTTCCAGGTGGTCCACGCTTCGGGCGCCCAAAGCCACCGCCCGGGCGGTCATGCCAAGATCGTTGAATTGATCAGCATGCACACGGATGGGGCAGCCTTGATCTTTCGCGGCACGGAGAAGCCGTTCGGTGTCGTCTGGTGACCAAGCCCCTTCTTCGCAGTACGCGTCGACGGGCACGCAGGGAAACTCTTCCAGAATCTTGGGCAGCATTTTTTGAATGCAGTACTCAACGTAATTTGGGTTGTCCCGGTCTATGGCATGCGCGCCAAGAAAGGTGCCTTGCATCCGCATGGGGAAAAACTTGCTGCTGACTTCAGTGGCGGTCCGGTGGAGCGAACGCATCATTTTCAGTTCCGCTTCCAGCTCCAGCCCGTATCCCGTCTTGACTTCGATGGTGCCCGTGCCTAGAGAGATCATGGCGGTCAATCGATGCAAAAATGCATCGCTGAGTTCCGTCATGCTGGCTTCACGCACCGAACGGACCGTGGACATGATGCCCCCGCCACTTTCCAGGATCTCCAGATAAGAGCGTCCGCTGCGGAGTTCCGACCACTCTTGGATGCGGTTCGCGCTGCCAGTCCAGCACGCGTGGGTGTGGCAGTCCGTCCAGGTTGGCATGAGCACCAGGCCGGAGGCGTCGACCGCCAGAAAAGATTCCCCCTCGTGCATTTCCATCTGAGGGGCTTGCCCCTTGCCCACCGCTTCGATGGTGCCATTTCTGGCAAAAACCCATCCCTGTTCGATGACGCCAAGTTCACCGTGCCAAGGTCCTGACCGGGGGCCGGGAGGGCCTTCGAGCGTGAGCACCCGCGCGTTGTCGATGAGTATGGCGTGGCCGTTCACTGAACATTCATCTTAAGGGAGGGCGTCGGGATGCATGGGGAGCCGGACGCCTTGTTCGTTTGCGCAATCCATCGCCTCTTCGTACCCCGCATCGGCGTGTCGGAAGACGCCCATCATGGGGTCGTTGGTCAGCACCCGGGCCAGTCTGCGGTCAGCCGCTTCCGTGCCGTCGGCCACAATCACCTGGCCGGCGTGTTGGCTGAAGCCGATGCCCACGCCGCCACCATGGTGGAACGAGACCCACGACGCGCCGGAAGCGATGTTGGTGGCAAAGTTCAACAACGGCCAGTCCGAAACGGCATCGGTGCCATCGAGCATTGCTTCGGTTTCTCGGTTGGGGGAAGCCACGGAGCCGCAATCAAGGTGATCGCGACCAATCACGATGGGGGCGGAGACTTTGCCTTCGGCCACCAATTGATTGAACAGTCTTCCCGCCTTGTCTCGCTCGCCGAGACCGAGCCAACAAATTCGAGACGGGAGTCCTTGGAAGGCCACCCGTTCTTCGGCCGCTTCCAGCCACCGGCGAAGAGACTCGTCTTCGGGGAAGAGCTCGAGCAGTGCCTGGTCCGTGACTTTGATGTCGTTGGGATCGCCCGACAAGGCGGCCCAGCGGAAGGGACCGCGCCCTCGGCAGAACTGAGGACGAATGTATGCGGGGACGAAGCCTGGGAAGGCAAACGCATCACCACAGCCAGCATCAAGTGCGCGTTGACGGAGGTTGTTGCCGTAGTCAAAGACCTTGGATCCAGATCGTTGCATCGACAACATGAGTTCCACGTGTCGTCGCATCGCATGGGTGCTGAGTTTGACGTATTGCTCGGGATCGCGGTCGCGTAGTTCGTCCGCATCGGCCCGGCTCATTCCCTCTGGGTAGTACCCCCAAAGAGGATCGTGCGCACTCGTTTGGTCGGTCAGGGTGTCAGGCACGATGCCCCGCGCTTCCAGTCGTTCCAGCAGGGCCACCGCGGTGCCGCACCAGCCAATGCTGACCGCTTCGCCTTGTGCTTTTGCTTCGAGCGCCCGGTCGATGGCGGCGTCGAGGCCTTCGACGATTTCGTCGAGGTACCGGTCGTGCACACGTTTGTCCAAGCGTTCTTGACAGCAATCGGCAATCAGAGCGGTGCCATCATTGAGGGTGATCGCCAATGGTTGAGCACCGCCCATACCGCCGCATCCGGCGGTGACATTCAACGTGCCTTTGAGCGTTCCGCCAAAGTGCTGCCGAGCGCACTCGGCGAAGGTTTCAAAAGTGCCCTGCAAGATGCCCTGGGTTCCGATGTAGATCCAAGAGCCAGCGGTCATTTGGCCGTACATCATCAAGCCGCGGTCGGCCAAGTCGTCAAAATGCGATTGGGTGGCCCAGTGAGGGACAAGATTTGAGTTGGCAATCATCACACGAGGAGCATCCTCGTGGGTTTGGATCACCCCAACCGGTTTTCCAGACTGCACCAGGAGGGTTTGGTCTGGCTCCAGATTTTGGAGTTCCCGGACGATGGCATCGAATGCCTCCCAAGACCTGGCCGCCTGCCCGCGTCCGCCATAGACCACCAGCTGTTCTGGGATTTCGGCAACCTCGGGGTCAAGGTTGTTCATCAACATCCGCAAGGCCCCTTCGGCGGCCCATGATTTGCAGGAGCGTTCGGTGCCGCGGGGGGCTCGGATGGTGCGGGTCTTGGTCATGCTTCGATCCTAGTCGGGTTTGTGCCGCGAAGAGCGCTGGCCAGAGCTTCGATGTCTGAACCCAGAGGGCGGTCGGTGTGCCGGGAACTGACCAATTCACGCACCCAAGCAAACAGTTCTTCGTTGCCCTCACCTGAACGAAGAGGGCGTCGCAATTCCACCGCGTCGGCGGAGCACAGGAGTTCCACCGCGAGGACCTTGGTGGCCAAATCAAGAGCGTGCTGCGCTCCAAAGGCTGCGGTGGGGCCGAAGGAGTTGAAATCCTCAATGCCGGCGCTCGTTGAGATGTTGTGGCAAGACGCCGGAGCGCAGGCCACCCTGATTTCGTTGACCAGTGCTGCGGCGGTGTACTGGGCAATCATGAGGCCGGACTCCAGCCCAGCTTCCCGGGCGAGATAGGCGGGGACCCCGGATTGATCGTCCCGGCCCGAAAGGAGCCAATACGTTCGCCGTTCACTGATGCCGGCCATGGCCGCGAGGCTCAGCTTGAGTTGGTCCAAAGCCAGGGCCAGCGGCATGCCGTGGAAGTTTGCCCCCGAAATGGCGCGACCATCATGGAGCACGATGGGGTTGTCCGTGACCGCGCCCAGTTCGCGGGCAAAGACGGCTTCAATGCTTTCGAGTTGATCGAGGCAGGAGCCCAGAACGGTTGGTGTGGCCCGGAGTGAGTAGGGGTCTTGCACTCTGGGGTCATCTTCCAAATGTGATTTCAAAATGGAAGATCCGCTCAAGCGGTCCCGCATCCGTTTGGCCACTCGAACCGGGCCGGGATGGTTGCGAATGTCATACAGCTCGTCGTTGAGGTAGGCATCCGTGCCCAAGCATGCATCGATCGAGAGGGCGGCGATGTCAGTGGCGTGAGCGAGCAGGCTGTGGGCCTCTTCAAGAAGCACGATGCCATACGCGGCCATGAGGTGCGTCCCATTGATCAGGGCCAACCCCTCCTTGGTGGCAAGTTTGAGTGGAGCCAAGCCAATGCGTTCAAGGGCGTCCTTGCCGGAACAGGTGCCGCTTTGGTCATGCACTTCGCCTTCGCCGATCAGCACCAAGGCCAAATGGGCCAAAGGCGCCAAGTCGCCGGATGCCCCCACCGAACCGCGTGAGGGAATCACTGGTGTTGCGTTGTGGTTCAGCAGTTCTAATAGCGTGGTGGCCACGACCGGGCGGGCGCCTGAGTGACCTCGTGCCAAGCTTGCGGCTAAGAGAAGCATCATGCCCCGTACCACAGGGACTGGAAGTGGTTCGCCGACTCCAGCGGCATGCGATCGAATCAGGTTGGTCTGGAGTTGTTCCAGATCTTCTTTCTCAATGCGGTGGCGTGACAGCGAGCCAAACCCTGTGTTGACGCCGTAGGTTGGTTCTGTTTGGTTGGCGAGGTTCTCCACCGCAGCTTGCGCCTTGTCCATGGCTTCCATGGCTTCTGGCCCAAGGGTGACCGGGCGATGATTGCGGATGACATCCAGAGCATCGGCCATGGCCAATGGTCCGGAATTCAATACCAATGGTTTCATGGCGGACATCGTGCTTGGACGATAACGGTTCAACGAAGGGCGGAAAAGATGGACGACACCTGGCGCAGCTCGATTCGAACCTTGTCCATGGTCTTTGGCATGATTCTCGCCGCCTTTGTGGTTGGGGCGGGCCCTCAGGGCACCCCGCCTCACGGCCCTTTGGTGTTCTCTGATGTCGTGACCGGAGGGGCCATGATCGTGGCCGTTGCCGTGGCCACTGGAGCCGCAGTGGTTGCTTTTCGGTTTGGAGACGGAGGCGGGGGGCTGTTTGCCTTTGGCATCGTGCTTTGGGCCGCTGGTCGGCACCTTGCCCCCACCCTCGACCGATTCTTTGTTCCCACCACTGCTGGTCTTCTTTGGGATGGTCTTGTGCTCTCGGCCGCCATCTTTGGTGTTTCTGCGGTGCTGACCAAAGTGACCGGCCCGGCCTGCCGGCCTGAGCCGCCCGACCAGGGTGTGCCTGATCGACAGGCCGTGGGCTGGCTGGCCATGCTCGTGGCCCTCCCGATTGCTCATTTGGCTGCGGTCTCGAACGATCCCGGACAAGCGGCCGGCGGGGCAGCGCTCGGTGGTCTGGCGGCGGGGTTG
>CAXBRK010000129.1:0-5933 GCA_963978155.1 uncultured Phycisphaera sp. | reverse complement strand
CACACCCTCGAGCACCTCAAGGCATGCGCCAAAGCGTGGGCGTCAGCTCGACACGTCGATCAGCCCTGACAACATATGGAAGGCCGTATCTCGCAATGGGAACATCCTCCTGGAAGGTGTGGATACGGAACGTTGGCAAGTGGTCACCGCTGAAGGGGAGGGCGTTCTGAAGTACGGGACGGCCTCTTGGGTGTACGGCGAAGAGCTTGATGTCCAAGAAGCGATGTGGTGGCGTGGTGACAGCCAGGGACTGGTGTATTACCGATTCGATGAATCCGGTGTTCCGACGTATCCCCTGACGTTGGACATGACATCAACCCGTCCCACGCTTTCTACAGAAGCCTATCCGAAGCCCGGCGATCCCAATCCACTCGCCGAGCTTGAGTATTTTGATCTCGAAACCGGTGAGCGATGGTTGCTTCCCACCCAGCCGGACAATGCTGACGGTGATCCTTGGTACATCTTTGGCGTCACTCCTCACCGCGAACACGAACTTCTGTTTCACCGCACGGATCGGAGGCAACAAACTTGGGAACTTGTTTGGGTTGACCTAGCGACCCGAGATTCGAAGGTCGTGCTGTCCGAGACCCAGTCGTGTTGGCATGAAAACAATCCCGAGCGCCGGTTCTTGTCAGACGGGACCAAGTTCCTTCACCAGTCCCAGCAATCCGGATGGCTTGGCTGGCAATTGTGCTCGTTGGATCCACAGTTCGAGCCGATTGCCCTCACGCCTCCAGGCCTCGTCGCCGGGGACATTGTCGATCTTGATGAGTCTTCGCAACGCTTGAGATTCCTTGGTGCCAATCAGCCAGAATTCCCGCTGCATCAACAACTGTTTGAAGTCCAGCTTGATGGTTCAGGCCTGAATTGCCTGACATCTGAGCCTGGCCACCACGTGATCGCCCACGCTCCCGTGGGCAATGCTTTTGTTGCCACCCATCAGTCGGTTGAGACGCCCCCAGAGATTCGTCTGCACGCGCCAAGCGGAGAAGTTCACGTTCTGCATTCTCGATCATCCTTTGACGAAAAAGCACGATCCGCCAAGTCCAAACTGGTATCCACCATGGTTGGCGACGCCGTCGTCTTCGGCGTCTTGCATCTTCCTGCCGGTCGCGGCGAAGGACCATTTCCTTTGCTGGTTGATGTGTATGGCGGACCGCACAGCCGAGGCTTTGATCCAAGATTCGACCCAGTCCGCGCCGAAAACCTCTTGGGCGTTGCCACGCTGAAAATTGCCAGCCGTGGCACCACGGGTCAATCCAAAGCATTTCAGGATGATGTCTACGGCAAGCTCGGGCAAGTTGATCTTGGTGATCAAGCTGCACTTGCCGCATCAGTCGCCCAACGCGTCGACATTGATGCTGACCGCGTGGGGATCTACGGCTTCTCGTACGGCGGATACATGTCGGCCCTTGGCTTGATCAAGCATCCTGATATTTTCCGCTTCGGCGTTTCTGGTGCGCCAGTCGTCGATTGGCGGTACTACGACACCATTTACACCGAGAGATACATGGGGCTGTTGTCTGAGAATGAACCCGGCTACGACGCCGGCTCATGCCTGACGAGCGTGTCCAAGGACGGTATTGGCAAGCTGTTGCTCATCCACGGGGCCGTGGACGACAACGTTCATGTTGCCAACGCCTTTGCCTTGATGGACCGGCTGCACCAAGAGCAGCATCCCTTTGATTCGATGATCTATCCCAATGTCGGGCACGGGCTCACCCGGGACGGCTCCCGCCGGATGTGGAACTTTCTTCTGGGCCATTGTTTCCCATAAAAACCCGATTTTTCTAGGGTTTTTCCCAAAAACGACTTGCCGAGAGGCAGATTTCGCCGGTATTTTTTCCCTCCAATGGAGAGCAGATCGACGGATCGATCACCCATCGCCCTCCCGTCTCCGACGTAGAAAGGATTCGCCAAGATGGCTACCCGAAAGAAGACAGCGAAGAAGACAGCCAAAAAAGCTGCCAAGAAAACCACTGCCCGCAAGACCACCAAGAAGGCCGCTCCTAAGAAGGCTGCTGCTTCCACCGTGAAGCGTATTCCTGGTTCCGCGACTGTTCGTACCAAGAGTCAGATCACCAACAGCATTGTTGATGCCACTGGCATGACCCGCAAAGAAGTCAACACGGTCTTTGAGGCCCTCGAAGCCCTTACCGTTGCCGACCTCAAAAAGGGCACCGACGTCAAGTTCATGGGCATGAAGCTCACCGTGAAGAAAAAGCCTGCCACCAAGGCACGCAAGGGCATCAACCCCTTCACTGGCGAAGAAATGATGTTCAAGGCCAAGCCCGCCTCAAAGGCCGTCAAAGTTCGCGCTTTGAAGACCCTGAACGACAAGATCTGATCCCATGGCGGAGGGTGCACCTCTCGCCCGATCACATCAATGATCTATGGACCGGCCGCTGAAAAGCGGCCGGTCTTCATTCCTGGGGCGATCTTCTTCTCGCCCCTTTCCTCCCCGGATTCTTCAGGTAAGATGATTCCACCACGGACAGGTGGCAGAGAGGCTGAATGCACCGGTTTGCTAAACCGACGTAGGGGAATTAGCCCCTACCGCGGGTTCGAATCCCGCCCTGTCCGCTCACGGAGCCTTCAAGTTGCTGATTGCTTCCCAACTTCTCAAGAGACTGCGTCAACGTCCGCTTCGGTCGACTTTGACTGATGACCAGCGGTCTTGGAAAAATATTGAGTTGCTTGCAGGAAGCGCGTCTCTGGCGAGACACCTCGATTCACTGGGCTGCTCCTCGGCCACCGCTTTCATGCTGCCGACATCCGGTCTCGCTCCTCTGGCCATGTTGGGCATTTGGAGAACCGGTCGCCGGGTTGTCCCCCTGAACTTTTTGGTTTCCGAAGATGACAGGGCCCACATTTTTGCCGACAGTGGTGCCGACGCCTGCGTCACGGTTCGTCCGATGGTGGAGATGTTCGGCCCGCCTCCGCCGGGGGTTCGGACGATCTACTTGGAAGACATGCCGCGTCGGCTTTGGAACGGCATCTCGCCCACTCGCCCAACTCCAGATGAAGTTGCAACCCTCTTGTACACCTCCGGCACTTCCGGAAAGCCTAAGGGAGTAGAACTTACTCACGGCAACTTGGGTGCCAACGTGAGTCAAGCCATGAGGGCCGCAAGATTCACTCCGAGTGACTGCATCTTCGGAGTCCTTCCCCAGTTTCACTCGTTTGGTTTCACCGTTCTCACTCTGCTTCCCATGACCATTGGTTGTCGTGTGGTGTACTCCGCGAAATTTGTCCCGGCAAAGGTTCTCTCTTTGCTCCAGAAACATCGCCCATCGTTTCTGGTCATGATTCCTTCGATGTATGCGGCCTTGGCTCGGGACCGAAAAGCCACCAAAGACATGTTCTCATCGGTTCGGATCGCAGTGAGCGGGGGGGAGGCGCTCCCCCCGACCGTTCGCGAACAGTTCCTTGATCGGTTCGGCGTTGAGATCCACGAGGGATACGGTCTGACCGAGACGAGCCCGGCAGCCCACATCTCCTTGCCCTGGGCCTCAAAGCTGGGCACCGTTGGCCAGGCGCTTCCGGAAGTAGAAACCCGAATTGTTGGCCCCAGCGGAACGGTGCTCCCGGCGGGACAGGACGGCGAAGTTCAGCTTCGTGGGCCCAATGTCATGCGGGGCTACCACGGCATGCCTGAAGCGACCGCCAAAGTCCTTGATGCAGACGGATGGTTCCGCACGGGCGATATGGGACAACTTGATGCTGATGGGTACCTGTCGATTACCGGGCGAATCAAAGAAATGCTCATCGTCGGGGGGGAAAATGTCTTCCCTCGGGAGATCGAATCTGTCTTGGAAGCCCATCCCGACGTCGAAGCGTGCGGGGTCATTGGCCGCTCTGATGACAAACGAGGTGAGGTCCCGGTGGCCTTTGTGGAGTTGCGGGATGACTCTTCCCTCCAGCCGGCCGAATTGCGTTCTTGGGCCAGCGAGCGTCTCGCGCCCTACCAGTGCCCCCGTGAGGTGGTCTTCGTCGAGAGCCTTCCCCGAAATCCAACCGGCAAAGTGCAACGCCGAGAACTTCATGCCCTGCTGCCCTAGATTCTGACAGCTTCTGCAATTTGCCCCTGCACACTGGTCGAGCCCTTCTGTATCTTGAACACTGAATGAGCGCTCTGCCTCCCGAAACTGGCCTGGGCTACACGCCACCCGTGGTTCGTCAGCTTTCAGTCTTTCTCGAGAACAAAGTGGGGCGACTCCATGACATGCTGGAAGTCTTTCAGCGTGAACCTGGACTGGAACTCTGCGCTATTTCCGTTTTGGAAGCCAGCGAGCACTCGGTGGTTCGACTCATTTCCACCAACATCAAGTTGGCGTCTGATCTGTTGAAAGAGGACGGCTGGGCGTTTACCGCCACGGATTTGCTGGTGGTGCGGCTTCAGCCTGGGCAGACCATCGAAGGGCTGTGCTTGGCCCTCCTGTCGGTCGAACTCAATCTTCGTTTTGCGTACCCGCTTATGGCTGGACGGGTAAACGAAGCCACCATGGCGATCAGTGTTGATGATCACGTGTTCGCGGGGCAAGTTCTGCGACGACGCGGATTTGATCTTCTTGGGGAAGCCGATCTGGTCCCCCCACCGGGGGACTGAATTCAGGAGCCTTCTTTGGCTTCAGCTTCGCCTTCAGCTTCGCCTTTTGATTTGCCTTCATCCGTGGCGGCCGGAGCCTTTGCGCCCGCAGTTGTTTGGGGGACATACGTCGACCCCTCACGGAGGCGGACGATTGTGATGTCTTCGATAAGGTCGTCCTTGCGAAGCTTGCAAGCCACGTCACGCCCTTCAAGCACTCGGCCAAAGACCGTGTGGCGGTTGTTCAGCCACGTCGTGGGACGGTGGTTGAGGTAGAACTGGCTCCCGCCGGTGTCCGGGGCGCTGGTCTTGGCCATGGCGACGGAATCGGCAAAGTGCAGGCGAGCGTTGTCGCCTTTGCACTCATCTGCGATGGTGTATCCAGGGCCACCCGTGCCGTAGGTGCCTTCCCCAGTTTTGGTGTTCGGGCAGCCGCCTTGGATCATGAAGTTCGGCTCAAAGCGGTGGAAAGCGATTCCGTCGTAGTAATCGCTCTGAATCAAAGAAATGAAATTGGCCACGGTGTTTGGGGCGTCGTCCTCAAAAAGTTCAATAAGAATTGAACCTTTGGCGGTTTGGATTTCTACCCGGGGGAGATTGTCGGCTGCTTCTTCTTTGGCTCGAACGGCAAGCTCAGCCTCCCAAAGTGGTTTGATTTCTTCGCACTGCCGCACAATGTTGTTGGCCTGAGCGCGTACGGCAACATCTTCGATGGCTTCGAGATTCATGGCGGCCAAGACCTCGGATGCTTCGCCAAACAGATTCTCGTCAAAGTACGCTTGGGCGAGGAGCACTTTTGCTTTTGCTGGGGCATCTTCACCAAGGTTCAGAAGCACTTCAATGGCCGCTTGGCAGTCAATCTCGCGTCGAAGACCTGCAGCCACTTCCAAAGCCGTTTCCACTGACCCGGGGAATCGATCCAGAAGCGAACGACGTGCTTCGAGTAGGGCCGTTCCCTTGAGCATGCCAACGCCGGCCTGCCAACTGATATAGCCACTCGCCAGCGATCCATTTTCTGGGGCTACTGCGAGCAAAGCCTGCCAGTCTCGTTGAATCCGAGCTTGCCCCTCGGCGGAAGTGGCGTCTTCGATCCAAAGAGACAGCTGAAGTGTCGCAGCCGAGCCTTTGGCACTGAGGCCATTGGCGGCGTCAAACCGTGTTCGGAGGGCACTGATGGCCCCTCGATCAGAATCATTGAGGGAACGCAGGTTGGTCAGGCTCCCTCGGCACTGCGCAAATGCATCCATGAGTTCTGATTCAGATACTGCCCCTTTGGCTTGGAGGGTGGCGAAAAGAGCAATGAGTACGGTTTGAAAGCAACGCATGTCTGGGTCTCCCGAATGGC
>CAXBRK010000128.1:0-5955 GCA_963978155.1 uncultured Phycisphaera sp. | reverse complement strand
CGATGGCAGATGCTATTGAGCCCGCGATGTACATGACCGAGAAGGCCGTGCAGTTGGCGGCCGAGGGGATGAGTTTTCGGGATGCGTATCGGGTGGCGGCTCAACAATGAGCCTATGACTCGCTCGAGTCCACAGAAATCATGGTGTTGATGCCCCAGCGACCGTCTTTTTCAAGAAGTAAATAGTTTGCCTTCCTTAGAACAGGCGGCATGACTTCTCCGTCACGGTCCCAACGGGTGTACGAAATACGCAGCAACGCGCAAGATGCATTGAAGAACTCAAGTTCTGAGTCAAGCAGCTCTGAATGTGAATACCCATCTTGTCGGAGTTGCTGCAAAAGGTCCCTGTAGAGGGTTCGCACCGCGGCATCATCGGCGAGATGAATATTTTTAGAACCCGTGGCGAACCAGCCTGGAGTGTGCCAGAAATCGTCAACCGCTTCCCACTTCGATTGACTGAAAGTTTCGATGTACTGGTCAAACATCAATTCGATCTCCGTTTGTGGAGATCCATTTGAAGCAACTGTTGCTCGATGTTGCGAGCAACCTTGCGCGACCAAACCGGAAAGAATCAAGACGACCAAACTGAGCTTAGAACACATAAGCCCCCCTGTGTCTCATCAGAATTCGCCGTTTGTTCAACCGAACGCGATCAACAACACCCACAGCAAGAACCAGAGTCCACCGCACCCGCGGCCGCCTCAATTCGGTTCAACACTTCATCAGCCTCACCAGCTTCCATCGAAAGCGGAGTGCGCAAGCGAACAGTCTTGTCGCCGCAAGGAAGACCCAAAACCTTGTGGTCGTAGAGCTTCTTCAGCATCTCGCCGCGCTGCTCACCGTTGGCGAAGTCAAACGCCAGCAACGTGCCTTCACCGCGAACGCTGGTGAACTTGTTGGTGTCCTTGGCAATGCGTCGCAGACCGGCTTTGATTTGCTCGCCGCGCTCGTGGGCGTTTTGGCAGTAGCCGTGCTCGACGATCAATTCGATGAACCGGCGGGAACGCACCATGTCGGTGAGGCCGCCGCCCCAGGTGCTGGAGATTCGGCTGCTCTTGCGGAAGACGTTGTCTTCCACTTCATCAAGACGCGGTCCGGCGTACATGCCGCACACTTGGCTCTTCTTGCCAAAGGCCACCAAGTCGGGCGTCGCCCCCGAGTGTTGCCAGTACCACGGCTTGCCGGAACCAAAGAATCCGGTTTGCACTTCGTCGAAGATCAACAAGCACTCAGACTCGTGGGCGAAGTCACGCAACGCTTGCAAGAACTCGGGACGGAAGGTGCGGTCGCCGCCTTCGCACTGCATGGGCTCGATCAAGATCGCGGCGATCTTGTTGCCGCCCGCGGGGCAGCGATCGCGGAACGCCTTCATTTCGGAAAGCGCTTGTTGCTCGAGGGCCTCGACGTCGTTGCAGATGTTGCCGTCGTGGTCGAACTCGCACGCGGGGCTCGAGATGCGCGGCCAACGGAATTTCGGGAACAAGCCCACCTTGTCGGGCAGGGTGTTGGTCACCGAAAGGGTGTACCCCGAACGACCGTGGAAGGCGTGCTGGAAGTGGATGACCATGAGATCATTCACGTCTTCATGGAAGCAGGTGCGACCCAGCTTGCGGGCCTTCCAGTCGAAGGCGGCCTTCAAGCAGTTCTCGACCGCCAGCGAACCACCGGCAATCCAGAAGTGGTGGTCAAACCCTTCGGGGCTCACGTGGGTGGCAAACGCATCCACGAACGAAGCCATGTGCGAGCTGTAGAGGTCGCAGTTCGAAGGATTGGCCTTGGCGACCTTCAGGAGTTCTTTTTCGAAGCTGGCTTCGTTGAGGCCCGGGTGGTTGTAGCCCAGCGGCCAGGAGGCGTAGCAGGTGAAGCAGTCAAGGAACTTGTCGCCGCTGCGGGAGTCGTGGACCCAAGGTCCAGTCGACTGGTCCAAGTCGAGCACGATGTCCATGCCGTCGGTGAGCTGGTGCTTCTTCAAGATCTCGTGGACGTGGGTGGGCTCGATGGTGGTCATGGCGAACTCCGGGGGCCGTCCGCAGACGGGTGGGGGCAGCGGTTTGGGGGTCAAGAACAGGTCGTCGCCCCCAAGAGGGGCAAACCGACATTGTATGGGGTGTCGGCAGAATCCCGGCATCTCCTTGACGCAGAACGCATGGTTTGAACGACTCACCCATAGAATCGGACCTGTGACGCTGCTCGATCTCACCGTCCAACGCGGCTTGCTCGAAACCGACCAAGCCGAACGGGTCCGCGAAGAGACCGCCCGCACCGGCGAGTCCCTGGCGGCGGCGATCGTGCGGATGGGCTTTGCCAACGGCCTCGCCCTCGCCGAAGCCCTCGGCGCTGCCTTCCACATGGAAGTGGTCGACCTGCAAGAGACCACCCCCACCCGCGAAGCCCTCGACGCGCTGCCCCGCAAGATCGTCTTCGCCCAGTCGTGCGCGCCCTTTGGCACCCTCGAATCGGGCGGCACCCTGGTGGCCATCGACAACCCGGCCGACCTCGACGCCCAAGAGACCATCCGCTTCCACGCCGGCGGCCACGTGGAATTCCGGGTCGCCCCCGAAGACGAAATTCGCGCCTTCCAGCGCCGCCATTACGGCGTGGCCGGTGACACCCTTGAAGCCCTTGGCCTCGACGACCAAGTCATCATCGATGGTGGCGACGCCGCCTTGGCCGACTCCGACGACGCCGCCCGCGATGCCAGCGTGGTGCGCCTCGTCAACACGATCTTGCTCGAAGGCATCCGCGAGCGCGCGACCGACATCCACATCGAGCCCTACGAAGACCGACTGGTCATTCGCTACCGCATCGATGGCGTGCTTGGCCAACCCGGGGTCGACCCCATGGTGCACCGCTTCCGCCACGCCATCACCAGCCGCCTGAAAATCATGGCGAGCCTTGAAATCAGCGAGAAACGAAGGCCCCAAGACGGCCGCATCACCTTCAAACACGATGGTTCCGAGTACGACCTGCGGGTCTCGATCATTCCCATGCTGCACGGCGAAGGCGTGGTCTTGCGGGTGCTCGACAAGTCGGCGGCCATGTTCAAGCTCGAAGACTTGGGGATGGACGACACCACCATCGCCCCGTGGGATGTTGCCATCAAGCGCCCCCACGGCATCTTGCTGGTGACGGGGCCCACTGGTTCGGGCAAATCGACAACGCTCTATGCCTCGCTGGCTCGCATCGTGACCGACGAGATCAAATGCATCACCGTCGAAGATCCGGTCGAGTACCACGTCGAAGGCGTGAACCAAATCCCGGTGCACCGCCGCGTGGGGCTCGACTTCGCTTCGGGCCTGCGGGCCATCCTTCGGCACGACCCCGACGTGGTCATGATTGGGGAAATCCGCGACCGCGAAACCGCCGAAGCCGCGGTCCAAGCGTCGCTCACGGGACACTTGGTCTTCTCGACCTTGCACACCAACTCCGCCGTCGGGGCCCCCCCGCGTCTGTTGGACATGGGCGTCGAGCCATTTTTGGTGGCCTCCAGCTTGGAAGCCGTCCTGGCCCAGCGACTGGTTCGACGGCTCTGCCCCACCTGCCGCAAGCCCACCGGCCAGCCCGAAGCCCCATTCGAGGCCGGCGGGTGCCGAGAATGCCGCGATACCGGCTACCGGGGCCGCCATGGGGTGTACGAATTGCTGCCGGTCGATGAGGACCTTCGCACCCACATCATGGCCCGAGCCGGGGCCGGGGCCTTGGCCGAAGAAGCCGCCCAAAAAGGCATGCGCACCTTGGCCGAGCACGGCCAAATGCTGGTGCAGGCCGGGATCACCTCGGCCGCCGAGATCGCCCGGGTCACCGCCGGCTGATTTCCGCCCTTGAGGGGGTCAGAACGCCACTTCTGAGGGAATCGGCGGTTGTCTTTTTCTATGTCACCAAATGCAGCGGAAGGGCCGTCATCCCTTGACGCTCCGAGCCCAATCCGGGACACTGCTCCATCGCTTCGGAGTTCCTGAAGTGACTATTTGGAGGATTCGTCCATGGCTGTTCGTGGCGGAAGCAATATCGGGCTCATTATTTCGAACATTATGTTCGCACTCGCATTCATCACCGCCCTGGTGCTGGTGATCAATGTTGATGCCAAGAAAGAGGAAGCCCGCCAAGAGGCCCAAGCGGCCAAGGCGAACCTTGTGGCGGCCATCGGCCCCGGTGTCATTGAACAGGCACCCGGCTACGACGCGGCCCAAATGAACAACCAGTCGGTGGTCGCCCAACTCTCGGGCCAAATCGACACCCTCAAGCGTTTGATCGGCACCACCACCGCCGACGAGCAACGCATCCGCACCGACCTTGGGTTTGAGAGCGGCTCCATCTTGGAAATCAAAGGCCGCATGGAAACCCAACTTGGGGCAATGGAATCGGAGAACGATTCTTTGAGCGAGAAAGTGCGCGAACAAGATGCCACCATCGAAGCCTTGCGTGACGAAATCGACGCGCTTGAAGACGAACACCAAGAGTCCTTGGCACGCGTTCGTCGTGACGTTGAGACCTATCGCGCCCAAGCCGACTCGTACGGCCAAGACGTCGACCGCACCATCAAGCGTCTGGAAGATTCCCGCGACGCCCTCGAACAAGATCACCGCTCCGAGCGTCGCCGTCTGCAAGAAGACATCGATCGCATTGGGCAGGAAAACCAAGTGCTTTCCGAGCGCAACCGCGACTACGAAGCCAAGTTTGCCTCCACCCGCCTTCGTGCGACCACCCCCGAATTGCTGATCGACGGTCAGATCGTGGAAACCGAGCCCAAGACCGGCAGCGTCTACATCGACCGCGGTGAAGAAGACCGACTGATCCTCGGCATGCGGTTCCAAGTCTTCGACTCGGCCGAAGCCATCACCGTCTCCGATGACGGCGAGACCTCCGGCTCCAAGGCGGTAATCGAAATTGTCCGGGTGGGTGCCAACACCTCCACCGGCAAGATCATCAACAGCGTGCCTGGTCGTCCCATCCAACGCGGTGACGCCCTCGTCAACGCCGTGTACGACCCGAACCGCCGCTTCACCTTCATGTTGCACGGCATCTTCGATGTCGACCAAGACGGTCGAGCCACCGAAGCCGAAGCCAACTACCTCCGCTCCCGCATCCGCGCGTGGGGTGGCGAAGTGATCGACGGCGACACGCTGCCGGGCGACACCGATTACCTCGTGCTCGGCGAGCAGCCCATCCGGCCGCTGCTTCCCAACGCGAACGCCTCGCAGGCCCAACTCGACACCTACCTCAAGCAACGTGGCGCGTTCGACCGCTACGACGAACTGTTCGAACAAGCCACGGCGGCTTCCATCCCCGTGCTGAACGCGAACCGGTTCTTCTTGCTCATCGGTCAAACGGACCGCTGAGGTCAGATGGCGGGAACCGCCCGCGGCCCCATTGCCTTTGCTCAATATGCTGCCCTGCGGGCGGCGGCACTCGCAGTGCGCGCTGGTGACGAAGCCACGGCTTTGGGTTTGGCCGGCGACATTGGCCGCCTGATTGGGCAAGTCCCCCGCAACCAACGCCGAACCGTGACGCATTTGGCCCAGGCGTTCCCCGAACGCTCCTTGGCCGATCTGGAAGCCTTGGGTCGCGATTCATTTGCCCACTTGGCCCGGCTGGTGGCCGTCGACACCTTGTCGATGACCCACCGCATTCGACCAGAGGCATGGGAAGAACGCATCAACACCGAGGACGTGCCCGAAGGCCTCGACGCCAGGCTGCGTGAGGATGGACCCAGCATCCTGATCACCGGACACTGCGGGGTGTGGGAAGTGCTGTCTCACTGGCTGGCCATGATCGACTTGCCGGTCCACGCCCTCGCGCGGCCCATCGACAACCAATACATCGATCGCTGGCTGCGCCGAGAACGGGAAGCTTCCGGCACCCAAATCATCGTGAAGTGGGGCAGCGGCGATCGCATGCAAGAGCTTTTGCGTGAAGGCGGACGCCTGGGCTTTGTGGCCGATCAGAACGCCGGCGG
>CAXBRK010000127.1:0-5956 GCA_963978155.1 uncultured Phycisphaera sp. | reverse complement strand
CGAACGTACCCGCCGTGGCCGCAGCGCCGATCGCCCAGCCGGTCGCCCAGGCGTCATCCTCCGCAATCACCCCAATCGAGTCCATGGCTGGTCACGGATCGCCCATGGCCAGCCGGCGGGTGCCACTGTCCAACATGCGGCAAGTCATCGCACGCCGTTTGGTCGAATCCAAGACCACCATTCCGCACTATCAAGTCTCGATGTCTTTCGACATGGATCCATTGATGGCGATGCGAAAGGACCTCAACGAAAAGTTGGCCGGGGGCGACGTCAAGTTGTCGGTCAACGACTTCTTGGTTCGGGCCGCGGCGTTGGCCATGCATCAGCACCCTGACTTCAACGCTTCGTTTGATGGTGATGCCATTGTGCAACACGGCGCCGTCAACGTTGGCATCGCCATCTCGCTTCCCGAAGACAAAGGTGGCGGTCTCGTGGTGGGTGTCATTCGCGATGCCGATCGCAAGAGCTTGCGCATGATCTCGGCCGAGTCCAAAGCTCTGGCCGAGAAGGCTCGCACTCGAGGTCTGGCCCCAGAAGACATGGAAGGTGCCACCTTCACCATCTCCAATTTGGGGATGTACGGGGTCGATCACTTCACCGCCATCATCAATCCACCCAACAGCGCGATTCTTGCCGTTGGGGGAGCCATGAAGCAGCCAGTGGTGCGAGGCGATTCCATCGAAGTTGGCCATCGCATGACCGCAACGTTGTCAAACGACCACCGAGTCATCGACGGCGCCATGGCGGCCCGTTGGTTGCAGACGGTGCGTGAATCCGTGGAGCACCCCACGCTCTTGCTGGTGTAATCCCACCCCTGACGTTGTGGTGAATTGCTAACGCAGACCGGAGAGTTTGCGCACGCTGCGAACAAACCCGCGAGCTGTGTTCGCCCGGACCATGATGCTCAGGAACGACCAAAGGGCCGCGCCAACAATCGCTGCGACGACAGCGGAAATGCGTGCGGTGTCTTCCACAGGGATGGGGGATTCCAGCATCCGATCCCCAAGGGTTTGAATGAGGGAAAGCGGGGCGATGGCTCGCGCTACTTCAGCTCCAGGACCCAACTGGGCCACCGCGCTGCCGATCACATGCAAGGGCAGAAGCCCCAGCACCAACATGCCGATGGTCACAATCGTTGCGCGGACGGTGGTTCGGCTGGTGACGGATTGATGCAAACCAACCGACAACATGAAGCCGCACACTGAAGGAATGGTGAGCAGCAGCAGAATCGGCACTTCTGCCGCGAGCGACGCACGGCCCAGCGCAGGTCCCAGTGCAAACAAGCAAGGGGTCACGAGCAACGGAAGCCGCGCTTCCAGCAACGAGCGTGCTTTGCCATCCAGATAGGTCTTGGGTTGCAAAGGTGTCGAGAGGAGTAAGTCCAAGGTGCCTTGTTCCCGTTCGGCGGTGACGGAGCTTGCCGATTCGAGAATGCAGGCGATCACGGCGACCACGCTGGTCAAGATCACGCCGGTCTGCATCAACCCTTGCAACGTCTTGGGGTTCAGTTGACTTTGCCATCCGGGTACGGCGAGCAACGCCCCCAGCAACCCCGCGACCAACGCGGGCCACCAGCGGGTCCAAGCGCGAAGGCCTGATGGCATGCGCAACCGTTCGCGCCACCGAATGGGATTGCCGTCGTCCGCCTCTTGGACCGAACGGGTCGAGGTTCGTCCGGAGACTCGGGAATCACCAAGAGCTGCCCGCAACACTGCGGCCAGCAGCAGTCCTCCCGTGAGGACCAACGAGCCCATGATGTGCGTCATCACCGCCCGATTGCTGCCAACGGTCCCGGCCAGCATGGCTTCCAAAGAGAGCAGGGGGGAGAACTGGGTGAACACACTCAAACTGGAGCGGGTGTGTCCCAACAGACTGTGGGCAATCTCGGTCAAACACAGCCAAGCGGCCAATCCCGAGAAGAACACGAAGAGCACCCGACGTCCACCGCGGCGAGAGGCCGCCAAAAGGACTGCGGCGGCACTCACCAGCACCATGGTGGAGATGCCCAACGCGCTGCCCATGACCACGGTCTGCAATGGAATTCCCCCAAAGGTGCCCAACGACAACAGGATGGGCAGTCCTGACAGGAGAAGCGTGGTGGCCAGAAAGACCCGTCCGAACCACTGGCCAAAGACGATGGAGCGGGGACGCGTGGGGGTGGTCAGTGCCACTTCCCAGGTTTTGGGATCGGATTCCCGCGTAATGGCCCCGGCGATGAAGGTCGGCATCAGCACAAAGCTGGACAAGATTTGCAGCCTGACCAGCGACGCGATCCATCGAGCGCTGGTCGAGGCCAGCTCTCGGGCCGAGCCTTGGCTGAGCTCCCCGCCGGCCAAGAGGGCCAAGGTGATCACGCAGAGCAGAAGAAGCGCCGCCGATCGAGCCCAGGTGGGGCCTCGCCGGCGACCCGCCGTCCCAATGATGCGAGCGGCCACGGGGTTCTGAAGCCAAGATGGGAGGTTCGGCAAAGGCACCGCATGCATCCTATTCGCTGAATGAGGGGGCTCGGTTGGGGCGGCTTGGGGATAGAATGTGGGGCACCCAAGCTTCGTATGCCGGTTTGGGAACGATGTTTGCTGCTTCGCGGATCCTCCGCGTTCTCATATTTGGGGCAACCCGCCATTTTGAGCATCAAAAGTCGCAGTTTTCGGCATGCGCTCCCGTTTGGAGTTGTCTCGTGACCGAATTCGATCCCATTTCCGTCTTGCTTGGGGCTGTCGTCGGGGCGGGGTTTGGTGGCGGGGTGGCCTGGATGGTGCTCCGAGCCGGCGCCATCGGCACCCAACGGGAAGCAGCCCGGGCCGCCACTGCACTCTTGGAAAAAGCAGAAGCGGAAGCCAAAGCCAAAGCGAAAGACCTGGAGCTGGAAGCCGAGCGAAAAATCGCGAAGCGTCGCGAATCACTTGATGCTGATGCGGAACGGCAGCAGCAAGAACTGCGTGAGATTGAAGGCCGTCTGGACCGCCGGGCCGAAAAGTTGGATGCTCGATCCGAGAAGGTCGCCCAACAAGAAGAGCAAGCTGAAGCCTTGGTGAGCCGGCGGGCATCGGCGTTGGCGGAGGTTGAGAACCAGCGGGACCAGTTGGTGGAAACCCGCAATGCATTCCGAGCTCGCCTTGAAGGCGTTTCGGGGTTGACCGAAGAAGATGCCCGGGCCCAGTTCTTGGATGAAGTTCGGGAGGCCTATCGCCTCGAAGCGCTGGCCGTAGGACGCGATTTGGTGGAAGCCGCCGAAGAAGAGGCCAAAGACAAGGCTCGAGAAATCACCCTGATGGCGATCCAGCGCTGTGCGGCCGAGCATGTGGCCGAGTCCACCGTACGCTCGGTCAAAATTCCTTCGGACGACATGAAGGGCAAGATCATTGGTCGGGAAGGCCGCAATATCCGTGCCATTGAATTGGCCACCGGGGTCGATGTTCTGATTGATGACTCTCCCGGAGTGATTGCGGTTTCGTGCTTCGATCCGATCCGCCGGGCCATCGCCGCGGAAACCCTGTCACGCATGGTGGCCGACGGACGCGTGAATCCCACCAAGGTGGATGAGTATGTGGCCAAAGCAAAAGCCGACATCGAAACCACCATTCGCAAGAAGGGCCAAGACGCGGTCATCGAAACCGGGATCAAGGGGCTCTCCAAGAAGATGGTGGAAATGATGGGGCGTCTGCACTTCCGGACCTCGTATGGTCAGAATGTGCTTCGTCACTCCATCGAAGTGGGATTCTTGTCCCAGATGATCGCCGAACAACTTGGCTTTGACGGCACGATTGCCCGCCGAGCAGGCTTCTTGCATGACATCGGCAAGGCCATGGATCATGAGGCAGAAGGTGGTCACCCTGCCATTGGTATGGACTTCGCCAAGCGAAATGGGGAGAGTTCGGAATACATCCTCAACGCCATCGGAGGGCACCACGGCGACATTGAAATCCTCTCGCCGTACACCCCAATTGTGATGGCGGCCGACGCTCTTTCGGGGGCCCGACCGGGAGCCCGCCGTGAATCCATGGAGGCGTACATCAAACGCCTCGAGGAGTTGGAAGCCATTGCCAAAGGCCAACCTGGCGTTGTGGAGGCCCACGCCTTCCAAGCCGGTCGCGAAGTCCGAGTGGTCTTGCAGGCCGAGGACACCACCGATGCCCAAGCATGGGATGCCAGCCGAGCCATCGCCAAAGAAGTCGAAGAACGCTTGACCTTCCCAGGTGAGATCAAAGTCACCGTTGTCCGGGAAGTCAAAGCCGAGACTCTTGCCCGTTAACATAGTTCCCTGAGGAGAACCACCATGCCTATCAAAGCCACTGATCTGAAACGCGGCAACGCTCTGATTTGGGAAGGACAACTGCACGTTGTCATTGGCACCGAGCACACCAAGCCAGGCAAGGGCCCGGCGTATGTGCAAGCCAAGATGAAGAACGTGGCCACGGGCACCATCAAAATCAACCGCATCAATTCCTCCGACAAGGTGGAAGATGTCAGCATCGACAAGCGCAAGATGGAATTTCTCTACACTTCCGGCCCCAACGGCCCTTGGGTCTTCATGGACCAAGAGACGTACGAGCAAGTCGAGTTGGATGAGGATTTGGTCGGTGATTCGGCCAAGTTCCTGAAAGAGAACACCGTTTGTGAGGTGCAGGTCTTCGACGAGAAGCCTTTGGGCATCGAATTGCCCGCGGCCATTGATCTGGAGATCACAGAAACCACACCGCAGCCCAAAGGCGCGACCGTGACCAATCAATTGAAGGAAGCCGTCGTCGAGACGGGAGCACGTGTCCGCGTGCCTTCGTTTATCGAGCAGGGCACTGTCGTTCGCATCAATACGGAAACCGGGGAGTATCTCGGCAAGGCCTGAGATGCAGTCGCTGCGAGAAATCCGAGAACTGCTGGCCGCGCGTGGTCTGACGCCGCGCCATCGGTTCGGGCAGAACTTCTTGCACGATCACGGCAAGATCGTTGAGTTGGTGGACGCCGCCAAACTCCAGCCCGGAGAGACCGTCCTCGAGGTTGGGCCGGGAACCGGTGCATTGACCGAGTGTTTGCTGGAGCGGGAGGTTCGCGTGATTGCGGTCGAAATTGATCGCGATTTGGCGGGCCTTGTCCGAGATCGGTTTGGGGATCGTGTCACGCTCGTTGAAGGCGACTGCTTGGCCAAGGGAAGGCGACTTGCTCCGGAAGTGGTTGCGGCTCTTGAAGGTTCCGCGTTCAAGTTGGTGGCCAACTTGCCGTATCAAGCCGCCAGTCCGTTGATGGCTTCGCTGTTGATGCATCACCCAGAGTGCACTGGACAGTGGGTCACGATCCAAAAAGAAGTGGTGGATCGTTTGGTGGCCAATCCCGGAACCAAAGCTTGGGGTCCTTTGACCGCCATTGTTCGAGCGTTCGCCAGTGCACGCCGCATCGCACTTTTGCCGCCGGGTTGTTTCTGGCCGGCACCAAAGGTCACCAGTGCGATGGCAGAGTTGCTGCCATGTCCTCAGGAGTCCCGACCGAATGACCCCGATGGCTTTGCCCGGTTCGTGACCAAGCTGCTTTCTCAACGACGCAAGCAGATTGGCGGAATCTTGGGGCATGACACCACAGCGTCTTTGGGGATTGAGCCCCAAACGCGGGCAGAGACTTTGAATGCCGAGCAATTGTTGGCGCTGCGTGACCGCTTGCCCGAAGAGCATCACTTGATGCAGCAGTGAATAAAGGACCGACTGAAAGTCGGCCCTTTATTGGCCCAACAGCTGCAGCGACCCGCCCAAGATCAACTCATCCCGGAACTGGTCCCGTCCGAACCGGAGGGAGGCGGTGGCTTCGGGGAAAGTGCGGCTCAGAAGGACGCTCCAGGCCCGGAAACCGCCTTCGTCCAAGTTCCAGCGGGGTCTGAACGCGGCAGCCCACAGGTCGTTCACGCCGGTTTCGAAGGTGAAATCCAGAAAAGCGGTCTGATCCGTACGCAACTTCCGATATTCCGCCGCGG
>CAXBRK010000126.1:0-5998 GCA_963978155.1 uncultured Phycisphaera sp. | reverse complement strand
CACCTCGTGCCCGGCCCAAATTCGGGAAAAATTGTCCTGGTTTGCCGGCCGAGACCAGATGGACATTGCTGGGCTGGGGGACAAGCTGGTGGCTCAGCTGGTCGATGCTGGCTTGGTCACCACCTTTGCCGACTTGTGGCGTCTCGATGTGCAAAGCCTTATGGGGTTGGAAAAAGTTGCCGAGAAGTCGGCGACTTCATTGATTGAGGCCATTGATCAAGCCCGAAGCCAAGGGTTGGCTCGTGTGCTGTCTGGCTTGGGGATCCCTCAGGTGGGCGTTGTTGCGGCTCGGACGTTGGCCGAGCATTTTGACGATCACCACCAGTTGCTCGGGGCGACTGCTGTTGATTTTGAAGCGTTGCCTGACTTCGGCGAAATCACTGCCCAGCTCTTGTGGCGATGGTTGCACCAGCAAGGGGGAGCGTCTGTCCTGTCGGACCTTGCCGAGATGGGCGTTGATCTCCGGTCCGTTCGTGCGGAGCCCTCTCGGTCCCAAGCTTTGGCCGACTGCGTCGTGGTCGTCACCGGAACCCTCCCCACCTTGGGCAGGAAGGATGCCGAGGCGCGCCTTCGTGAACTTGGCGCGACCGTGACCGGAAGTGTTTCCGCCAAGACCACCCATTTGTTGGCTGGCGAGAAAGCTGGCAGCAAGTTGGCCAAGGCCCAAAGCCTTGGGGTGCAAGTCGTCGACGAGGCGTGGCTTCTTGCCCACCTTGATTGAGGAGAGGCGAGAGGCTCAGTCAAGCATGTTGAAATTGACCCCTCGAAAGGGGGATTAGAACAGCAAGCCGGCGGCTTCTTGGTATCGAGCCAACGTCTTTTGGACCACCTCGGCGGGCAGAATTGGGCCTGGGGCGGTCTTGTCCCACCGTCCGGCATCGACTTCTGCTTGCAGCCAGTTGCGGACGATCTGCTTGTCGAACGAAGCTTGCTCTCGACCGGGCTCAAAGTCACTGGCGGGCCAGAACCGGGATGAATCCGGGGTCAGCACTTCGTCGATAATGATCAATTCGTCGGTCGGATTTCCGTCAAGGTCGAGCGCATGTCCGAACTCGAACTTGGTGTCCGCGAGAATGATGCCACGTTCAGCCGCGTAGGCCGCGGCCTTGGTGTAGATCTCCAGGGACAGATCGCGGAGTTTGGTCATCAGATCGGTGCCTACCAGTTCGCATGCGGTCTCGAATGAAATGTTCTCGTCGTGGCCTTCGTCGGCTTTCGTGGACGGCGTGAACAGTGGCTCGGGAAGACGATCAGAAAGTTGGAGGCCTTCGGGCAGCGGAATGCCACAGACGGTTCCAGACTTTTGGTATTCCTTCCAGCCACTGCCGGCAATGTGCCCTCGGACAACACACTCAATGGGCACGACTTTGGCCGCACGTCCAATCATGATTCGTCCTTCGAGAGACGATCGCTCTTCGTCGGTCAGCCCGGGCAGGTCGGCCGGATCGGTGGAAATCAAGTGGTCGGGAATCAAGTTCAGTTCACGGACGAAATCGAAGAATCCGGTCGAAATCTTGGTGAGCAGCACCCCTTTGCCGGGCATTGGGTCAGGCAGCACCACGTCAAACGCACTTACCCGGTCGCTGGCCACAATCAGAAGCCGCGGGGGTTGCCCTTCGCTGGCGGGAATCGGGTACACATCCCGGACCTTGCCCTGGCGGCGTCCGGGATAGGGGAGGTCGGTCGATTTGACGGCGGTTTGCGTGTTGGTGCTGCTCATTTCGCCGACCATGATACGTCCGCTTGCTCTCTGACGCAGGGCAGGCGACACTCTCCACGTGCCGAAGTTCGACACGAGTCATGATCCAGCGGTTCACCCGTCGTCCGCTCGGCTTCTGGACCACCAAGGCCGTGCTCTGGAAGCTGAATCACGAATGACGGGTGACATTTTGGACCTTCGGAAAAAGGTTGCGCACACGGTCGCCACCGAGGTGGAATACGACATCGGTCGCCGGCTGCCTTTGACCACATGCCTGCTTCCCGAACGGACGACGCCGTACCCCTTGGTGCAAGAATTGGCTCGTGACCGAATCCGACGATTCTTCCACAAGAGCGAAGAGTGGCAGATGTTTGATTTGTCCCTTGACCACCCGGCTCATGTTGAGTTTGAGGCCGCACGTCAGGACTTGGTGGAATCTCTGGTCGCTTCCGATCCTGCCGAAAGCATCCGATTGGGCCGAGACGGTTTGCGGAAGTCGGTTGATGCCTGTGACCAGTTGACCTTGGCTCACGCCCAGATTCTTCTTCACCGCCGGTTTGGGAACCACCCAGCCTCCCCCTCCACCTTTGGTGTCCGCTACGACGGGCCCGTCGACTCGCCGGGGTTGCGGAAGCTTCTTGGCGAGCAGTTTGGCATGCTGACCATTCCCATTGATTGGGCGGTCTGTGAGCCGAAGCCAGGGACCTTTGATTTCAGCTCTATTGAAGGCAAAATTCTGTGGGCTTCAGAACAAGGCCGCCCCTTTATGGTTGGCCCCTTGCTGGCCATGCGTCCGGGCGTTCTTCCTGAGCATGTTCCTTTGGACTTCAAGTCGTTCCGGGATCGAGCCTACGACTTTGCTGAGCAGGTTGTGGCACGCTTTGGTCGGTACTGTCCTTTTTGGAACATTGCTTCGGGGTTGAATGCATCGCAGGCCCCACGCTTGTCCCCCGAAGAGACGGTTGATTTGGCCCGCATGCTGCGACTCTTGGTGCGTCAGTATCGCCGTGATGCCAAGATCATGATTGAAGTCCGCGAACCTTGGGGTGAGCATGCTTCGGAATATGGGCTCGATCCATTTGATTTTGTGAAAAGGCTTGGCCAAAACGGAGTCGAATGTGATGCGATCGGCGTCCGAATGCTGGCCGGTGGCCGACATCAAGGAGAGGCCGTTCGAACGCTCTTTGACAACGCCTGCCTTCTCGACCGGTTGTTGACCATCGACAAGCCAGTGGTGGCCACCATCGGTCGTGCTGGCGGGAAGGATGGGCTTGGCCAGGCGAAATATGCATCGCTGACCGCTCAGTTGTGCCTGTCCCGTCGCTACGTTCAATCGGTGGTCTGGTCTGATTTGTACGACCATCCGAGGTCGTTGGTCGAGCACGGCGGCATGGTTGACGCTCAGGGGGGCGCTCGGCCGGTGTTGGCCCACTGGTCCAAATTGCGTTCCAAGTTCAGCAAGCCTCTCGGATCAGTACAACTTCCCAAGCGCGGTGAAGGTGCGTGACCCAGTCCGCAGCCCGAACCAATCCTCTGGATCTGTTTGACACCAACCCGAGACTTCCCAGTTCGGGCACCGTTGGCTTAACGGGGGGATGCGGCGTGACCACGGCCGCGTTGTTGGCTGAATCTTTGTTTCGGTCCTCTGGTGGCACCGTCTTCTTGCTGACCGCGCACCATGACGAAGCCGAGGAGGCTTTTGCCATTTGGCGGTCCCTGGGGGCGTCAGCCTTCCATTTTTCTCCTCTTGACCCGATTGCTTCTGATGTGCTGCCCAATGCTCCGGCCCTGACCCGTCGTCTCGAAGTGATGAGGGGGGCGGCTGAAGGGGCCCCCATGCTGGTGGCGGGAAGTATGGCCGCGCTGATGCAAGGCGCACCGAGCACTGAGGAAGCCCATCAATGGTTGGTCCCGTTGCAGGAGGGCCAACGCTGTGAACCTGGTGATCTGGTGCAAAGACTGGCGGAAGCGGGGTATCACCGCACGGCCATCGTCTCTGAGCCCGGGGATTTTGCGCTTCGTGGCGACGTCGTCGATGTTTTTCCGGCCAGTGGTGAGCCCCCGTTCCGGCTCGATTTTTTTGGCGACGAACTCGAAAGCATTCGAGGCATCGATCTGGATTCGATGGCATCTGCGGAACGTCGTGGATCAACATCGCTGCTTCTGGCCCCCCCTGAGGTTTTGACTCGCGATGCCCAGGGGCACTTGGTGGACAGTCTCCCGGGTCCAATCACCTCCCTGCTCCTTGAGCCTCTTGATTTGGTGGAAAGAGGCCGCAGCGCTTTTGATCGTTCGGCGATTCGGAGTGTTCATGGGCCTCCTCGAGTCCTCGAGGCCATATTGAATCGAAGCACGCTGCAAGTGGAGATCTCTCGGAGTCTTGGCACAGCAGAGCAGCATCTGGAATGGCCGGTGGCCGCTCTTCCTGAGCTGCCCACCGATCCCGCGGATGCTTTGTCCACACTCCACAGCCAGTTCCCTGCCGCCCGGGTCACGGTCTACGTTGAAGATTCGGGAGAAATCTCACGTGCCCAGAGGGTGGTTGATGGCGTCGTCGCCGCGACCTCTGATCTCGATATCAACGTTGATACCGTTCGATTGGAGCGAGGCTTTGTCGCCACTTCAGAAGGCGTTCATATTCATGTGCCGTGGCACGAATTGCTTGGTCGGTGGCAGCGTCCGGCAAGAACCGTTGGCCTCGGCTCCGCTCGATCGCTGGATGCATTCGTCGAAATGGAACCCGGTGATTACGTGGTCCACCGGGAGCATGGCATCGCGCAATACCTTGGACTCGAGTTGCGCCGGGAGGGCGATGACGAGGAAGAATTTTTGATCTTGCTTTTCTCCGGCGGGACGCGTCTCGCGGTCCCGGCGGTGAAGGCCGAGTTGGTGCAGAAATACATTGGGGGTCGAGTTGCGCCTGAACTCTCTTCTTACGGTGGCGGCCGCTGGAAGAAGAAAAAGGGCAAGGTCAAAGATGCTGTTCGAGACTTGGCCGCAGAACTGATCCGAGTCCAAGCCGTTCGTGAGAGCACTCCTGGTATTGCTTACCCCGGCGATACGGAGTGGCAGCAAGAATTCGAAGCCGGTTTTCCATTCTCTGAGACTGAAGATCAGCTTTCGGCCATCGAAGCGGTGAAGCGTGACATGGCCAAAGCGCGCCCTATGGACCGTTTGGTTTGCGGAGATGTTGGCTTTGGCAAAACTGAGGTGGCGCTGCGGGCCGCTTTCAAAGCGGTGGAGTCGGGGCGACAGGTTGCCGTTTTGGTGCCGACGACGGTCCTGGCTGAGCAACATCTCCGATCATTCCGGGAACGCTTTGCCGGATTCCCCTTCCGAGTTGAAGGGTTGAGCCGTTTGCGGACTCGGGAGGAGGCCCAAGCGGTCCTGAAGGCCACCGCCAAAGGCGAAGTTGATGTCTTGGTAGGAACCCACCGTTTGCTTTCCAAGGATGTGGCGTTTTCTGACTTGGGTCTTGTCATCATTGACGAAGAACAGCGGTTTGGCGTTGAGCACAAGCAGCGGCTTCTTGAACTCCGCGCGTTGGCCGACGTGTTGGTCCTGACCGCAACCCCCATTCCTCGAACGTTGCACATGTCAATGATGGAACTCCGTGACATCAGCACTTTGACCACGCCGCCGGTCGAACGCCGTCCGGTGGTCACCGAGGTGATCCCGTATCAGGAACGACGGGTCCAGCGTGCCATCCAGAGGGAACTCGACCGCGGGGGGCAGGTGTACATCTTGCATAATCGTGTTCAAGACATTGAAGACGTGGCCAACGAGATTTCGTCTCTCGTCCCGAAATCCACCGTGGCCGTTGGACATGGCCAGATGCCCTCCGGGGCTTTGGACGCGGTGATGCGTTCATTCGTGCAAGGAAAGTCAGACGTTTTGGTCTCAACCACCATTATCGAAAACGGCCTTGATGTTCCCCGCGCAAACACGATGATCATCCGGAACGCCAACCGCTTTGGGTTGGCGCAGCTTCACCAGTTGCGAGGCCGCGTGGGGCGTTCCCGTGAACGGGCCTTTTGTTATTTGATGCTTCCAGAACATGGTGTCGAAGACCCAACCGCTTTGGAGCGTCTTCGCACCTTGGAGCGGTACTCCATGCTCGGTGCCGGCTTCCGAATTGCCATGCGAGACCTCGAAATACGCGGGGCGGGAAACCTCCTGGGTCCTGAGCAGAGTGGCCACATTCTTACGGTTGGTTACGAGATGTACTGCCAACTCCTAGAACAAGCTGTGTCAGAACTTCGCCAAGAGGTCAACGTGGATCATCTCTCCACCTCGGTT
>CAXBRK010000125.1:0-6043 GCA_963978155.1 uncultured Phycisphaera sp. | reverse complement strand
GGCCCAGCCGTTTTGACCGACGTGATACTCACGAATTCGACGAAGTCGAGCCACCGCCTTCGTGTATGTGTGCGGGCCGGTCCACTTCATGGCGTCGTGATGCACTGTGATTTTCTGCGGCCTTGTTGGTTTTGGAGCAGGACCTCTTTTTGTCGTTGGTGTGCCATTAAGCCAATCTAGCCCCTTCATCCCAGGTGTTGGCTGCTTTACTTCCCACTGCTTACGAAGAACGAGTGGGCCATATAAGAATTGATACGCCGATTCTGATTGAGAAGCCGCTACCGAACTGCCTTCCTCAACTTCAGACTCTCGATCCATTCGCGGAAGCAGTTCCTCTTCTTTCGAATACGCGAGGGGGAGACGCTTCCCACTGCTGTAGCTACAGCCACCAGCCAACAAACCGGCACTGAGAAGTAAAAACCGACGTCGATTCTCTTGCTCTGTTCTGTTGCCCATCCAGCAAACTCCTTGGTTCCGAAAGAAGAATATCGGAACAAGCCCCAAAGGCTCTGCAAACTTGCCATCAGAGGCTCATCCCCAATCTACAAACGAGGCCGCCAGCGGAGCTGGCGGCCTCGAAAAGCACTTGAGTGGGATTCTGGACGAATCAGGCGTCGGCGGTTTCGGCCTCTTCGGCCTTTTCCTCGTCCTTCAACAACGCCTTGCGGGACAACTTGATCCGGCCCGAATCATCCACATTGATGACCTTGACCTTGATCTTGTCGCCGACCTTGACCACGTTCTCCACCTTCTCGACGTAACCGTTGTCGAGTTCGGAGATGTGGCACATGCCGTCGGTGCCCTGGGCGATTTCGACAAAGCAGCCGAAGTCTTTCACGGAAACCACTTTGCCTTCGTAGATCGAGCCAACCTTGACTTCCGCACAGAGGGCTTCCACCTCGGCTTGGCACGCTTCACCGGCTTCGCCGTCGGTCGAAGCGATGACAACGGTACCGTCGTCGTCCACGTCGATGGTTGCACCAGTGCGCTCTTGGATGGAGCGGATGGTCTTGCCACCAGGTCCAATCAACTTGCCGATCTTGTCGGGGTCAATGCGGACGGTGATGAGCCGCGGGGCGTACTGGCTGAGTTGTTCACGCGGTGCTGGGATGGCACCTTCCATGGCTTCGATCAGTTCCAGACGACCTTCTTTGGCTTGGGCAAAGATGGTTTCGATTTCGTCGAACCACAGGCCGCGAGCCTTGAGGTCAAGCTGAATACCAGTGATGCCATCCCGGGTACCGGACACCTTAAAGTCCATCTCGCCGAAGAAGTCTTCTTCGCCAATGATGTCGGTGACGTGGGTGATGGTGCCATCGGCCGCGGTGAAGCGACCCACCGAGATGCCCGCACAGGTGGCGGTGATGGGCACGCCCGCATCCATCATGGCCAAGCAACCACCGCAAACGGACGCCATGGAAGACGAACCGTTGGATTCGGTGATGTCCGAGACCACGCGAATGGTGTACGGGAAATCTTCCGGATCCGGAAGGATGGCCAAAAGTGAACGTTCGGCGAGGGCACCGTGGCCGACTTCGCGGCGACCGGGACCAGCAATTCGACCGGCTTCGCCCACACAGAACGGTGGGAAGTTGTAGTGCAGGTAGAACTTCTTGGCGAACTCAGGCAGCAGACCGTCGATGATTTGCTCATCACGACCGGTACCCAAGGTGCAAGAGACCAAGGATTGGGTCTCGCCCCGCTGGAACAAAGCTGAACCGTGGGTGCGGGGGAACACGCTGGTCCGCATGTGCAGAGCCCGGATTTCCTTGGAAGAGCGACCATCGGCGCGGGTGCCCGAGTCGTTGATCAGTTGCTGGGTGACCTTCTTCTCGAGGGTGCGGAAAGCTTCCTTGGCCATGCCAGCGTCTTTTTCCGCCTGCTTCACTTCGGCGTAGGAACCGCCTTCGGGAATGGCAAAGCACGACTCGAGCATGCGGTCGCGGATTTCACCGACCTTCTCGTTCCGTTCGGCCTTCGAATTGATCTTGCGGGCCTCGGTGAGGTCAGCGTGGGCGAAGCTCTTGACCTTTTCGACGATTTCGTCGGAAGGCAGGTTGAGGTTGCCCATGCGCTTTTCGGTGGTGCCACACTTCTCCATGAGCTCTTGCTGGAGCTCGAGGAGCGGCTTGATGCCTTCTTCGTAGCCGAACTTGATGGCGGCCAGCACGTCCTCGTCGGGAACTTCAGCGGCCCCCACTTCGATCATGTTCACACCGTCGGAGTGACCGGAGACCAAGAGGTCCAAATCGGAGTATTCCATTTGGGACTGGGTGGGGTTGATGACGAAGGTCGCGCCGTCGTCGGTGATGATGCGGCCAACGCGGACGGTGCCCAAGGGGCCTTGGAACGGCGCGTCGGTCAAGCACAAGGCGCAGGAAGCGCCCGACGAGGCCAAGGTGTCGGTGTCGTTCTCACCGTCGTGGCTCATCACAAAGCACTGGATTTGCACCTCGTCGATGAACCCATCGGGGAACAACGGACGGATGGGCCGGTCCATGTTTCGCATGGTGAGGATTTCACGTTCGCTGGGAGCACCTTCACGCTTGCGGAAGCCACCGGGGTACTTGCCCGCCGCGGACATCTTTTCGCGGTAATCGCATTGCAGCGGGAAGAAATCGAGGCCGGGGCGAGGGTTGGCCCGGACGGCGGTGGTCAAGACGACCGATTCGCCGTAGGTCACCATCACGGCGCCACCAGCGAGACGGGCCACTTCGCCAGTCTCGACGCGGAAGGTACGACCGCCGATTTCGCGTTCAACGACGACGGTTGGAATGTTGGTATCAGACATTGCTGCCAGGACTCCATGCACCGTGAACAACACGAACAGCTGTTCGTGGCCCGATGCGGGTTGGGGTCTTTCCGATTGGCGGAGGAAGGCAGAAGATGGGAGGCACCGGCGTATGCGTGAGTTCGGTGCCTTGCATCCACTGCCTGCCGCTGCCGGCAAGACCAATGGGGTGGACGATCGTCATCGACCAAAGGATCAACAAAGACGGGGAGGCCGTCGCCTCCCCGCAGGTGTTCGAGATGAATTACTTCCGCAAGCCGTGACGCTTGAGCACTTCTTGGTACTTGTCCGCGTTGGTGCGAGCGAGGTACCGCAGAAGTCGGTTCCGCCGACCGACCAACATCTGCAGGCCGCGGCGGGTGGCGTAATCGTGCTTGTGGGCTTTCAAGTGCTCAGTGAGCCCTTGAATGCGACCGGTGAGGGTGCCGATCTGAACTTCGGGCGATCCGGAGTCCGAGTCATGGCGTCGTGCCTCTTCGATCTTGGCTTTGTTTTCGGTGGAAATGGTCATGTTTTGTTCTTATCCAAAAATGCTGAACGGATCATTCTAGGAAGACCCAAGGTTCGCTGCAAGCCTCTGAGGGGCTCTAGACGTCCAAATTCTTCACATCCAGGGCATGGTCCTCGATGTAGGTGCGGCGGCCCTCCACCTCTTCGCCCATCAGCACGGTAAACAGCCGATCAGCCTCGCTGGCGGCCTCCATGGTCACTTTCAGGAGGGTTCGGCGGTCAGGATCCATGGTGGTGTCCCACAGCTCCTCCGGGTTCATTTCCCCGAGACCTTTGAATCGCTTGACCTCCACGCCCTTGCGACCGAGCCGCAACAGCTCGGCGAGCAGCATCCCCGATCCGGCCACTTCAATGGGCTCGGGGGACTCGGCTTCAACATCCAGCCAGGCGTATCGAGTTGGCAACCGTTCGCCCGAGACGGTCTCTTCTTGGACCAAGCCCCAGTCCAAGATGTCCACCCCGAGTTCTTCCAAAATGGCGAACTGGGATTCCAACTCGCGATTTTCGTGCAGCTCACGAACCACCGCCTCGACCGAAGCCCCCACTTTGGCCACCACAGCGTCGGCCTCTTCGGTGCTCCAGCAGAGTTGCTCGCCGCCGGGCAACGAGGGATGCGCGACGCGGTGGGTGGGCAACTGGGCTCCAGATGGCGCCTGGGCTCTGGCGCCCAACAGATCCAAAAAGGTGGTCCCCCGCCGCTCGGCGATCTCAACCAGTTCATGAATACGCCGCATGGTGTCGGCGAGCCGTGACGTCTCACGCTCGTCAAGACGGCGATTCTCTTGACCGTCTTCGTCGCGCAACACCAAACGGAATCGAGTCAATGCGCCACCCAAAAGTTGGGTACGCATTTCTTCGTCATCCAGCACGTAAACCGACTTCTTGCCGCGGACCAAGGCGTACAGAGGTGGCTGGGCCAAGTACAACCGCTGCTGCCGAATCAACTCAGGCATTTGGCGGTAGAAGAAGGTCAACAGCAGGGTTCGAATGTGCGAACCATCGACGTCGGCGTCGGTCATGATGACGACTTTGCCGTAACGCAATTTGCTGATGTCGAAGTCTTCACCGATGCCGGTTTGCAAAGCCTGGACCAGCGTTCGGATTTCTTCGAAGCCCAGCACCTTGTCGAGGCGGGCCTTTTCGACATTCAGAATCTTGCCACGCAGAGGCAAAATGGCCTGGGTGGCGTGGTCCCGACCACTCTTGGCGGAGCCACCGGCCGAATCACCTTCGACCAAAAACAATTCACTGTTCTCAACGTCATCGGCAGCACAATCAGCGAGCTTCTGCGGCATCCCGCCGGACTCGAGCGCGCCTTTGCGTTTGATGAGCTCCCGCGCCTTGCGCGCCGCCTCACGAGCCTGAGCCGCCAACACTGCTTTTTGACAGATCCGCTTGGCTTCAGTGGGGTGTTCTTCCAACCACAACCCAAGCTGCTCGCTGACCATTTTCGAGACGAAGGTCTCCGCCTCGGGGTTGAGCAGCTTCTCCTTGGTTTGGTTGTTGAAAGAGGGATCCGGCAGTCGCATGGAGACAATCGCCGTGATGCCTTCCCGCAAGTCTTCGCCCGAAGGGGTGAGGTCCTTCAAAAGCCCCTGCTTCTTGGCGTACGCGTTGATGGAACGCGTGAGTTGGTTGCGGAAGCCCGTCAGATGGGTGCCGCCGTCAGGGTTCACGATGTTGTTGCCGAAGGCCAGCACCAATTCGCTGGTGGCGTCGGTGTACTGCAGGGCAACCTCCGCGGCCAATCCGACTTCTTCATCCTCGGCCCGCATCGCGACCACTGGAGACCAGATGGTCTTTTGGCGATTGAGGTGGGCCACATAGGCGGCCAATCCGTCTTCACTGTGGAAGACTTCCTCTCGCACCGCGCCGCTGGCGTCCACACGCTCGTCGCGAAGATGAATGCGAACTCCCGGATTGAGATAGGACAACTCCCGCAAGCGGTGCTCGAGGGTTTCGAACCGAAGAATAGGGTCGGGGAAAATGTCCGGGTCTGGCTTGAAGGAAATCCGGGTGCCCCGGCGGTCCCCCGCCTTGCCCACCTCACGCAGCGGCTCGGCAATCTCACCCCGCGAAAAATCGATGCGGTGGTGAATGCCTTCACGGAAGACCTCCACAGCCGTCCACTCGGACAGAGCGTTCACGCACTTCACCCCGACGCCGTGCAAACCACCCGAGACTTTGTACGCGTTGTCGTCAAATTTTCCGCCCGCGTGCAACTGGGTCATGATGACCTCGACCGCCGGCCGACCGTTGATCGTGGGGTTGTCCGACTCCATGGGGTCGGTGGGCATACCGCGGCCGTCGTCGGCCACGGATGCCGAACCATCGGCTTCAATCCGCACCTCGACATGGGTGGCGTGACCAGCCATCGCTTCGTCGATGGCGTTATCGACACACTCCCACACCAGGTGGTGAAGCGCGTTGAGGCCAGTGCCGCCAACGTACATACCAGGCCGCTTTCGGACCGCATCCAAGCCCTCAAGGACTTGAATGGAGCCAGCGTCGTAATCGGCAGGTTGACCGGAAGATTGAGGGGCCGAATCAGTAGGATCGCTCACTCAAATATTGTACCGAAACAGGCGTCTTTGGCACTGCTCCACAAGGCATAATGGAGGCTCAATGCCCGGCGAAAACATGCTGCAATCTGAGGCGTTCTGGCTGGTGCTGGGGGCGGTGGCTGGCGTGCTGGGGGCCCAACTGCTGGCCGCCCACAAACACCGCAAAAAAGAGGCCAGA
>CAXBRK010000124.1:0-6072 GCA_963978155.1 uncultured Phycisphaera sp. | reverse complement strand
CATGCCAGCTTGTGACGCAAGCACGGGACGATCGCACCAAAGGACCGACGCATCACCACGGAGGACGCTGAACCCACCGTCTCCCCCAATGTTCGGACAGCGGATGGCGTCGGTGGCCAGAACCAAATGCCGATCGTCAATGCGTCGGAGCCGGCGCCGGGACGAGGACTCGGCTTCCCATCGCAAATCACCGCAGTAGTCGTACGAGCACGCCAATGCTTCGGATTCGTCAGGACGCGGTGTCGCCCATCGGTAGGAAACGTCGTGCGTCCAAGTGGGCTCACCCTCGACGGTCGGGGCGTGGAAAATTTCGCCCGTGTCCGTGTACCCGTTGGCAAACAACTGGCCAAATCCATCCCAGCGGGCATCTCCCAGATCTGGGTCACGTGGGAGTCGAACCAAATTCAACCAGGCATACCGTCCAACTTCTGCTGGAAGTGAATCAGGAAGTGCGCCTGATCGAGCTTGCGCGTAAGCGTGCGTTGCCACTCCAATTTGTCGCAAATTGGACTGTGTCACACTTCGTACTGCCAGAGTTCTGGCTTCAGACAAGGCGGGGAACACCAAGGCCAAAATGCTCAGGCCCACGCCGAGCGCCACCACCAACTCAACGAGACTGAAGCCTCGTTTGGCTGAAATTCTGGGTGACGCGCCCTCGTGCATGTCCCATTTGTATCAATTTCGTGTCAGAAGCGGAACCCTTGAATTTGAAATTCAGCTCATTCTGGCCGCGACTACACTCAGGACGCCATGCCCATGAGCGATCAAGAACTGATGCACGAGGTCGCTTCGGGGAACGAAGCGGCATTCGGCGAGCTGTACGATCGGTTCGGGAAGCTGGTTTTTCGTGTGGCTTGGCAGTTTTTTCCGAATCGATCAGAGTCCGAAGATGCTGTTCAGGAAGTATTTATACGTCTCTGGCGGACAGCTGACCGGTTTGATGCGGAGCGAGCCAAATTGGTGACTTGGGTCATGTTGATCGCGCGGCGGCACATGATCGACCGGCTGCGTCGAAAGCAAACCCGACCAACCACCCAAGATTATGTGTCTGATCCCATGGGGGATGGGCCGAACCATACCGAAGACCCAACCGAAATCCGAGCTGAACTCAGGGGTCGAATGGAACGCCTGTCCGAGCTCCAGAAAGAGGTGGTGACCCGGACCTATTTCCAGGGATTCACCCTCAAAGAGACCGCCGAACAACTTGGTGCCCCCCTAGGGACGGTAAAAAGTGCCCTTTCCCGCGCTTTAGCCACAATGCGAGAGGGCCCCAAGCCTGAGATGTAAAGTTTTGATGTTCTTCAGGCTCGGACTGCAACCGAGCCGCAATTCGATGCGAAAGTACCACCGTGACAGAGAGTGTCCCCCATTCTGATGACCCCTCCACCCTCAAGGATGATCTCATTCTTGACGCTCTGGGCCTCCTCGAAGAGTCCGAGAGCCTGGCGTTGCAGCGGACATTTGAAGGACTCTCAGCATCCGAACGAGAAGCGGCTCGAGCCCTCCAAGCGACGTGGGCCACCGAGGCTCCCCTGCCATCGGTCACCCCACCGTCCCATCTCCGAGCGGCCTGTATTGCCTCCGCCGCACGGGCTGCTGAACAATCACCAGAGCATCACTTGAAGCTCACCCTCAACCGACAAGCCAAAATCCATCACAAAGCCGCCCGATCTGCCTCAGTTTGGCGTGCCGCTGCCTTGGCCATGTTCGCTGGCATGCTGGCCATGATCATGCTGACCAACCAATCGGAGCGTTGGCAAGGGCAACAAGCCCGCAGTGAAGAGATCCAGCGCAACCTCGACACCCTCGGCGTTTCCCCCAAGATCAACGCCATCCTGGCCAATCGCGACAACCCGTTCATCCAGTTCGGACAAACCGAACTGGGAAGCGGTCAGTTGGTGTGGAATGATTCCACCGGAGACTTCGTGCTCTTCAGCCGTGGCCTTCCCAAAGAGGTGGCCGCCGTTCAGATTCGCGTGAACGAGCAAGTGGTGTACGAGCAGGCTTATCTGGCCAAAGGCGGACAGTTCCAAGCCGATGCCGTGGAACAATCCTCCCTCCGCAACACCGAAGGTCAATCGATCACCGTTGCGTTCTTGGACCAAGATGGCAACGTCGTCTTGAGCCAAACCATTTCTGTGGCGTGATTGATCCAAACCCGACGCCCCCTCTAGGGCCTGGGTTCGCTCACCCTCAAGACATTTCCGACGCTCTTCGCTCCCACTCCTGACTCAGTGGCCCGAGTTCAGTTTCAATCGAAGTGCGCTCATCCTGCAGAGACTTGAGCTTCTCCGGATCGGACCAAACTTCAGGTTCACCGAGCGCGAGGTCAACCGTTGCCAACTGTTCTTCCAGATCCATCACCTTGCTCTCCAGTTGCTCCAACGACAAATGAGAGTGTGGGTTTTTGGGTCCGGTGGGTGCCTTTCGGGACGCGGAAGCGCTGCGTTCTGTTTTCCCCGATTTTTTCTCCGGCTCCGCTCCAGAAACGACCTGTCGTGAACGCCAAGCGGACCACGCGCCATCAAAAAGCTCGTGCTGACCGTCAGGGTGCAGAATCAACAGCCGTGTGCACACCTGATCAAGCAGTGCACGGTCGTGACTGACCAGCACCATGGTGCCCTCCCAACCTGCATCAGGATCCAGCATCTGCTCGAGCCTTTCGGCCGTGGGAATATCCAGGTGGTTGGTCGGTTCATCCAACACCAACATGTTGGGTGCGGTGGCAAGCAGTCCTGCGAGAACCAGCCGCGAACGCTCGCCACCGGAAAGGTCGCCAACACATTTGTCTTGCGTGGTACCACTGAACAAAAACGCACCAGCAAGGTTCCGAGCTTCCTGCTCAGTGATGTCTCGACCTCGACCCTCGGACAAGGTGTCCTGCAAATGCCGCCAAAGCACCAGTGACGGATCCAATGCCTCGTGGCGCTGCCGGAACCACGCGGTTTTGAGTCTTGAGCCAATCTGCAACCGACCCGCGGACGGAGGCGTCTCTTCCAACAAAGTCGCAATCAAAGAAGTCTTGCCGGTGCCGTTGGGCCCGACAATGCCAAGACGATCGCCTCGCCGAAGTTCCAAATCGAGCCCGGAAATCAACACACGATCCCCGCGCTGGACACACAGTTGTTCCGTTCTCAGCACCAAGTCACCACTGCGTGGCGGATTGGGCAAATCAAGATCGACCACGTCCAGTTCAAGCGGCTTCTCCAAGCCCTCGTCTTCAATCATTCGCTCCAGTCGAGAAGCTCGGCCTTTGGCTTGTCGAGCCCGTTGACCAGCCTTGTAACGATCAATGAAAGACTGCTCGTGGCGGATGCGGTCTTGCTGCTTCTCCCAGGTTCGAATGAGCGTCTTCCGGCGTTCAACACGCTCGACGCGGAAGTCGGAATAGTTGCCTGGGTACACCTCCAATTGACCACGATCGAGCTCGACAATGGTGCCCACCAACCGATCAAGCAATGCTCGGTCGTGACTCACCACCAAAACAGCACCCCGAAACGTCTCTGACAGGAAATTCTCCAGCCACTCCCGACCCGCAATGTCCAAGTGGTTGGTGGGTTCGTCGAGCAGAAGAACATCAGGATTTTCCAGCAACAACGTGGCCAACCCCAGTCGCCCTCGTTCACCTCCGGACAAGCCCTCCACGGGCTGATGCATTCGGTCGCCAAGGCCAACCCCAGCCAGCGCTTCGTCCACTCGATGCTCCCATGCGCGTCCTCCCAATGCTTCAATTTGATCTTCAAGTCGACCTTGTTTGGCAAACAAGGACTCCAATTCATCCTGAGAAGCTTCGCCCATGGCGTCAAAGACCGCTTCCAGCGACGCGATCGCTTCGATCAATGGTCCGAATGCTCGGGCCGCCGCCGTACGCACCGTGTCGCCGGCCATAAATTCAGGATCTTGACGAAGGAGTCCCACCCGCGCGCCCCGGCGCAACTCAACTTTGCCTGAATCTGGCTCGCGCTCACCCGAGATCACCTTCAAGAAGGTTGTTTTGCCCGTGCCGTTGCGGCCCACCAATCCGATCCGTTGTCCGGGCTCAATGGTGCACCCCAAGTCACGGAACAACACTTGGTGGCCAACTTGGACATGCAGTCCAACCGCCGTCAACAACGACATGTGTCAGCCCGCGTTCTCGAGCGTTTGCACAACGGAGAACTGGTCGAGGTTCAGTGTGGTGATTTCCCCGTCGTCCTTTTGGATCTCGAGTCGGTCGAGCCACAGACGATCATTTCGGCTGTGCGCAAACCAAGAACCGGTTTCGGCCTGACGAGCACGAAGGACCACGCCCTCCGTGGTGGTGGACCAAGCGGTCTCGGCACCACGCGGCAGCTGCTGGGTCACTCGGACCCGGGTTCCAGCCGAAATTTCTAGAGATTGGGGCATTTGCACCAGTATAGATCAGGTCACTGCCTCAGAAAATGGGTTTGTTGCCCCCAATGCAACGGCCCAAGGGGTCCCCAAGGTCCACGCCGACAACGCCGCCTCGATTCCAGCTTGATCGACGTTCACGATGGACTGCACTTCCTTCTTTGGATCCCACACCTCTCCGAAGGTGGTGAAATGATTGCCGAGCACACTGGCACGAGCCGCCGTGCTTTCTCGCCGCAGCGTAAGGGCCGAAAGGACCCCTTCTTTGGCCCGAGCGATTTCTTCTTCAGACGGGCGCTCATTCAAGATGCCGTGCATGACCTCTTCCACCACTTGGACCGTCTCAGCAGCCCGATCTGGCGTAGTACCGGCGGAAACCATGAATCTCCCAAAATCGTCAGATGGCGCCCAGCCGCCTCCGACCGCGTAGCACAGACTGCGTTTTTGACGAACTTCGTGAAACAAACGCCCCGAGCCACTCGCACCCAGGATGCGTGACAACACCTGCCATGCTGCACGATGTTGATCGTGCATGGTTGGGGCCGACCAAGCCCAGACCAAATGAACCTGAGCCAAGGGACGTTCGATAAATTTTTGCCCCGGATCGGGCGGTGATTCTGGAAGCAAAGGTTCCAAGGTCCGATTTGACCATGTCATGCGTTGGCACTCGGACTGAACATGGTCGACGACCTGCGCCGGATCAAACTGGCCGGCAACCACCACACGACCTCCTTGGCATCCACTCCAATGGGCCCAGTCTTCAAGCAACATATTGGGGTTGGCTGCTTCCACCACATCTTCACACCCGTACGCACTTCGATCGAAAGGAGCCGGGGCATGCAAGCGACGAAGGTGATCACGTGCCAATTCCCCAGGGTCATCTTCAATGCTCCGACGACCCTGATTCACCAATAATTTCGCTGATTTCAAGTGCTCAGGGGTGATATTGGGCTCTCGAATCACATCTGCACAAAGGGAAAGCGCAGGCAAAAGAGCTTCTGGAAGGCCCAAGGCATCGATGTGCAAAAAGTGCGTGCCCAAGCGGATGGAACGCCTCACGCCAAGCTCATCAAGGGCATAAGCAAAGTCTTTGGCATCACGCCCACCACCCCCGCGCTGCGCCAACTCAGCATGCAACGGTGACAAGCCATCGCGTTCACTTCCGCCTCGTGCGGAACCAAGAGGCACGCTCCATTGCAATGCAAAAGTCTTGCGAGCGGCTTCTGGTGAGCACAAAAAGTCAACGTGTTCGAGTGCTTGATGGTGCATATCTGTTCCTTTTGAGTCACCAGAACTTGCAGGTTTTCTTCAAGTTTGTTTCCGTCTCGGCCCGACTGTGATACAACTTCTCTTTGCAACGGCGTCGTTGCAACTTTGTCCGACTATGACTCCGACCGAGTTGTACAGAGTAAGGAACCCAAATATGGCAAAGAAGAAAGCCAAAAAAGCTACCCGCAAGGTGGCAAAAAAGACGGCCAAAAAGGCCACTCGCAAAGTAGCCAAGAAGGCTACCCGCAAGGTTGCCAAGAAGGCAGCCAAGAAGACTGCTAAGAAGGCCACCCGCAAGGTCGCCAAGAAGGCAGCCAAGAAGACTGCCAAGAAGACCACTCGCAAGAAGGTCGCTAAGAAGGCAGCCAAGAAGACTGCCAAGAAGACCACTCGCAAGAAGGTCGCTAAGAAGGCAGCCAAGAAGACTGCCAA
>CAXBRK010000123.1:0-6120 GCA_963978155.1 uncultured Phycisphaera sp. | reverse complement strand
GAGAAAGCACGGTCTTAACCACCCACACCCCAGTGCCCGCCGGGCACGATCGTTATGACCCCGCCGCGGTACGAAAGGTCATTGGCAAAGTCATCCGCCGCGCGGGCATTGCCCCGTCCACTTTTGTGGACTTTGGTCGCGAACGTCCCGGCGACAAGCAAGAATCATTCTGCATGACCGTCTTGGCTTTGCGGTTTGCCGACCACGTCAACGGTGTTGCCAAACTCCATGGCGAAGTCAGCCGTGACATGTGGGTCGGCGCATTCCCCGAACTCGACCAACCCAAAGATGTCCCCATTGGTTCGGTCACCAACGGCGTGCATCCCGGCACCTGGATGGACCCCGCCGCCCAAGCGTTCTGGAGCAAACACATCAAGCTCGACCAGAGCATGCCAACCCCCGAGCAGCCGCAATGGAAGAAGGCCGCCAAAGTGGACGCCACAAAAGCTTGGGAGCTCCGCAATCAACTTCGAGCACGTTTGGTTCGGTTCGTTCGCGAACGGTCCGTGCGTCAAGCGGTGGCCAACGGCGCTGGACCAAACGAGGTTCTTGCCGCAGGACAAGTCCTGCAAGAAGATGCACTCACCATCTGTTTTGCCCGGCGGTTTGCCACCTACAAGCGGGCCCCACTGGTCTTCCGGGACACCAAACGGTTGGCCGCAATCCTGAACAACCCCGAACAGCCGGTGCAATTGATCTTTGCCGGAAAAGCCCACCCACGAGATGCGGAAGGGCAGGCCTTTGCCCAAAAGATCTTCAAGATGTCACGCCGACCAGAATTCATGGGCAAGGTTGTGGTGCTGGATGAGTATGACATGCGGGTCGGTCGTGAACTGACCTCAGGCGCTGATGTGTGGCTCAACACCCCCATCCGTCCCCACGAAGCCAGCGGCACCAGCGGAATGAAACCACCAATGCACCTTGGGGTGAACTGTTCCATTCTCGATGGCTGGTGGCCCGAAGGGTTTGATGGCAAAAATGGCTTCGCCATCGTCGGCACGCCCTCCCGCTCCGGTGCGGCAGCTCGTGACCAAGCCGACGCAGAAGCCCTCTACACGGTCTTGGAAGACGAACTCATCCCAGAATTCTTCTCCCGAAACCGGAAGGGACTCCCAACCCGCTGGATGAAACGCGCTTTGCGGAGTGCCGCCACTGTTCCAGGCGCGTTCAGCACCCACCGCATGGTTGGCGACTATGTCAACGAGGCCTACTTGCCAGCCCACCGGAACAAGCGTGCCAAGTAGGGAGGGAACTCCATCTTTGCTTCAGCTTTTTCCATGAAAAAAGTGCGGCGTCTAGGCAGAGAGCCAAACGCCGCACCTTCTCAATTTAAAATTGGATCATCGGCCAGCGGCCGATGCATGTTCAAAAGAGAATCAACTCCAGTCTGAAAGCACAGCCAGGAGATCTCCAACGCCGACTGAGCCATCGCCGTCGATGTCCGCGGCGCCGGAATCGCCCCAAGAGGCCATCACAATCAGAAGATCTCCCAGGCCGACGATGCCATCGGCGTTGAGATCGGCATCCAACTGAGTGATCACACATGAATCACAGTCATCAGTGACACATCCGCCGAGATTGACGGGGACGCCACCCATGATTTGCGGTCCGCCCACGCCATCGGAGTTGCCGCAGACCCGAGTTCCGTCAAGAACAAGAGTGGTGTCTCCGGAGCCAGCGATCCGAACGCCAGCACCACGACTTTGCCCTGGCCACTGGGGGTGAGTGGCAATGTTGCCTGTGACCTCGCAGTCAACCAAAGTAACTGTCGATCCCAAGCTCATTCGAATCCCGGCGCCTTCCCAGTTGGCATGATTCCCAACAAAGTGGCAATTGCGAACGACAACATCGTCTGAGGCCACAAACCGGGCACCACCGCCATAGTCGCCGTAGCCGTTGGTAAGAACGAGATTCTCGAACAACGATTGGTCAGCATAGGCGGTGCCCAGCACGAGTACTTGACCTTGCCCATCGAGGATGGTCGCTGGCTCACCATTGGGACCCACAGCGCCACGGATAGTCGCGCCAGTGATCAGACCAACAGACTCTTCAAGCAAATAGGTGCCCGCGGCAATTTCAATCACGTCGCCTGCAGACACGGAGGCCGCGGCGGCAGAAGGATCAGTGAAATCACATGTTCCGTCCAAGCACACGGTGATCGTGTCAGCCGAAAGTGTCTGGCACAGGGTGGCGACGGTGAGACCGAGAGCAAATTGTGCTTGTGATTGCATCATGAGTTGGCTCCTTTACATACAGCCAAAGGAAATGGATTTGGCCGATGGACTTCAGATGGACTTGCAAATCCACCATACTCGCATCGGGGGTGATGCACAGCGAATTCTTGAGCTTTAGAAGGCAATTAACCTTCTATTCAACGCTTTTCCGGATCTTGTCACCCCTTGAGATGACAACCACACAACAACTCACCAGAGGAAGCGAAGCAATCCGATAGCACCCGAATGGTCGTGCGTTACAGTGCAGGAGGCGCCTTATGACACAAAAATCAATCACACTGGATTGCTCTGATGCAGGAGTCATGGATCTGATCTTTGACCCCGATGCCCTCAAAATCTGGGAGTTCATCCGCGCCTCTAGGAAGGCCGTCAGACTTCAGCAGCTTGAAGAGACTTTGGAGCTGGACATCAAAGTCATTCGCCAAGCTGTCGACGCCTTGGTCAAGCACCAACTCCTCATGAAGGTTCACACATCGCGCACGAAGATCAGTTATCAAGCCACTGGTGAACAAATCATCATTGCGTACGACGAGCATGACACTGAGGTCACGGACCGGCTGCTTGAGCACTCCAAGATGATCCACTCCAAGCATCGGGACATCGTCTGCGAGCACGAGGATCCTGAGTTCCACTCATCAGCAGGGATGAGATTCAGGCAGTCGAGCCTGCACCATTTCACCAAGAACGAACTCGCTGAACTCCGGCGCCGGGTGCATGCGGTCATCTCATTCTTAAACATGCCAAGAAATCAGCAGCCAAGCGACGAGGATGCCAGGTTTTGCAATCAAGGCGTCAGCATTTCACTCGACCCACTGGTTGGGAAATTGCTGCCCTCTCCAACCGTCGTGACCACACCACGGTCCACGGTCTCGTGGTGGGATGCCACTCGAGCAGAAGCAGCTGGTCTCGACACGCTGACCCCACGAGAACGCGAGATTTCACTTGCAGTCGGCGATGGATTGACCAGAGCGCAGATCGCCGACCAACTCGGCATCTCAATAAACACGGTCTCGACACTGCTTCGCCGCGCTTACAAAAAATTGGGAGTCACAAGCCAAACAGAACTGGCCGCCCGTTTGGCCGGACACGACCGACCACTTCCGGGGAATCTGGACGAGTGAATCCTGGTCAGCCCGACGGTTGGAGTTACTGGGCCGAGAGAACCACAAGTCCTGCATACAACCCCACGGCTGCCAAAGCGATCATCACCGCAATAGGCTTGGCCATCGACCAAGGATTCATGTCCACGGGTGAAGCACACGCTTCCGGATCTTGATTTTCAACTTGAGGTTGACCAAAGAAGACAACCACAGTCGCAAACGCCAACGCCACGCTGATGCCGTAGCCGTGGAGCCAGTGGTACCACGTTGGCCATTGCAGATCTGAAATCACAACATCGGCAAAGGTGAACGCAGCGTACGAGAGAACCCCCACCGCCATGGCCGCCTTCGCGCCACGAGCATTGGCCCGTCGGGTCAAGATCCCCATTAAGAAGATCACAATGATCGGGACGCTGTATAGACCGTTGACTTTTTGAAGATAGTCAAAGATCGACTGCATCTGGGCCAGCAGAGGCGCAACAATCATGGCCAAAATGGCAATACCTGCGGCAAAAATTTGCCCGGCGGCGACCACCCGTTTGTCATCGTCTGTGTCGTTCCCCCGGGACGTCAGCGGGCGGTAAAAATCGATGCAGAACAACGTCGAAGCTGAGTTGAGCGCGCTGTTGAACGAGCTGAGAATGGAGCCCACGATTACCGCACCGAAGAGGCCAAGCGCCCACTCCGGCAGAACCGCCCGGACAAGTACCGGATACACCGTGTCGGCCTGATCGATGTCAAGCGTGTCGGTCAAGTGCAACGCAATAATCCCCGGCAGGCAAAGCATCACCGGACCAAGAATCTTGAGGCTTGCGGCAAACATCAACCCTTGTTGGCCAGACTTGAGATCACGGGCCCCCATGGCCCGCTGGACAATCACCTGATTGGTGGACCAGTAGAACAACTGAATAAACATCATCCCGGTCAACAAGGTCGGCCAAGGCACGGAGACCTGAGCTCCGTCCTGATTGAGGGTGGTCAATGGATTTAAGGTTTCAGGCTTTTCCTGCACCAGAATGGACAGGCCCGCGGCAACCGAACCTTCCCCGAGAAATTTCAGGGCGAGCAGGGGCACGGCCACGCCGCCAACCAAGAGACCAACGCCATTGATGGTGTCACTGACGGCCACGGCCCGGAGCCCACCAAAAATGGCGTAGCCACTGCCCAAAATGCCAATACCCACCACCACAAGCCAAAGTTCAAGCTCAAGACCAAACATCCCACGAACCGCGAGCGCACCGGTGTAAAGCACCACGGGCAACAGCACCGCGACGTAACCCGAGAGAAACAACGCCGACACCACCCGACGGGTCATGCGGTCGTACCGCTGCTCGAGGTAACCGGTGGTGGTCGTAAAACCACTGGCCAAATACTTTGGCAAGAAAAGCAGTGCTGTGGCCATCATGGCAAACGCGGAAAGAACCTCCCAAGCGATGCCCACCAGTCGACCGTCTTGAAAGACAGCACCATTCAGGCCGACCAATTGTTCGGTGGACAAATTGGTCAACAAGAGGGATCCCGCCACCACAGGCCATGCCAGCGAACGCCCACCCGCAAAATAGTCCTCGATGGCGTTTTCTGATCGCTTCATGCGGCGGACAAAGAAGACCGTGCCCACCGCCACCGCGGCGGTGGCCAGGATGAATGAAATCATGGTCCAGTTCATGCGATTGCCCTCAGTGCCCTAGAAATCCTTCGATCATGCCAACAGAGGCGTCGACTTCCAAACATCGAGCAAATGGGCCAAGGCTCTGGATTCTTGGTGATCGACTTTTGGATATTCCATGGCGAGAATCTCGTTCTCCAGGGCTCGGCCCACGGCCTGAGCCTGCAAGCCAAAGCAGCACATGTCGGCTGAAACAGGGGTTCGGACACACGATCCATCGGGACGGATCACGTCGATGACCCCCTGGCGGCCATCACGGCGACCTTCCGGAAGAAAGACAGATGGAAGCACAAGCGAGCCATCGCTGCCATCGATCCGAAGGCCGAACCCCAGGTCACGATGAAACGAACATTGCAACTTGGCACGGAGTCCCGAATCAAATCGAATCTCGGCTTCGGAATCGAGTTCGACATCCCGGTCCGATCGCACCTCTGACGAAACATCAAAATGCGTGACCCCACCATCCCCACCGAGGATGCGATCGACGAACAAGGCGGCCGAAGCCGGGTACCCCCCAATGTCAAGGATGGACCCGCCCCCCAAGGCTGGAGCAAGAATGCGTTCGGGAAGGTGGTCTGCGCAAGAGACACCAAACGAGGCCACAACCTGATGCACTTCGCCGATTGTCCGGTCCTTCAAGAGCGCGACCAACGCTTCAATCTGAGGATGGAAGCGGTACATCCAACCTTCCACCAGAAGCGTGGATCGGCGGTGGGCCAAATCAATCAAACGGCCGGTCTCGGCCGGAGCGACTGTCATGGGTTTTTCGCACAGCACGGCAATTCCGCGTTCAAGAGCACCCTCCACCGCCTCAGCGTGCGCGGGGTGAGGCGTCGCGACATAGACCACATCCACCTCGCCGGGCTGCAACAACCCATCCAATGAGTCTGCCGGTCGACCGCCGAATTCTCGGCAAAAGGCTTCACGACGATCGGGACGGCGCCCGTACACCGCCGCGACGGTGCCAAGGTCGTACTTCGCGAGCGCCCGGGCGAAGACGTGGGCGATCTCACCCGGACCGACAATGCCCCCCCGCGGCTTGGGGGGCAACGAAACGCTCGTCACGCCAGCACCTGCCGGATGGGTTCGGCCCCTTCAACCCCAACCAAGGATTCATCAA
>CAXBRK010000122.1:0-6146 GCA_963978155.1 uncultured Phycisphaera sp. | reverse complement strand
GGTGACTTCACCGGGGTTGATGACTTCTTGGGTGAATGAAGCGCCAGCAAAATCGGCGGAAGCCATGGCGGTCGCGCCAAGAACAGCTGCAAATGCAAATCGGGACATAGTGGTCCTCTTTCTGATTGGGGTCTCTCTTCTGCTGCGATCTCTTCTTCTCGTGCGGCCCGCAGATCAGCCGTACGGCCTCAATGTAAGACACTCTGAATCCAGTTCCAACCCCTTTCTCCAAAAAAATTGTAAAGAATCGGTTTGGGCGGTTTGGCCGCTCGGTGGGCCAATCAACAAAAACAGCCCTCCTGTTCAGGAGGGCTGCTCAAGATTCAAATTTGGGGCTGTTGCTCCCCCGATACAGGGAGAGATGGCCTCAAGATTTAGCCGCGGCGACGGCGGCCGAGGCCGGCGAGACCGAGGAGAGCCAACGCACCAGGAGCAGGCACGGTGGTGACGGAGAATGAGGCGAAGGTCAAATCGCCGGCTTCGCTGTTGAAGGAAGCGGTGCCACCGAAGGTGATGTCCTCACCGGAGGCAACGGTCAACTGGGCAACGAGGATGCCGGATCCGCTGTCGAATGCGCCAGTGCCGGGATTGCTGTCGAAGTAGCCACCGTTGTTTTCCCAGGTGAAGCTCGTACCGTTCACCAACTGGCCGGAACCGTCGATGTTGTCGGCGAGGAAGCCGGGGGAAGAGGAGGTGTCATCAGCCTGACCACCGATGGTCAAGTAGGAATCACCTTCCATGCCGGGGAAAGCTGCGTATGCACCAAAGTCGTCGGGGAGGACCGCGGCGAAGAGGGCGTTGTAGAGCTCGCCACCGTTGTAGGACAAGGCGGAGTAGCCACCAGCAACATCACCGTTGACGGCGAGGAGCTTGTCGGTGGGGCTGGTGAAGTTCAGGAAGACTTTGTAAGTGTCGAAGCCGGCCACTGCGGTTTCGACGGTGTAGGAGGCACCGCCGAAGTCGGCGAATGCACTGCCAGAAACGATGAGCGCTGCGGCGCTGAGTTTGAATGAATTCATTTGAGAGTCCCTTTCTCGAATCTCGAAAAACTCTTCTTCTGCTTGAACATCCGGTTCTCAGGCGGATGCGGTGGGCAACATTCCCACCAAAGGGGCTCTCTCTCTTCAGTGCCTAATCTAAGTCAGCCACGGATGGAATCAACCCCGAAGCCAGACTTTTTTTATTTGATCTTTGTGAGGCCGTCTGGTGCGACCAAATCGCCCTCCAAATGAAGAGATCCGCTTCCGGTGACTCGAACCGGGCAAATGGTCCCCAAATGGGCCTCTACAGCCTGTTCTGGCACATTGACGAAGCAAATCATGTCTCCCGGGGTCCGCCCACTGAGTTGGACGCCAGAAGATGGGGATTCGCCTTGAATTCGCAGTTCAACGCCCCCATTTCCAACTCCTGAACCCGATTTTCGGCCCTTCCCCGTCCGTTTTTCCAAAAAGACGGGGACTTCTCGCCCCACCCATTCGGCGTGAACTTCCGTGCCGATTTCAGCCTGCAGGGCCAAAAGATCGTTGTTGCGGCGCCTCTTTTCCTGTTCCGGAACATCATCTTCGAGCCGGCCAAAGGCATTGGTGCCCGGCCGAGGGGAATACTTGAAGATGAAGTTGTTTTTGAACCGCACTTCTTGCAGCAGGGTCCGGGTGGCCTCGTAATCGGCCTCCGTTTCTCCACAGAAGCCCACAATGATATCCCCAGCCAGAACCACATCAGGGAGGATTTTTCGAGCTCGGGCCGCGAAATCCAGGAAGGTCTCGCGGTCGTATCCACGGTTCATCCGGGCCAACACCTCGTTGGAGCCACTTTGGGCCGGAGCATGGAGGTACCGGCACAGCCGAGGATGCTCGGCGATCGCGTACAGGATGTCGTTGCCGAAATCCCGCGGATAACTGGTCACAAACCGAATGCGCTGCACTCCGGGACAGGCCTCATGAATCATCACCAACAAATCGGCGAACGTGGTGGCTTGGTCCCCCGCTGCCGCCGAAGGGCGACCATCGGGCCCAGGACGAAACCCCGAAAGCCCCGGCCCGACCTGAGGCGCCGGAGTCCCATCAACCGTCAGGGCGGTTCCGTGGACGTACAAATAGTGGTTGACGGTCTGCCCCAGCAGCGTGATCTCAAGGACACCTTGTTGCTCAAGCCGCTTGCATTCTTCAACAATGTGGTCCGGCGGACGATGAATTTCTGGCCCGCGGGTGTGGGGCACCACGCAGTAGGTGCAGAACTTGTTGCAGCCTCGGGTGATTCGGACGTAGGCCGATCGACCGGCAAAGCCAGCGTGGTCGGGGTCGAAAGCACGGGAGAGGTCGAGCAATTCCAAGCGGTCCGCGGCCGCGCCCAAGGTCTGGGACCTCCGGGTGGTTGATCCCTGGAGTGCGGTCCGAATGTCCTCATCCGCGTTTTTGGAGGCGTTGTCGATCAGCAAAGGCAGCTTGTCCAGCTCCCCGGGGCCACACATCAAGTCCACCTGGGGGAATCGCTTCAAAAGGCCTGGCCCCTCCCGCTCGGCCATGCAGCCGATAACGCCAACAATGACCTCTCGTCCTTCCTGTTTTTCAACGCCGTCGATGCCCAAGCGACTCCACACCTTGTTTTCGGCTTGTTCTCGAACCGAACACGTGTTGTAGATCACCACATCCGCTTGGGTGCGGTCATCGGTGAAGACATATCCCAGTGCGCTCAATTGGCTGCGAACCAACTCGCTGTCCAGTTCATTCATCTGGCAACCAAAGGTTTCAAGATGGACGCGGCGTCCGGTCATCGGGGGTGAATCCAACATGATCCGCCATCGTACTCTCGACAAAATCTGAAAGCCTGCCGGAAGTCGTGGCGAGATGAACACGTTCCCTCCGATAAGCAGAGGTGCCTCGAAGTCGTGAACTGGTGGTGATTTTCTCGTTGCTCCTGCTCACCTTTGGCGTCGGCCTCGCCCAGCTCACCGCCAGTACCAACGCCTCCTCGGATGCCGAGACCCCCCTCCTGACCCGGCACCCCGAACTCCTCCATGCCGGCATCGCCGCTTGCTGCCTGCTCGTGGGATGGTCCACGACACTCTCGAGCCGCGTGGTGGACCGACTGCTGAACAAACAGGTGGTTGGCCTGGTCCTTGTGGTCGGGCTCGGACTTCTCGGCCTCAGCCTCTTTGTGGCCAAGGAACGCTGGATCAACCTTGCGGGATTGCGTTTCCAAGCCAGTGAACCCCTGAAATTTGCCATACCCTTGCTGTGCGGGGTGTGCTTGGCCCGAACCAATGGAAAGGTCAAAATCCGTGAACATCCTTTCCTGTTGTTGATCACAGCGGGTGTGGCCGCCGCCATCGCGGTTCACGATCTCGGCTCAGCCGCTTTGGTGCTTGGCACTCTGGTCATGCTGTTGTTCGCCGCCGGTGCCGATTGGCGGTGGTTGCCCGCAGGAATCATCACCCTTGGGGTCTTCGGTGGCCTGTACATCGGGATGGAGGAATATCGAATCCGACGCCTCGACGCGTGGCTCGCACCATGGGAACAGACCAACACCAACGAAGGCGCCCAACTCACCGAAAGTCTCCGAGCAATTCACCAAGGCGGACTGGAAGGCGCGGGCATGGGGCAAGGATTGCGTTCGCAAGGCTACTTGGCGGTGGATGAGTCTGATTTTGTCTTCGCGATCTTGGCCGAGGAAACGGGAGTGCTTGGCACGGCACTGGTGTTGACGACGTTTGCCGGGCTCATCTTCTCCCTCTGGCGTGTCGCTTGGCAATGTCCCAATCCTGCCGCCCGTTGGTTCGGAGTGGCCGTCACAATCACCGTTGCGATGCAAACGGCCATCAACGTCTGGGTCGCCACAGGACTGCTGCCCACCAAGGGGATCGCCCTCCCCTTCATTTCCAGAGCTGGAACCGGGTGGATTCTCCTGGCCGGCGCCATCATGGTGGCTTTGATGGCGTCCCACCCCAACCACGAGCCCGAGCCATCCCTCGCCGCTGACCGCTAACCCATGAAGACCATTCTCATCGCGGGCGGCGGTTCAGGCGGACACATCACTCCAGGCTTGGCTTTGGCAGAACAATGCCTTGCCCATCACGTCCACCCCATCCTGCTGCACGCCCCTCGGTCCATTGACCGTGAGATCTTGGCTTCAGAAGCATTTGAGACGCTCGCGATCCCTGCCTCGCCGCCCAGTTTGCACCCCAAACGAGCGCTTCGGTGCTTGATGGGGTACTTGCGGTCACGTCGTGAACTCAGGCGGTTGGCCCAGAACCACACCATTGGAGGCGTGGTCACCATCGGGGGCTTCACGGCGGCCGCGGTGGGCCTGGTCGCACGAGAAGCCGGGTGGCCGCTGGCCGTTCTCAATTTGGATGCGGTCCCCGGGCGGGCCAACCGGATCCTGTGCCGCTGGGGCACCAAGAATTTCACCGTCCACGCCCATGACCAGTTCCCCGGGGAGCTGACCGCCCATCCCATTCGCACTGCGGCGACAGTGGAAGGCGACAAGTCAAACAATCGAGCCGCCTTGGGCTTGGCCACAGACCGTCCAACGCTGCTGGTCACCGGAGCTTCAAACGGCGCGTCCACCTTGAATGCCTTGGTGCTGAATCTGGCTCGAACCCAGCCGGAGGCCTTTGCCGGCTGGCAAATTCTGCATTTGGCTGGGAGCGCCCACCATTCACACGTCCAAGAGACATGGAATGAAACGCCACTCGCCAACTGCCCGGTGACCGTGCTGCCCTTCTTGCGTCAAATGTCGCAGGCGTTTGGTGCTGCAGATTTGGTGGTTTCTCGGGCGGGTGCCAACAGCGTGGCTGAAATCGAAGCCGCGGGACTCCCCGCGTTGTACCTGCCCTATCCCTGGCACAAGGACCAACATCAGCGTTTCAATGCGCAAGCCGCTGCGAAAGCCAAAGCGGCCATCATCGCCAACGACCAGATCGAAGACCAACCGAATCTGGAGCAGATTGGGCCCATCCTCTCGGACCTTCTGACCAACCAGCAACAACTCACAGAGATGACCGGCGCCGCGCGGGCAAGGCAATGCCGCAACGGCACGTCCGAGTTGACCCGAAAAATTCTGGATGCGTTCGGGATTGTTCCGACTCGCGAAGGATCCGCCTGACAGAGCCCAATCTCGCCGTAGACTCACTACGTGGACGAGTCCATCGAAAAACACGCCATCGTGTACTTCCCACCCGGTGCCGACCAAAGCATGCTCAGCGCGTTGCATGCTGATGGTTGGAAGGATGTTGGACGGAGCGATCAGCTGGAGAGTGCCTTCAGCTTTTTGTTGGTTTGCCGGGAGGATCTGCTGAAGCATCCCCCGAGCCAGCCCACCAATTTGGCTTTGGTCATTCCCTCACCGCCCGACCCACCACACGGCTTGCTGGACCTACTGAACGGACCATTGCAAACGTGCGGGCTGCTGCAATGGAACGGGGCCACTTTGGTCCAACGCCGTCCCGGCGAACTGCTCAGTCCACCGACCCAACCACCACCCATCAACCCTGACGTGGCAGGTCGGATCCAGGGGGGTGTGGTTGATCTTCCTCCAGGACCTCGCGCCGAAGAAATCGACGCCTTGCTGGGACGTCATGAACCCGACAAAGAGCGAGCCAATGTTCCACCGCCCAAACCAAGACGACCCAAACCCGTCGCGCTCGCGCTGACCCGTGACGCACGGCGACGCGCTGAAGCTGAAGGTATTGCCATGGCCCGCGGGACCGAGTGCCTGGATGCGGCCAACGCCTTCGATGCCCTGTGGACCATCGCCGCGGCAAGGACGCAAGGCCGGCGAATTGCTTTGATCATGCTGGGTGAAGAACTGGGAGAAGAGGGGCACCGACTGAGCGCTGCCGCAGACATGCTCGAACCAGGGATTGACATCCACTGGCTGGGGAAAGCACCCCCCAAATCAAGTCAAAGCTCTCCCGGGGTGCCGCCGCCCCCCCCAGAGGTCGAGATCGAAATCCCAACCACGACACCCCAAACCGAAGTCGAACCGGTTCCTTCGGCTGACGTGCTGGAGGAAGAGGGAGTTCCCTTGGAGGCCGAGTCCGCCGAAGACCCGGCTGACAGTGAGACCTCGACAGATCCAGCCGCCTCGACGTCAGTCTCGGCAACGCCACGACCTTTAGAGGGAGTGCCACCTCCACCGCCACC
>CAXBRK010000121.1:0-6204 GCA_963978155.1 uncultured Phycisphaera sp. | reverse complement strand
GGAGGCCGCCATCGTCGACGGCCAAAGGCGTCTTTTTGAGTGGGTCGACCGTGACATCTCCCGGTTCATCGACGTGCAGCAATCCGAGTTGACACCGCTCTTCCAGCATCTGGTTGAAAAGAAAAGATGAGAAAGCACTGGTCAGGAAGTTCAAGGTGGTTCGGCCGCCGGCTCGAACCGCTTTTTCAGGATCTCGGTGCTTGAGCCATTTTCGGGCCGCCAACATCTCAAAGCGTTGGGATGGTGGCCAGCCCGATCGCAAGACATCCTCATCTTGACGGACCCAAGCCTCTCGCAGTGCCGTTTGGTCGGCGGGGTGGTTGCCGTCGCTGGGCCCGAGCAATTCGTCGAGCACCGCCTGCCAAGAACCGTTCAACAGCGCCGCGCCCAACCGGTGGTTGTTTTGGCGGTAGCCGAATCTCTGGGGTCCGTAGAAGGCGGGAAGACCTTCCTTTTCGATGCGTTCCAGCATCCGTCCCACGGCCGGTGTCTTCAGCGGGTCGATCTCTCGGATTTTGATGACAAATCGGTTTCCTCGGAGATCGCCTCGGCGCAAAGCTCGATCGGATCGAATGGTCCCGAGCAATCTCACCCTTTCATGGTTGAGGTGGCTGGCGGCCTCCTCGAGATGGGCGGGAACGCTGACCCATTGTCGAGTCACCGCGGCTTTGTCCTTCATGCCGGCGTACCCAACATCACGGCTGTCACAGCCAAATGCTTTGGCCACCACGGACATCAATTCGCCGTGGCTTGTGGCGGTTTTCTCAAGGAAAACATGCAGGTGGTTGCCTTCTCCGGTGGGATCGCGCCAGGGGATTTCCTCAACTTGGAAATCTTCCGGTCGAACTTTGATGCGTCCTCCGATGCCTTCTTCAAACAGACTGAAGGCCGGGCAGGGGTCTTCATCTTTGAGTTTGGTGATGAGATCCATTGAGCACCGTTCAGCCTTCCTCAAGCCATGCAGTTTGACCTGCGGGGAGAATAGGCCGGGTTCAACTGGTGGGTGCAGCGAGGAGCCGTCTTTCGATCTCAAGTCGTTCCAGCATCACGGCATCGGCATAGATGGGCAAATCCAGTTTGCAACACAAGGCCAGAGCATCGGAGGGCCGGGCGTCGATCACCAACTGGTCGCCCTGTCGTTCGAGGACAAGATCGGCAAAGAAAACACCATTGTCTTCGTGGCGAATAAGGACGTGGTGGGGGCGTGCGTCCAAGGCGGTGATGGTGTTTTCGAGCAGGTCATGGGTTTGGGGGCGTGAGACCGGCTCGTTGGCCAAGCGACGACGAATGGCGGCCGCCTCGAACAGACCAATGGACATGTGGATGACGCGGCTGCCTTCTCGTTCGATCAAAACGAGATCTTGCAGTTCCGCCTCGGTGCGGATCAGGAGTTTGGCAATTTCGACGCGAATTGCGTCCATTTTGAGACCCCCAGTCCCATCCAAAAAATACCAGGGATCCACCAGAACCCCTACCCAGAAAGAAGTGTTGCGAGTTCCTCGATCGGATTCAAGAGTGATCTGGAGAAAATCCTGGGACCTTTCCCAGCTTCCCGGAAGCGACCCCGGCGAGGGCCTGGGTGCCCAGCGTATCCATGCCATTTTCGGACAGGGCCTGGTAGGCCTTGAAGGCCAGTTGCATGGCGGGGAGGGGCAGCCCAAGCTCGGCTCCGGCCTCCAAAACCAGTCCCAAATCTTTCTTCAAATGGGCCACAAAAAATCCCGGGGCAAAATCTTCCCGGGCCACCCGGGGGGCGAGATGGTCCACCGCCCAAGATCCGGCGGCCCCGGCGGAAACAGACTGCAAAACCCGGTCGTGATCCAAGCCAGACTGCTCGCAAAAGGCCATGGCTTCCGCCAGACCCAGCATGCCGCCGGCCACCAAGATTTGATTGATCAGTTTGGCCCGTTGTCCAGCCCCTGGATCCCCGTGGTGGACGATGGTTGTCCCCAGGTGTTCGAAGAGGGGTTGGGCGGATCGGAAGGCCGCCTCCGGCCCTCCGACCATGATCGAGAGTCGTCCTTCGCGGGCCCCCACATCACCGCCAGAAACCGGGGCATCCAGCGCCATGGCACCTTGGGCGGCGGCCTGCTCGGCCAGACGTTCGGCCATCCCCGGGGAGGAGGTGGTGAAATCGATCAAAATCTCTGGCTGGTTCGCGGCTTGCAAGGTGCCATGCTCACCCAGATGGACCTGTTCCACGTCCGAGGGCAACGAGACGATGGAGCAGCAGATTGTGGTGCCATCTGCCACATCTGCCGGCGTGTCGGCCCACGCGGCCCCGGCCTCAAGCAAGCTCTGGGCTTTGGATTTGGTGCGGGTGTGAATCTTCAGCGGGTATCCAGCCCGCAACAGTCGATGGGCCATGGCGTTGCCCATGACCCCGGTCCCAATCCAGCCGATTCGTGGAGATGTCATGGGGAAATCTTAGGTCTCCTGCTTGGGGTGTATGCTGACCGCGCGGACGGACCCGCACAGCCTTGGGAAGGAGCTTTGCCACGGATGGCCAAGAAGAAAGCGAATGCACGTCGTTCGGACGCTGAACGCATGGCGAGCCAGCATCGCCAAGCCAACATCAGCGAGTATTTCGACCGGAACATTGCCCAACTTGGTTTCAACAGCAAGCAGAAGGCGCTGGTCACGGCGGTCAAAGAGGGCGTTGACAACGCGCTTGATGCGTGTGAGGAGTTTGGGATTCTTCCCAACCTGTTGGTCCAGACCATCCCCATGGCCGACCAAGACGTCCTTAAGCTCATCATCCGGGACAATGGCCCCGGGATCCCCCGAAAATCAATCGACGGGGTCTTTGCCCAGCTTCTTTACGGTTCCAAATTCCACCGGGTCCAGCAGACCCGTGGGCAGCAGGGGATTGGCATCTCTGCGGCCGGCATGTACGGGCTGAAGACCACCGGCCAACCGGTCCGGGTGGTCAGCAAGCCCCAGCCCAAGAAGCCTGCGTTTGAAGTGATCCTCAAGATCGATGTGGAACGCAACTGCGCTGAAATCTTGGAAGAGCGAGAGTTCTCCGACACGAAAGACTGGTTCCCGGATGGCACCGGCGTGCACATTGAAATTCCCATGAAGGCGGTTCACAAGAAGGGTCGCCAGTCGGTCGATGCGTACTTGGAGCAAACAGCCATTGCCAATCCTCACGCCGAGATCGAATGGCGTGCGCCGTCGGGGGAGGTCTTCCTGTTCGAACGGTCGAGCGACGAACTGCCGCCAGCCACCAAAGAAATTGATCCGCACCCTCACGGGGTGGAGCTGGGTGACTTGGAGCGGATGTTGAAGAAGACGCCCGAGAAGAAGTTGGGGGGCTTTTTTAATAAGGAATTCAGCCGCTTCAGTCCCTCCAAAGTGAAGACGGTCACCGCGGCCGCCAAGTTGACGCCGCAAAGTTGGGTGGCCAGTGTCGAACATCCTGCCATCGTGAAAATGCACGATGAAATGTTGGCCACCAAGTTCATGGCCCCATCAACCGACTGCTTGGCGCCCATTGACGCGAAGAATCTGCTCCGTGGCTTGTCCAAAGAGATCGGCGCTGAGTTCTTTGCCGCCGAAACCCGATCCCCGAGCGTGTGGGGAGGATCACCCTTCTTGGTGGAAGCCGCGATTGCCTACGGAGGGAAGCTGCCTGGTGACGAGCAGGCGGTGGTGTACCGCTTTGCCAACCGAGTGCCTTTGATCTATCAACAATCGGGATGCGCTTGCTTCCGTGCGGTCCAAGAGGTCGCGTGGAAGGGGTATGGCCTGAGCCAGCCTCGTGGTTCGCTTCCGGTCGGACCGTTGGTGATTTTGCTGCACGTGGCCTCGACCTCCGTTCCGTTCACCAACCCAGCCAAAGAAGCGGTGGCAGAACACGAAGAGATCGCCAAGGAAATGAAGTTGGCCTTGCAAAAATGCGGTCAGCATCTGAAGCGGTATTTGTCACGACGCAACCGCATGCGACGCGAATCCGAGCGGCGTGATGTGTTTCATCGCTACATCGGTGAGATCGCCGCGAACCTCTCGGCCATCACCGGTGAAGTCCAGGAAGATTTGGTGTCTTCACTGACCGCAACTGCCCAGCGGCACACTGAAGCTGCGGACATCGAACTGGATGATGAGGGCAACGTGATCGAGCCTGTGGCTCGCGGGAAGGTTGACCCCAACGTATTGATTTTGGACAACGCCTCTGCACCGCAGGTGTCAGACGATGACACGTTGTTCGGCACCGCAACGTCCCGAAGGAGTCGCTGAGCCGTGGCAAAAAAGAAGACAGTGCGAAAAACCACGAAGAAAAAGACCACCGCTCGATCGGCCAGTGGTGCTGTGCCCAGCCCTGCGGTGGTGGCCAAAAAGATGAAGAAGCTGCGCAAGAAGCCAGCCAAAAAGGCCACCCGTCGTGCTGGTGCGGGTGGTGATGCCGGTGTTGGTAAAGCCATTCTGAACGAGTCGGGTCGGCTCGCCAAGCAGGCGCTGGCCGAAAAGGATCCGCAATTCACGATTCCAGTTCGGGCCAACTCCAACACCGAGTGGGATGAAGCTTCTCGCATCCTTCGCATGGGGGATCGCACGCAAATTCGTGAACTCTTCAACCTGGGGCAGGCCCGAAAGTTCATGCAGACCACGCTTCAGCAACGGGGAGTGTTGGAACTTCTGGAGCAGGACAAGACCTTGAGTCTTCGGGGCATGTACTACAAGGGCTTGCACACCATCGCGGGCACCAAAGAAAAGACGTTTGGTGATCAGGATGAATCTGACACGGTCTTGCAGGATTTGGAAGTTCTGTTGGGCGCCTTGCGAGAAGAGTTGCATGTCTTCGCCAAAAAGCGTGGCACCATGGTGGGCAACATCACGGTTCGTGATGCCGGTGACGAAATTGACTGCCGGCGAATGGGAACCGGTGGCTATGCCATTCCTTCAATTTGCGAACCCGATGTCATCGAGTTTGTGAAGTGCGAAGCAGACTTCGTGCTTCACGTCGAAAAAGACACGGTGTGGAGTCGATTCAACGAAGATCGCTTCTGGGAAAAGCACAACTGCATTCTGACCGAAGGCTCCGGCCAACCACCTCGTGGGGTTCGTCGACTCCTTCAGCGGCTGAACGCCGAACTTGGGCTGCCGGTCATTTGTCTGCTGGATTGTGACCCTTGGGGGCATTACATCTACAGCGTGATCAAACAGGGATCGATGAGCTTGGCGTTTGAGAGCGAGCGGCTGGCGGTTCCGGAGGCCAAGTTCTTGGGCATCCGTGCCGACGACTACGAACGTTGCGGCCTGTCGGACGACGTCAAAATTGCGCTGGATGACAAAGACATCAAGCGGGCCAAAGAAATCATGGCTTACCCCTGGTTCGCTGACCGCCGTCCTTGGAAGAAAGAAATTGAACGCATGCTGCGCAACGGCTTCAAGATGGAAGTGGAATCGCTGATCACCAAGGAAATCTCCTACGTCACCGAGACCTACGTGCCCGAACGGCTGGCTTCGGGTGATTTCCTGGATTGATTGGGATCGACGCGGCCGAGCGGCGATGAAGCTCAGGCGATTTCGTCGTCCGTTCCGGGGGGTGCATCTGGCAGAACAATCTCAAAACATGTCCCTTCGCCGGGAGTGCTTTGGACACTGATTTCACCGTGGTGGGCCTCCACAATCCGGCGGGTCACCGGGAGTCCCAAGCCGGTCCCCCCCGCGCGGCTCGACCAGTAGGGACGGAAGATTGTTTCCAATCGTTCCTGCTCGATCCCGGGGCCATTGTCCCTGACCTGAATCTTGACGAATGCATCGTGGGTGGTCAGGGTCAGCCGGAGATTGGCGCCTTCTTTGCCATCCAGCACTTGGACGGCGTTCAGCATCAGATTCAAGAGCGCTTGTTTGAGCAGTGAGGCGTCCGCACTCACCGTCACAGGTTCGCTCGGGATCTTGAGCTCGCACCGAACATTGGCTTGATCGCACTGCGGGTGAAAAAAATCATCGAGTTCTTGAAGAAGCTCGACCATGTCGACGGGGGTGGCGGAGAGGTTCATGCGGCCCGCGTACTGCAAGAAATCTTCCAGGATGTCGCGGAGGCGATCGGTTTCCCGCCCCAAGGCATCAAGGCGTTTGAGGGCTCGATGCTTGAGGTCAGGCTCCATGCCTGCGTCTTCGATCATTTCTCGCAACAACGCGGCATTCAGTCCAACGGTGGACAGTGGGTTGCGAATCTCGTGGGCCAGTCCGCCGGTC
>CAXBRK010000120.1:0-6320 GCA_963978155.1 uncultured Phycisphaera sp. | reverse complement strand
GCCGGAATCCCGAGGCCCAAACTTCAGCCGATCGGTGGGCGGGTCGAGTTGCGCGCCAGCGGGGCGGCGCCTGAACACCAAGCCGGTCGAACGACGCACCTTTAGGGGCGGGGGCGTCCGTGCAGACGTCTGCCTGATTCTCGCCAAGGATCGCAAGGAAATACGGCATGTTGCCGTGGTTTGGGGCGGTGACGGGTGCTTCGAACAAATCGAGTCATGGCCAAGGTGGCGGTTCCGAGGAACAGCAGCCCTAGGACGAGGGTCACGAAGGCCAAGATGAGTTGTGAAGCATCCGACACGGAGGTCATTTTGCGCCAAACTTTTCAACTTCGTGGGAGGAACTGGCCAAATCTCGAACCCCAACCGATTCAAAGCGGTAAGAATGCCTCAACAGGAGCCCCGCATGCTGCGATCGACCGATTCCACCCGCCTTCCGATGTTGTCAGAGCTTTCCGCAAGGCGATCTCGCCTTGGGGGCTTGGTGGCCTGTCTGCTGCTGGCGAATCATGGGGAAGTGGCCACGGCCGAGGATGCCACCTCGGTGAATCGCGCGGAAGCGAGTTGGTCTCAAGAGGTATGGAACGAAGCCTTGGCCGGCAATGCCGATCGCTGCTTGGGATTGTTGCAGCAGCCGCCAGCCGACCTCACTGCGGCCGGTCCATCGCTGGCGCTCGCTTTGCAGCAGTACAACCAAAATCGATCGCTCGCCGAAGCCGAAGTCCTCGCGGACCGGACGTGGGCGTGGGACCGAGTGCGACAACACGTTGCTGAAGAGCAGCCTGTGTTGGCGTTGCAAGATCTCATCCGTGTGCAAACCACTTGGGTGGATCCGGCTGAACTTCTCAACGATCCTGAGGCCAATGCTTTGATCGAAGAGGTGGAGGGATTGGCCGCCGAATATGAAACCGAAGGCGACCTCCTCAAGGCCCGTCAAGCGTTGTATTTGCTCAACACCATCTATGACGGGGTCCAAGCACCTGATGAAGAAGATGGCTCGTCACCGCGGAACCGCCGTGACGAGTACGAGCAACGCCTGCGAATTCTTGGACGCAAGGTGCAAATTCTCAGTTTGTACGCACCAGCCCAGTTCCACGACATGCGAAAAAAATGGGCGGTATCGCTGGGGGAGGGTGAGGATTTCCCCGAGTTCAATCCCAATACCGTGCTTGATTGGCGAGAAGTGACCCGGGGAATCACCGAAGTTCCCCTGTTGCTGGGGATGCGTCGGGCCGTGAGTTCCCATATGGACGGCCCCAGCTGGCGGCCTCTGTTGATGGAGGCTTTGCGGACGGCCCGAGAGTTTTCTTCTCTTCCGCGTCTGGCCACCGTTGAAGAATTTTCGGGCCTTGGCGACCCTGAAAAGGTGGCGCTCTGGGAAGAGGCAATTGACAGTTTGATGACTTCGGTCGAGAGCGACGAGCGCATCGATTTCCGGCGGGCCCGGGAAGTCATGGGCCAATTGTTGGACACCAACACCCGTTCGGTCCAAATACCAACCCCGGCTCTGGTGAAGGAAGTCGGAGACGCCGCCCTCACGAGTCTTGACGATTACACCGGGTTTATATGGCCCGATGAGGTCCGGCGATTCCAACAAAACACCGAGGGGAATTTCGTTGGGATCGGCGTGCAGATCCGGAAGGCCGAAGATGGAGGCATCTTTGTGGTGGCCCCGTTGGAGGAATCACCAGCTTGGAAGCTGGGCATTCAGAACAAGGATGTGATTGTTTCCGTTGATGGCACCTTGGTTGCCGATTGGAGCCTGAATGATGCGGTGGACCGCATTACGGGTGCGGAAGGCACCACGGTCCAATTGGAAATTCGCAGACCTGATGTTGAAGAACTCTTGGTCTTTGATGTGCCAAGGCAGCGCATTGAGATTCCCTCGGTGAAGGGGTTCCAGATCCTTGAACGAGATGAAGATGGCAAGCCGACTTGGGACTGGCGCCTCGACGCTGAGGCCAAGATCGGCTACTTCCGCCTCAACCAATTTGCCCGAAATTCTCACTTGGATTTGATCAAGGCCTGGAACACGCTGTGCGGACAGTTTGATTCTGAACCAAGTGGGGTTGTGCTCGATCTTCGGGGGAACCCTGGTGGCCTGCTGGAAAGTGCTGCGGCCATCACCAACCTCTTCCTCCGGGAAGGCACGGTGGTGACCCAAGAAAGCCCCGGCGGACGCATCGAACGCCGAGTTTGGGCGCGACCCGACGGCAATGTTTTCGGGGAAGTCCCCGTGGTGGTGTTGGTGGATGAAGGTTCGGCCAGCGCGAGTGAGATCGTCTCCGGGGCGCTCCAAGCCCATCGCCGAGCGGTGGTGGTTGGTGAGCGCACTTTCGGCAAAGGCTCGGTGCAAACCGTGCAGCCCGCCGGTCGTGAGACCTTCGCGAAGATCACTGAGCAGTACTACCGGCTTCCATCCGTCGGCGATCAGCCTGGTCGCATGGTGCACAAGAAACTCAACGCCAAGGTGTGGGGGGTTGATCCTCAAGTTGAGGTTTGGCTGCCCGAAGGCGCAGAAGAGCGTCGCCGAGGAACGTGGCGTATGTCCGATCTGCGTTACGCCCCCTCACTCAATGACCCCGAGTTGATGGACGAAGATGGTACGGGGGCCTCTGAGGGGGAAGCAGATCCCGAGGCCGACGGGCCTGATGAAGTTGAAGAGGCCGAGGCGCCCAAAAGCCCCTATGCCATCAAAGAAGTTGAATTGGGATTTGATCCCAATCGAACGATTGAAGAAGGGATCGACCCCGCGCTTGAGTTTGCAAGATTGCTGCTGATCGTGCGGGCAAGTGAAGCACAGCCTTAAGACTTGATCCAGGCTCCAATTCTGTTGGAAATCGCTTCAGGAGCGTCTTACAGCTCGATGCCTTCAATCAACCGAGCCACTTCGGTCATGTCTTTGTCGCCGCGGCCGGAAAGGTTGATGACCAATTCAGCACTCGAACCAAGTTCCGCCGCCAAGCACAACGCGGCGCTCACGGCATGAGCTGTTTCGAGGGCACACAGGATCCCTTCAGTTCGTGCCAAGAGTTGCATGGCTTGGAGGGCGGCTTCATCAGAAACGCTTGAGTATTCCACCCGTTCGGCGGCGTGCCAAGCTGCATGTTCTGGGCCGACCCCGGGGTAATCCAAACCCGCGGAGCACGAGTGGACATCAGCTGTCTGTCCCCATTCGTCTTGCAGCACAAACGATCGGGATCCGTGCAGGACGCCGGGAGAGCCGTGAGACAGCGGGGCCGCGTGCTCGCCTTGCTCGGGACCGCGTCCGCCTGCTTCGACGCCGATCAATCGCACCTTCTCGTCTGAAAGGAAAGGGTGGAAAATGCCAGCCGCATTGGAGCCGCCACCGACGCAAGCGACCACCGCTTCGGGCAGTCGGCCACGCTCGTTCAGGCATTGTTCCCGGCATTCCTTGCCGATCACGCTTTGGAATTCTCGAACAATCCACGGGAAGGGGTGGGGGCCAACCACCGAACCCAAGATGTAATGCGTTTCACCAACCGAACCCATCCAATCTCGCATGGCTTCGTTGGTGGCATCCTTGAGGGTTCGTGAACCCGAGTCCACTTCATGGACGGTCGCGCCGAGCATTCGCATGCGGAAGACATTGAGCCGTTGCCGGCGGGCATCCTCCGCCCCCATGTACACCTCGCAGGGCAGCCCGAACAACGCGCAGGCGGTTGCGGTGGCCACGCCGTGCTGGCCCGCGCCGGTCTCGGCAATGATTCGCTTCTTGCCCATGCGTTTGGCCAACAAGGCTTGCCCGATGGTGTTGTTGATTTTGTGGGCACCGGTGTGGGCCAAGTCTTCTCGCTTCAAGAGGATGGTGGCCCCACCGATGACGCTGGACAGTTGGGGGCACGGCGTCAGTGGCGTGGCCCGACCCACATAGTTCTGCAGAAGTCGATCCAGTTCCGCGCGGAACTCCTGATCTGCCAGCGCTTCTTTGAAAGCTGCGTTGAGTTCTTCAAGGGCTGGGATCAGCGTCTCGGGAACGTAGCGTCCACCAAACTCACCAAATCGTCCGGCGGCATCAGGTTGGGTTGGGGTGAACTTCGTCATGATGGTTGTTTATCTTCGGCTGTTTGACTCAAAGATGCGAAGAAGAAAATCTCGGCACAAATCCTTGGCTTGGGCGCCGAATTTTCCGAATCCAATGTGTTCTTTGGGCGCACCGGTCTGATCGTAGGCTTGAAGCTCTACGGGGTGACCTGCGTTGCGTTCGCGCAGCGCCTCCAAAAACGCACATTGCCCTTCAAATCGAATCCATTCGTCCAAACGGCTGTGTTGGGCCAACACTGGGATGGGGGTCCAAGTGGCCAAACGCGCCATGGGGTCTTGGGCTTGCAACGCTTCGGGCGAAAGGGGTTGGAACATGGGGCGGTGGGCTTGGGCCGCCCAGTTGCCGGTGGAGGCCTCCATCAGCATCGCTCGATACGGATGCGGGGTGACGAGTCGGTGGGCGGCCGCCATCCCTCCGGCACTCATGCCGCCGATGGCAATTTGCTCGGGATCCACCCGCAAGTCCCCGACGATGGCGGCATGCACGTCGTCCAGTTCTTCGCTCATTTCCAAGATGGTCTGCAGCGTGCCTTCGACCGTTTGGTACGAGTCCACAGCACGCTCACCGTGTCCGGGGAGGTCCACGCCGATAAATCCGATCCCTGCGCGCAACAGGCGGAGGGCGCGGCCGGGATCGATCTCTTTGTTGGCTTGCCGACCGTGCAGCCAAAGCAGGACTGGGGGGGGAGCCGAGGCAGATTCTGGAAGCACCACCAGTGCGGGGGCCGGCCCAAGGGTGGTCAGGATCGCTCGTTCGCGAACCGCGGAAGGGAGTTGTCCTAAGTCGGGCATGGGAGGGAGAAGGGTATCCTCTTCAAGGTATGAGTTTGCGCATTATTGCAGGTGATCATCGGGGACGGATGCTCAAGACCCCCCCGGAATCCTTGGCCACCCGGCCGTATCCCGCTCGCGTGCGCGAAGCGTTGTTCTCCATCTTGCGCGGTTGGTGGGAAGACGCCAAGGTGGTGGATGTCTTTTGCGGGGTGGGATCGGTTGGACTCGAAGCCATTTCGCGAGGTGCTCGCGAAGCCTTCTTCGTGGAGCAAGACCGAAGGGTGGCCAACTTGCTTCAGGAGAACATTGCATCCATGGACTGTGCGGACCGGGCCGAAGTGCTTCGGGCCGATGCCTTCAGTCCGTTGGTTCGCCTGCGTTTGGGGCAAGACTGTGACATCGTGAGTTTGGATCCGCCCTACGCCATGATGCAAGAAGAGGAGACCTTGGCCAAGGTGCTGGAGGCTGCGGTGGGTTATGCCTCATGCTTGCGCCCTGGCGGATGGTTTGTGCTGCGCACCCCGGAAGATCCTGAACACACTCCGCATGACATCGACGGGCTCTTGGGCCCGGAAGTGCACACGTACGGCCGGGACATGTTTGTCTTGTTGTACCAGCGGCCACACGAGGCAAACGATGGGGCAGGCTGAATACCAAGCGGCATGTCACATTGTGCGTGCGTTGAAGGGGGCCGGGCACGAGGCGGTGCTCGCCGGAGGATGTGTGCGTGATCGTTTGCTTGGGATCGTGCCCAAAGACTACGACGTGGCCACTTCAGCAACCCCCGAACAAGTGAAAGCGGTGTTCCCGGGATCCAAGGGGGTGGGCGAAGCGTTCGCCGTCGTGCTGGTTCGCCACGAAGAAGTGGTGACCGAAGTGGCCACCTTCCGGAAGGATGGTCCCTACGCCGATGGCCGTCGCCCTGACTATGTGGAATTGGACGGAGCCACGATGAAAGAAGATGCGGCTCGCCGCGATTTCACCATCAACGGGTTGTTTGAAGATCCGGACGGCGAAAAAGCATCCAAGGTCATTGACTTCCACGATGGCGTTGCCGATTTGAAGAAGCACCGTTGTGTTCGGGCCATTGGTGATCCCGCGGCAAGGATTGCGGAAGACCGGCTGCGCATGCTGCGGGCCGTCCGGTTTGCGGCCCGCTTTGGGTTTCATATTGAAGCCGCCACCAAACAGGCGATTGTGAAGCACGCCCCCGAACTCGGGGCGGTCAGCCGCGAACGGGTGGGCGGGGAGGTGGTGATGATGCTGGGGCATCAGGCCCGGGCTCAAGCCGCGCGGATGCTCCAAGAGTTGGGATTGGATGTGGCCATCTTGGGATCGGCCGCAGATTCAGATTTCCCTCGGTTGGCAAGCTTGTCCTCTGAGGCCAGCGATGCCGCCGCCCTGGCGGCTTGGGCTCTGGACCTTGATATGAGTGGTGATGCGGCGGGGGGGCTTCGTGAGGCTTTGCGGTTGTCCAATGACTT
>CAXBRK010000119.1:0-6350 GCA_963978155.1 uncultured Phycisphaera sp. | reverse complement strand
CCAATACCCCCACCCATGAGCACCCCGAGCAGGACTCGAACCTGCAACCTGCGGATTAGAAGTCCGCTGCTCTATCCAGTTGAGCTATCGGGGCAACGAGCACATCGTACCCCGCAATTGGCTTGGGTCAGCAGCCGCCCCAGGACGCCAACACGCGAATCAAATCGCCGTTGTCCACGCTGCCATTGCCGTCGGTGTCGGCGCTGCAGCCGGGGCAACTGCCCCAGTCGGTCAGGACCGCGATCAGATCGAGGAATCCAACTTGCCCGTCGCCATCCACGTCTTCGTTGCAGATGGTGTCGCTGGTCACCGCGAGCTCGCCGGACTCCACCGTCACATCAAAGAACGTGAAGGCGTAATCCGTCACCATCTCGTTGACCAGTGTGACGGGCTGGGTTGAAAGGGGCTCGGCGTCGGCAGGCACGCGAACATTCACGTGGATGATGGGCAGGTCGCCACCGAAGATTTGGTCTTGGGGCAAGACGCAGAAGGCCGACACCCAGCATTGGGCATCTGGTGAGGCGTCAAAGCCTTCCCACGTGGTGTTCTCAAAGATCACGCCGTCGTAGGACACCGACTCCACCACCCAGTCGCCGGCATCAACCACAAACTCAAAACCACCCACGATGTCGGGAGTAGCGAGTTGCAACTCAACGGGCACCAAGTCACCGGGTGCAGCCGCGTTCGAAATCACCCGCAAAGTGGCGGTCTCTGCGGAGGCCAGGGCGGAAAGGGCAAAGATCGAAAGGGCGGCGGTACGCATGAGAAGCATCTCCTGTGATGTCTATGTTGACCGATTCGCAGCCGATTGCAAGGTGTTCCCGAACTTCCGAAGGTTCTTATGCTGTTTTTATGGTCCTCAACGCTGTTGCACTGGTTTTTTTCGCGCTTCCCCCAAGCTCATGGGACGCTTTTTCCCAACACGCCGAGGCCAAACATGGTGCACTGGGCCGCCGAGCCGCGAGGTTCTTAGAAGAACATGCGCCAAGCTACGACCAAGAATTGCCCGCCGAACTGCTCATCGAAAATCTTGATCTGGCGGTGCAAGCTCGATCCACCTTTGGGTGGGCCAAAGAGATTTCGGAGCAGCGCTTCTTCAATGATGTCTTGCCGTACGCCGTCTTCGATGAACGACGCGAAGCCTGGCGGGCCGATCTGCTCGAGCGCTGCACACCACTGGTGGCCAACTGCACCACCGCCGCCGAAGCCGCGCAAACCTTGAATCGCGAGTTCTTCAATCTGGTCAACGTGCACTACAACACCAAACGCCGCGCCACCAACCAAAGCCCCAGCGAATCCATCGAACAAGGCATGGCCACCTGCACTGGCTTGTCCATTTTGCTGGTCGATGCCTGCCGCAGTGTTGGGGTCCCGGCTCGGGCCGCAGGCGTGGCCAATTGGCACGACCAACGGGGCAACCACACTTGGGTGGAAATTCATGATGGCCAACGGTGGCGCTTCCTTGGCGCCGATGAGTACGACGCCAAGGGTTTGGACCGGGGCTGGTTTACCGGAGCGGCCAGCAAAGCGATCGCCGGCGATCCGGTGTTTGGCGTGTGGGCCACCAGTTGGAAGCCCGTCAATGGTCACTTCACCATGGCATGGAACCCCGAAAGCCGAGCCGTCGGCGGCGAAGACGTCACCACGCGGTACGCCCCCACTCAAGAGAACACCACCGAGAGTGGATCCTTTGTGTCGGTTCGGGTACGCCAATCAGCCGGCGGCGAACGCATGGCGCTTCCCGTCACGGTGGCCGATGCCTTCAAGAACTACGGCAGCCAGCGCACCCGCGCGGGACGGGCCGACATGAACGACATGCCCCGTTTCAAAGTCGACCCCGAAGCCTTGCTGACCATCACGGTGGGGAAAGGGCAAAACGCCCGTACCGCGTCACGCCGGGCCGCCGCGTCGGGCGAAGTGTTGGTGGATCTGGTGTGGGATGAAATGCGCCTCACCCAAGACCAAGCCGAGCGTCTCACCCAACGGTTGGTGCGCCAGCGCAAAAATGCTTTGGCCAAAGAACGAGCGCCTGAACTGAAAGCAGAAGCGTTCCTCTCGGGCGACCACACGCTCAAATACTTGCGGCGTGACTTTGGCCAAGCCCCCGAAGGTCAAAAAAGTTTGTGGATCTCGATGCACGGCGGCGGTGGCGCGCCAACTCGAGTCAACGACCAGCAATGGCGCAACCAGATCAAGTTGTACACCCTCGAGGAAGGCATCTACATCGCACCCCGCGCCCCCACCGACACGTGGAACCTGTGGCACCAAGGCCACATCGATGATTTGTTCGACCGCTTGATCGAGACGTTCATCGCCACCGAAGGGGTTGACCCCAACCGCGTGTACCTCTTGGGCTACTCCGCGGGCGGCGACGGCGTGTACCAACTTGCCCCGCGCATGGCCGATCGCTTCGCCGCAGCCTCCATGATGGCCGGCCACCCCAACAACGCCAACCCCACCTCGCTGCGCAACCTCCCCTTTGCCATCTTCATGGGCGGCGAAGACAGCGCGTACAACCGCAACACCGTGGCCCGAGACTGGGGCGATCGCTTGCAGAAGCTGCAGGCGGCCGACCCCGAGGGCTACCCCCACCGCTGCACCATCTATGAAGGACTTGGGCACTGGATGGACGGACGCGACGCCGAAGGCTTGCCGTGGATGGCGCAGTACACCCGCGACCCGTGGCCCACCAAAGTGGTCTGGCACCAGTCCGGCCGAACCCACGGCCGCTTCGCGTGGCTATCGACCGAATCGCCGAAGGTCACCAAGGACAAAACCATCACCGCGGAAGTGGATGGCCAAACGATTCGCATCACCAAAGATCCCCTGATCCCGTACACGTTGCGGCTTTCGGATGCCTTGGTGGATCTGGATGAGCCGATCGAGATCGTGGTCAATGGCACCCCCTTCCTGCAGGGCCAGGTGCACCGGACGGAAGCGGCCATCCGCCAATCGCTCGCTGAGCGGTTTGATCCCGCTTCGGTGGCCACGGTTCTGGTGGATCTCCCCTACTGAGCGGGGATTTTTTACAATCCCCGGTCTATGGCCAACTCCCCCCGAATCATTTACACCATCACCGACGAAGCCCCCGCGCTCGCCACCGTCTCCTTCCTGCCCATCCTCCGCCGCTTTGCCGCCGCGGCGGGCGTGGATGTGGAAACCCGAGACATTTCGCTGGCCGCCCGCATCTTGTGCAAGTTCCCCGAACGCATGAGCGACGACCAACGCGTGGCCGACGACCTCGCCGAACTTGGGGCCATGTGCCTGACCCCCGAAGCCAACATCATCAAGCTGCCCAACATCAGCGCTTCGATGCCGCAGATGAAAGCCGCGATCGCCGAGTTGCAAAGCCAAGGCTTCGACCTGCCCGACTATCCCGACCACCCCGCCACCGATGAAGAGCGTGAGTTCAAGGCGCGTTACGACTCGGTGAAAGGCAGTGCCGTGAACCCGGTGCTGCGGGAAGGCAACTCCGACCGTCGGGCCCCCAGCAGCGTGAAAGCCTACGCCCGCGCCAACCCCCACCGCATGGGGAAATGGTCGGCCGACTCCGACAGCCACGTGTCCAGCATGACCGATGGCGACTTCTTCAGCCACGAGCAGTCGGTCACGATCGCCGAAGCAGGCCAAGTGCACATCACGTTCACCGACGAATCTGGAAACGCCACCGAGCTGCGTGCGCCGGTTGCGGTCGAAGCCGGTGAAGTGGTGGATTCCTCCTTTATGTGCAAGGCTTCATTGACTTCCTTCCTTGAGAAGCAAGTCGCCTGTGCCAAAGACAACGGCGTGCTGTTCTCGCTGCACATGAAAGCCACCATGATGAAGGTCTCGGACCCGATCATCTTTGGGCATGGCGTTCGTGCGTGGTTCGCTCCGCTTTTTGAGAAGTACGGCGAGACGTTTGCCACCCTGGGCGTGAACCCCAACAACGGCTTTGGCGACGCCATCAGCAAGATGCAGGGCCACGCCGACGAGGCGGCCTTCACCGCCGATGTGGCCGAGTACCTGAACGGCATTGCCATGGTCGACTCCGACCGCGGCATCACCAACTTGCACGTCCCCAGCGATGTCATCATCGACGCTTCGATGCCCGCCATGCTGCGTGACTCCGGATGCATGTGGAACACCCAAGGCGAGCGTCAAGCCGCGAAGGCCGTCATTCCCGACCGCACCTACGCCGGCGTGTACGCGGCGGTGGTCGAAGACTGCAAAGCCAATGGCGCGTACGACCCCACCACCATGGGAAGCGTGCCCAACGTGGGCTTGATGGCCAAGAAGGCCGAAGAGTACGGATCGCACGACAAGACCTTTGAAATGTCTGGCGCGGGCACGGTGCAAGTGACGACCGCCGACGGCACCGTGCTGATGGAGCACGCGGTGCGTGAAGGCGACATCTGGCGGATGTGCCAAACCAAAGACGCACCGATTCGCGACTGGGTGCAACTGGCCCTCCGCCGCGCCAAAGCCACGGGGTCGCCCGCGGTGTTCTGGCTCGACCGAAATCGCGCCCACGACGCGGAACTTCTGAAGAAGGTCGAACCGTTGCTTGCCGAGTTGGGCACCGACGGCCTCGACGTTCACATTTTGGCCCCGGCCGAAGCCTGCCGGTTCAGCCTCGAGCGTATTCGCCGCGGCGAAGACACCATCTCCGTCACCGGCAACGTGCTGCGGGATTACCTCACCGATTTGTTCCCCATTCTTGAAGTGGGCACCAGCGCGAAGATGCTGTCCATCGTGCCACTGATGAATGGCGGCGGACTCTTCGAAACAGGAGCTGGTGGTTCAGCCCCCAAACACGTGCAACAAGTGGAAAAAGAAAACCACTTGCGCTGGGACTCGTTGGGTGAGTTCATGGCTTTGGGTGCCTCCTTCGAGCACTTGGCCAATGCCACCAACAATCCCAAAGCCAAGGTCCTCGGCACCACCATCGACACCGCCACCGAGCGCTACCTCATGGAAAACCGAGCCCCCAGCCGCAAGGCCGGCGAACTCGACAACCGTGGCACCCACGTGTACGTCGCCGCATTCTGGGCCCAAGCCTTGGCCGAGCAAACCGACGATGCCGAGCTCGCAGCCCACTTCGCCCCGCTCGCGGAAACCATGAACGCCGAACTGGACAACGTGATCAAAGCCTTGAACGACGTTCAGGGCAATGCCGTGGATTTGGGTGGGTACTTCCGACCCGACGCCACCAAGGCAGACGCCGTCATGCGTCCGGTGGCCATGTTCAACGATTTGCTTGAAGCCGCTGGCGTCTGAATTCAGGCGTTGATGGGCTGCCGGCCGACCGAATGCAGCACGAAGCCTTCGTTTCGTGCGATCGACATTTTGTAAAGGTTCCGGCCGTCAAAGATCACCGGCGTTTGCAGGTTTTCTTTCATCCGTGCGAAATCAGGTCGTTTGAATTCGTCCCAGTCGGTGGAGACCACCACGGCATCGGCCCCGGCCAACGTGCTGTACATGTCGTCTGAAAGTTCGCACAGTCCAGGATGCTGGGCGGCACAGTTCTCGGCCGCCACCGGATCGAACGCCACGCAGGTGGCTCCAGCAGCGTTGCAAAGTTCCATCAGCGTGATGGCGGGTGCTTCCCGAATGTCATCGGTGTTCGGCTTGAAAGCGATGCCCCAGAACGCAAACTTGCGTCCACTGAGGTCTGACCCAAACTGACTGGTGATTTTGGCGAAGAAGCGATCTCGCTGCATCAAGTTGACGTCGTTGACCGCTTGGGACAACGGCGTGTCCACACTCTTGGCCTGACCCATGGCAATGCAAGCCCGGGTGTCTTTGGGGAAGCAAGACCCGCCGTAGCCGAGACCTGGATACAAGAATTTGTTGCCGATGCGTTCGTCGGCACTCATGCCCTTGCGAACCAACTCAATGTCGGCGCCGTACGCCTCGGCCAAAGCCGCCATTTCATTGATGAAGGAAATCTTGGTCGCCAAGAAGTTGTTGGATGCGTATTTCACCATCTCGGCCGAAGGCACATCCATCACCATGATGGGGTTGCCGGACCGAACGAACGGCTCGTACAGCTCGGTGAGTCGCTCACCGGTTTGGGCGTCATCCACGCCAAGAACCACGCGGTCGGGGTAATTGAAGTCGCGGACTGCCGCGCCTTCTTTCAGGAATTCGGGATTGTCGGCCACTGAGAAGGGGATGTTTGGACCCACCACTTCCCGAATCGCATCGCGCACCAAATGGGTGGTGCCCACCGGGACGGTGGATTTCACCACGATAATTTTGGGCGACTGACCCTCACCCAAACCCTTGATGGCTTCGCCAATATCTCGAGCCGCATTCAGGACGTACTGCAAATCAGCACTGCCATCTTCACCGGTGGGTGTGCCGAC
>CAXBRK010000118.1:0-6382 GCA_963978155.1 uncultured Phycisphaera sp. | reverse complement strand
CCAGAAGAGCCAAGCCAGCGGGTGCGGGCACCACGCTGAAAGTTCCGGAGGTGATGGAGCCGGACGAGAAGACGATGGCAGAGCCAGTAGCAGCCCCGCCGTAGCTGTCGATACCGCCGATGGCATTTGCCCAAGCCCAACCGTCACCGTAGCTGTCGGTCAAGACGATGGAGTAGTCACCAGCAGCGAAATCACCAAAGAGGGTCATGCTGTAGCCGGAGGTGTATGGGCTGGTAGCGCTTGAGTTCGCCAAGGTAAAGCTGATCGAGCTAAAGCCTGGTGCGGACAGGTAACCAGCACTATTGACGAAGAAGGAGGCAACCGTGTTCGACGATGAGTCGAAGATGGCAATTCCAGCCTCGCCAGCCCAGTAGTCAAGCGTGACGTTGATTTCAACTGGAGCCGCGGACGCTGTAGCAGCCATCAGACCAGTTGCGGAAAGTGCGAATCGATTCATGATGCAATTCCTATGGAATGAGGATCGCAAGGATCCCTTTTGGAATTGACCAAACCCGAAGATGGGAAAGGCCGTGAAAGTCGGGTTGCCAACAAGTGCTGTACAACCACACAGTGCAGTCATGAGACAACGGGCCTCATGACTTCTCTCTCACAACTCTCTCGAAAGCGGGTTCTCAATCCGCTCGTGATACAAAGTACCTCAGCAAGACCCCCCTGCCAATGGGAAATTTCAGGAAATTTTGGTCTTGTTTTGCGACACGCAAGCCCCTTCATGGTGGGGTAGGCTCACCTTCATGAGGTTCCGGATGCTGTTGTTCATTGCGGCCGCCCAAACGGGCTGTCAGAAGCCACCGCAACCTCAGCCTCCAGATTGGCCAACTGGCCTGGAACAACTCTCCGGGCCGGCTCTGCAGACTGTGGAACGCAGTTGGAACCGCCTTCAGAAGGCCCCTGATCGGCCTGAACTCTGGCGGGAATGGTCCTTTGCAACCCACGCCAATGGCCTTCTGGAAGAGGCGTTGGCGGCCCACATCGCCCTCGAAGGCCTCAATCCACGTCTGGGGGATCATTTCCGCAAAGCAGTGGTCCAGGAACGGCTTGGAAAAACCTCCGAGGCGGTTGCCGCGCTGCAGCAACTGACCGATCCATCTGGCACCGCAAATCGACGCCTTGCCAAAATTTTGCTGGATCAAGGCGAACTCCAGAGGGCCTTCGAAGCGGCCAATAGGGCCCGGGAAGCCAATCCGAGTGATTTTGGGCACCTCACGGTCTGGTGTGAAGTCCAAATGCAACGGGGGCAAACCACGTCCATCCGGGAGACTCTGGCACCACGATTGCGCGAAATTCAGCCCCCCAGCTGGCTCCATACCCTCGACGCCAGAGCCGCGGAAATTCTGGGTGACCCTCCACCTTCCTACGCCTCCACCCCCGCCGAACGGGTGGTCTACCTGCCGAACATCCATTTGGATCCATTGCTGCCCTGGGTCAGAACCCGCGAAGGTGATGTGGAGCGGCTGCGAGCGACCATCAAGGCGGGAGACGCGAAAGAAGCCCTCGCCATGTCCAGCCAATTGGTCAGCGAACGACCCGAAGACCCCGAGATTGCCGCCGTCCACGCGGGGCTGCTTCGCGAAGCGGGCAGAAATCCCGAAGCCATCCAAGTGTTGGACAAGCATCGCGCCTCACTTCCAGCAGAATCCGCATTCTGGAAAAATGACGCCATGTGCCGAATCTTTGCCTTTGCTGAAGGCGGACCCAACGCCGCAACGATGTTGGCCATGGCCCGAGAAAGTGCGGACCGAGCCACCTCCTATGGTGCCGGCGATCTGCAGTGCTGGAAGGTGTCGGGCATCGTCGCCGGTCAAGAGCAAGACCACCAGCGGGCCGAACAAGATTTCCGGCAAGCGGCGAGTTTGGCTCGGGGCAACACCCAGATCCTGCTGACGCTGGATGCCGAAATATCCCGTGGCCGCGCGGGTGATTGGGACGGCGCGGTCGAGGCCCTGCTTCCATTGGAACGGGAACATGGCATGACACGTGATGGGCCACTGGCCAAGCCGGTGCGTCGGGCCACCATCGAAGCCCTGGCCCGAGCCGGATTCATCACCGACGCCAAGGATCGGATCGCCGCACTCTCAAAAGCGGGCCTGCCGGAGTCGGCGGAGTTGGCCCAATTGGTCCAAAAGATCGAGACCGAACAGTCCCGCTTCCCCTCCCCATAAGGGCACGTTCAGGATGGGCTTGAAGAGGGCTTCTCCGCCTGCTCCGGACCACCGGACCAACGGAAAGTCAAACTGGTCTCGCCCTGAAGCATGGCAAAGAGTGGCCCCCCCAGAAGCTCGCTCCGCCACCCCGTGTCGAGGACGCCAACGGGTCGTTGCCCATGCTTGGCCTCGAGGTAGAACCGAGAGATTTCAGAACGCGAGGCCCCAACTCCAGAATCGATGCCTTCCCGCCAACACAACAGGGAGCTGAAGGCATGCAGCGCATCAATACGTGAGCGGTCTTGATTGGATTCTTCGCGGACCGAGCCTCCAACCAAGGCGTCGGTGTCCATCTTCCGAACCGTACTCAAAAGATCCAGAATGGCATCACCCCAAGTCTCAACCACCGGCCTCGGAAAATGCTTGATGGCCAACAGAGCGTCTTTGGCTTTGGGCATGTCTTTTGCGACTCTGGCACACACATCGTCTTTGAGCACGCTGCGAGGAGGAAGATCTTCGACCTGCGCAATATGGTCCCGCAGCGTCAACAACTCCATGAGCGCGGTCCGTTGTCGACGGTTGAATTTCCGATTGCCCACCGCCCGCTGCATGCGGTGCACGGGGTCGGGCGTGTACGTCTTTGGATCGACAAGCGACCGGCACTCTTCAGCCACCTTGGCGTCGTGGCCACGCTCCGCAGTCATCGCAGCCAAGGCATCGGCGATCACAAAAAGAAAACGCACATCGTCCGCGGCGTACTCCAGATGACCCGAACGAAGCGGACGCTGGTCCCAACGGGTGAAGGTGTAGGACTTGTCGAGCGTGATGCCGACAAATTCATCGACGAGGGCAGACAGCGCAATGGGGAACGACCGATCGGCAAATCCGGCCGCCACTTGGGTGTCCAGCACGTTGGTCGCGGGTGCACCGGTCTCTCGCCAAATGGGCACCAAATCTTGCAAGCCCGAGTGCACCAAAACTCGAACCTCTGGATCCGCAAGCAACGACCAAACGGGTTCGAGTGGTGCCCCTTGGATCGGATCAATCAAGACCACCCGCTGGGGCGTGGCCAACTGCACCAGACAAATCTTGGGGATGTACGACTCTTCGCCAATGAACTCCGTGTCGTACGCGACTTCACCGGCGGATCGGGCTTCCGCACAAAAAGCTTCGACTTCCGCCAAAGTCGTCAGCACCTCAGCCGGAGCCGAAGGAATCCGAGCATGTTCGGGAAGTTTCCGGGATACGGTCTTTTCTTGTTCCACCGCACGACTGGCGGCAGCACGGCGACGGCCTCGCCCCCCTTGCCCAAGGGACTGCTTCAAACGGTTGGCCGATGGCTTCGATGGAGGTTTGCTCATGGGAAGGGACGAAGAATACCGCTCAACCCACCCCTGATTCCAGTGTCGGGTTGATGGAAAGATCCAGAGCCGCACCAACCAAAGCCAAGAGTTCTCGTTCCTCGACCTGAACCACCCCGTCTGCCTCCACGAAGACCACCGCCAACTCGCCCAAGCGGGCGGAAGCCTCGGGCTCCAAGCGAGACAAACGGGCCAACGCTTCGTCGAGTTCTCGGACACGAGGCGCGGGGCCTTCCACTTCGAATCCAAAACCCAATCGAGCACTTTGCTGTTGGGAAAGCGCCAACTGGGCCGCCGGGTCTCCAGGATGGCCAGCTTCCGCAAGTCCACGAAGCAGCACATTGATGGGGCCTCGGAGTTGGGCCGAGCTGCGGTTGCGTTTGGGATCGGCATGGCCGCGGAAGCGGCGGTCCAAACGCCCAATCAACATCCGGCCCGTGGCGGCTTCAAGCAGAGTGACTCCCCCATCCCGTTCGATCATGGCCAAGATGGCTTCGCGAATGCGGTGGTACTGACTTTCCGAAAGGCCAGCCATCACCGGCAGGGCGTGCTCCAAGAAGGGCAACCGGTCGTCCACCTGCAACCGCGACATCCGGGGAAGCAAACGTGATGCTTCTTCGGCGACCTGCTGAAGTCCACGGTCAGCCAGCGCTCGGAGCGGAACGTCCGGGGGATCTTCATCTTCCAAAGCCAAAATGGCAAACACACTGGCCACGGCCCCCAACAGGTCATCCGCGGCATCACCCACGGCATCCTGAACCCGCTCGGTGGTGGCCTGTGCTGCCGCAACCGCCGCGTGGCCAACGAAGCCTGCCGCACCGGAAGTGGGCACCGACTGGACCCCGCGCGACTCCAATTGGATCTCTGGTTCGGGAGGCAACTTCCCACTGGTCCACTGCCCGCCCGGGTCGATGGCTTCCACCCGCTTTTCGATTGGCGGGTGGGTGGCAAACAAACTGGACACCCCGCGGCCAAAAAACATGTGGCTCGATTCAGCAGCGTTCTTGTGCTTGACGGAACTGCCAACACCGCCCAACCGTCGCAGGGCGTTGGCAATTCCGGCCGGGTTGCGGGTGTATTGCACGGCCGAAGCATCGGCCAGATATTCCCGCTGCCGAGACACCATCGCCTTCAACAAGCTGCCAAAGAACGCACCCACTCCGCCAACCACAACGAGGGCGAGCCCGGGAAGCACCAAGGCCAGACCGCCAGCGTCTTCTTTCTTCCGGGCCATCGCCGCCGAATGAAATCCAATTCGAATAATGGTCCACCCCAGATACACCAGAGCCATCAAGCCAAAGATCAGACCCATCAACCGGATGTTCAACCGCATATCGCCGTGCTTGATGTGGCTGAATTCATGAGCCACGACGCCTTGCAATTCGTCACGGGGCAATCGGCGCATGCACCCTTCGGTGAAGCCCAACACTGCGTCTTCGGGCCGTAAACCGGCCGCGAAGGCGTTGATTTGCATCTCCTCGTCCATGACATACACCGGAGGTGCGGGCACACCACTGGCCAAAGCCATTTCTTCGACGACGTTCAGCAACCGGCGCTCCGCGGGATCCCGGGTGCTCGCGGGCAACAGCCGCCCTCCCAGCCCCTCGGCCACCACCCGGCCGCCCCCCCGAAGTTGGAGCAACCTGAAGCCAGAAGCAAGCAAGACCACCGCCCCAACCACACCTCCAACCACCAAGCCTTCCTGCACTCTTCCGTTCAAGAACAGCGGAACAGACAAGGCCAGAATGACCAGAACCACCGCCACCGCAAACAAGGCCACCAGCCAGCTGGTGTTGCGGCGAGCATCGTCTTGACGCTCAAAGAAATTCGTGGCGCTGGACATGACTTCGCGGTTTCAGTCAGCCGCCAAAATTCACTTTTGGTGCGGTGCGGGCAGAAGCATCATCCACTTCAAAGAGCATGGCTTCCTTGAAGCCCAGCAGACCAGCAATCAGGACGGCCGGGAAGGTTTCTCGCGCCGTGTTGAACACCGTGACGGCGTCATTGAACGCTTGCCGAGCAAAGGCGACTTTGTTTTCGGTGCTGGTCAATTCCTCTTGCACCGCCATCATGTTCTGGTTCGCCTTCAGGTCTGGATAGGCTTCTGCGACCGCCATCAATCGACCCAAGACACCACCAAGTCCGGCCTCAGCCGACGCGAGGTTCGCCATCGCATTGGAATCGCCCGGAGCGGCCGCCGCCGCCTGCATGGCGCCCATGGCTTGATTTCGAGCGGCGATCACGGCCTCAAGGGTGTCTTTTTCATGACTCATGTACCCCTTGGCGGTTTCCACCAAATTGGGGATCAGGTCGTACCGACGTTGCAGTTGCACTTCGATTTGAGCAAAAGCATTGCGGAAGCGATTTCGCTTACCAATCAGGCCGTTGTACAACGCAATGGCCCAGAAGGCCAGCAAAAGCAACAGACCAAAGAAGATGGCAAACACGATGAGGAGAACAGGACCCATGGCATCAACTTACCCGGGAATGATCGTGCCAGCATGTCCGAACACGACCTCTTTCGGAAATGCACCGGATCAGAATCAGGCGTCAGAACCTTCGCTTCCAGCGGCCGTGGACTGCAAACGCGAAATCATCTCTTCGATCTCAGCCGGTGTCACACCAAGAGCCTCGGCCAAACTTTCGGCCGATTCGCCTTGCGACAAACCCTCACGGACCGCCACTTCCATCGGATCACTCTCGATGTCGGTGGTGCTTACCCCGGGAAGGCTGCTGTCGTGCGCGGGGTCGAGCAATTCCGCTCGACGGATCAACCGATCAAGCCGACGCGAAGCTTGCTCCGCGTCCCGAAGCAGCACTTCAATACGCTCGGGATGGGCCGGACGCGGGGAAGGTGCT
>CAXBRK010000117.1:0-6405 GCA_963978155.1 uncultured Phycisphaera sp. | reverse complement strand
CATGTTGCCCGTTGGTTTGGCAACGCTTGCCGCGTTGTGCTTTCAAATCGGTTGCAATTTTGTCAACGACGTGGCTGATTTTGAACGCGGTGCCGATCAAGATCGAGTGGATGGTGACAAGCCCCAACGCGCCGTCGCGAGCGGTCGCATCTCCCCTCAAGCCATGTGGAGGGCTGCCGGCCTGATGCTGGGGTTGGGGGTTGGGATCGGATTCTGGCTGGCGTTCACGGTCTCATGGATCTACGCCCCGCTCGGGGTCCTCTCTGCGGTGTTGGCGTGGGCGTACACGGCCGGTCCGTATCCCATGGCTTATTGCGGCACCGCGGATGCAGTGGTCCTCTTGATGTTTGGTCCCGTGGCGGTTTCGGGGACCATCTTTGCGGCCGGTGGTTCGTTGACTGCTGTCAGTTGGGGGCTGGGGTTCGGCCCCGGTTTTCTGGCGGTTGCGTTGCTGGCCATCAACAATCTCCGGGACCATGTGGAAGACGCCATGGTGGGAAAGAAGACGCTCGCGGTTCGGTGTGGCCCCACATTTGTGCGTTGGCAGTGGCGGATGATGCTGATCGGTTCGGTGGCTTTGAGCGGGTACTTGGCGTACCAACTTGGTCCCCTGGCCGGTGTTGGAGTGCTGGCTTTGGTGCTTCCCGTGTTGAAGCCGTTTGTCCTCGGCTCCACTGCGGCCGCGCTCTTCGGGTGGTCCCTGTTGACCGCCTTGGGATTGGTGCTGGGATGATCACACGTTTCGCCAAACTCTCGGTGCCAATGGATCCCCCCTTGCCCGTGGCGGGCGGGCTGTCGGAGCGCCAGTTGGCCTTCGTCGAAGTGGATGGATGTGTGGCTGAGGTCTCTCCGCTTCCCGGCTTGCATCAAGAAAGCCTGTCGGAGGCTCTGGATGATTTGGCGGCCGGCACGTTGCGCACGCCGTCGGCCCGCTTCGCCGAGAGTGTCCTTCGAGCCCAACGTGAGGGCGAGTCTTGGACGCAGCGCGATGCGATGAGAACTTTGCCGGCCATGAACGCATTGGTGGTGGGTGACGAATCCGGTTCCGATGCGCACGAGGTCATCAAAGTGAAAATTGGGCGTGACCCCAGCCGAGATGTTCCTCGGTTGCGTTCTGTGCTTGAGCAGTCGCCACACTGCCGGCTTCGCTTGGATGGCAACCGGCTTCTGAGATTGGCGCAGGTGCTGGAGGTGGTTTCATCCCTGCCTCATGACCGCATTGAGTATGTGGAAGAACCTTTGGCTGATCCTTCGCAACTGCCTGAGCTCGCCAAGGTGGTTCCGGTGGGTCTCGACGAGTCGCTCCATGACCCCGCGGCCTCCCGTCATGAGGATGCACCTGGGGCATGGGTTCATGTCATGAAACCCACCCGACTGGGCTCCCTTGAAGAATTGGCTGATGAAATCACCTCTGCAGAGAAGCTACAGCGTGACGTCGTTTTGACCAGTTGCTTCGAGTCGCCTTGGACCTTGGGGGTGCTGTGCCGAGTGGCTCAGCGATATGGACTGAGTCGCGCGCAAGGCCTTGGCACGGCAAACCTCTATGCATCGTGGCCCGCAGTGGATGTGTCATCTTCATTGCCGGAGGTGGAATTGCCCGAACTGGACTGGCAGCCATGGATCTAGCGTCCCGTCTTGCGTCTGAAGTGGTTCGAGGTGCTTCCGTTGGCTTGTGCACTGGCGATGGCCCTTTCGACTTGCCCCCGGGTAAGGAATTTGCCAACCGCTTTTTGGGCACGTTGCAAGATCAAGGCGAGGTTGAACTGCTCCGGAACGCGGTGGGCGGGCCCACTCGAGCGGTGGTTCCCGGACAAATTTCTTCTCATGCCTTGGTGCACTTGCGGACCAGCGGGACGACGGGGGAGCCGAAGGTGAGAACGTTGCGATGGGAGGCGATGGTGCAGATGGCCACATTGGTCAACCGCGCGGTTGCTTTTGGCCCGGGTGACTCTTGGGGATGGTGTTTGCCGTGTGACCACATTGGTGGCATCTCGGTGTTGGTCAGGGCTTTGGTGGCCTCAGCCGTTGCGGATCCTGGAACGCCAGGGGACTTGATCCAGCGCTGTACCCATATCTCCTTGGTGCCCACGCAGCTGCGTGACCTCTTGGATGAGGGCGTCCGGCCTTCGTCGCATCTTCGTTGTGCATTGGTTGGCGGGGCTTCCACCCCATCAGCATGGATTCAGGAGGCGCTTGAACTGGGGTGGCCGCTGTACGCCACTTGGGGGGCCACCGAGACCGCGGCGGCGGCGACCATTGGCCGGCGCTCCGGGAGTGAACCCGATGGGTACTCCGGGTTCCCCTTGCCTGGGGTCCAATTGTCAATCGAAGACGGTGAGGTGGTGGCCCGCGGCCCGTTTGCAGAGGGCCCGGTTCACACTGGCGACCTTGGACGGTTGGTCGAGGACGGTAGTTTGATCATTGAAGGGCGCCGCGACGATGGCTTCACCTGCGGAGGACACAACGTTCGTCCGTCCGCAATGGCATTGGCGTTGCAATCGTTGCCCGGAGTCCACCAAGCGGTGGTGCTTGCTCAACCCCATCCCCGCTGGCAGCACGTTCCCATCGCGTTCTTGGACACGGTGCCAAATTTGGAAGTACTCGATGCCTTTGCCCGCACGCGTGAGCCGTGGTCGACGCCGCATGCGGTGTATCGACTGCCCGATTCTAACGGGCGGAAGCCGACTCAATCAGCGCTGAATGATCTGGTGGCCAAGACCAACCCAGTCTGGGAACGCCCTGCTTCAGGAGGGTAAGAGGTCCGTCAGCATGGTCGGGAGCGTCATGCTTTGACCGGTGGTTCGATCAAGGCAGGCGTGAACCACTTTGACGGTGGCGGCTTTTTGACCACCAGCATGGATCGAGTGCGTCAGCGTGAGCGATTTTGATCCGGTTTCTATGTCAGTCAGCAGCGTTTCGCCTTCGGTGCCCAGATGCAAGGGTCGGTGCCAATCAAGTTCCACTCGGACCACGGGCAAAGCCCAGGTGTGGTGGTTGATGATGTCGGCCAGGGGCAATCCCAAGCGGGCGAGCCACGACTCCAGGTTGCGCTGGGCCAGTTGGAGGGCGTAGGGGTGGTAGGCCACGCCCAACGCATCGGTATCGGCCAAACCTACGGTAAAGGGCGTCGCGTGAATCATCACCTTGACGTTAGCATCTCTCCTGTCTCAAGGAGGAAGATTCATGCCCTGTCAAATTCGTGCATTGTCGGTTGTCACCATTGGAATCGCCTTATCGACGTTGGCCGCGGGTGGGGTCAGTGGACTCTCTACGGAAGACGATGGCTTCCGGTGGAAGGTGCACGATGAAGATCGTCCCAAACCACCGGTGGTTTCGATTGAAAACGGAGTCCCTTCCGATGCGGTCGTGCTGGTGGGGGCAGGTTCTGGAACGGAAGCCCTTCGCTCCGGAGACCAGCCTTGCCGGTGGTCGTTTGATGATGGCGTCCTGACGGTCAACCCCGGCACCGGTGACATTCACTCCCGTGATTCTTATGGAGACTGCCAACTCCACCTCGAATGGAAATTTCCCGAAGGCCGAAGCGTGAACGGCCAAATGGGTGGGAACAGTGGCGTTTTCTTCTTGGACCGCTACGAAGTTCAAATTCTGCACACCTTCGAGAATGAGTCTTACGCCGACGGAATGGCCGGTTCGATTTACGGACAATTCCCACCGTTGGCCAACCCCATCAAACCTGCGGGTCAGTGGAACGTGTACGACATCGTTTTCCGTGGTCCACGATTTGATGACGAAGGTGGGCTCATTCGTCCCGCGACCTTGACGGTGATGATCAATGGCGTGTTGGTGCAAGACCACGTGAGCCTTCTTGGTCCGACCCGGCACAAGGCCCGCACGTCATACGAGCCTCACGGACCGGTGGGCCCGCTTCGCTTCCAAGACCACGGTGACCCCATCGCCTTCCGGAACATGTGGTTGCGTCCGCTTGGCGAACCTCAGATGCCCGAGTAAGCCCATTCAAAATTGTGGCGTGATCTTCGGTTGAAGGTTCATGGCGAAAACGCAGTGGTCCGCAGTCCCAAACACTCCGCCACGAGCCTGGGCTCCTGCTTGTGATTTTTGTGATGGTGGCGATGCCAGTAGCTTTGGATGGGCTCCATCGCCTCTCTCAGAAACTGGCCACGTTCTCTTTGGCCGCGCACGCTTCGTGGATCGTGTTGGAACGGTTGTCCCTGATCCACCAGGGCGTGTGAGGCTCGGCCTCCACGGCGCTGGGTGGCCAAGAGCAAATCCATATCGCGAGGCGGGGGGCCAAATCGGTAGCCTTGGTCTGCCAGCAGCCGTTCCACAAACCGAAGTTCCTGCTCTGGGACCGCCATGGTGCCGCGAATGCACTCACGCCACAGCCGTTCTTGGTCGCACCAAGCTTCGACCGCGAGAACCGATCCTTCCAAGAAAAGCACGTCAACGCCTTGGTCCATGAAGGTGCTGCGGAGTTGGTTGGCCCATCCATCGGCTCGGCGTTGGAGCTCGGCCATACGCCTCAAGGTTCGGTTCTTGCCGTAAGGGTGGTTGGAAGCCTCGGTCACGGTGTTCATTGTGCCCCAAAATCCACAGTTCCTCCAAGGATCAACTCACTTCGGTGCCGATAGATGAACGTTGTCCAGCCGATCTGAACCATCTGTGCACGCGAACCTCCGTTGGTGGTTGCCCTACCGATTCTTGGCCGGCTTGCACTTCTGGTATCCCATCTTTTTTCTGTACTTCCTGGCCCGCTTGCCTCTGGTGCAGGTGCTTCAACTTGAGGCGATCTACTACGCGTGCGTGGTTCTTCTGGAGGTGCCCAGTGGTTGGTTCAGCGATCGCATTGGTCGCCGTCCCACGCTGCTGATTTCTAAGGCCGCCCATGTGGTCTCCGCGTTGTTGTTTGCTGCGTCAGGTGAAGGAGATTTTGTGCTGCTGGCTGCGGCCCAATTGTTCTTGGCGGCTGGGTTTGCTTTTACCAGTGGCACCGATGCGGCCTTTTTGCATGACACGTTGCAGTCATCCGCTGGCGAGCGGTACGAGCGTTTGGAGGCTCGGTCGAGCCGATTGGGTTTTTTGGCTTCGGCGATGGCGGCCGCTCTCGGAGGCGTGTGTTGGGTGGTCGATCCCCGACTGGCGTACCTCCTGACTGCGGCTTCCTCCTTGGCCGCGTTTGTATTGCTGTTGAAGATGGTCGAGCCCCCAAGGAGTGTTCGGGCCGCCGCGCCACTGAAGCAACTCAAACGCTGCTTGCATGACATGCGTGATGCGGCCGTGTGGCGACTGGTTGCGTGGTGGGCAGGCATGATCGTGCTTTGGCATATTCCATGGGAATATCTCCAGCCCGCCCTGAAAGATCTTTCCGGCGACGCTTTTGTTGGGGTCACTGCAGGTGTCCACTGGACCTTTGCCATGCTGCTGGCGGCCTGGGCCGCTGGTCTTGGGCCGTGGTTGCGGGCCCGATTTGGGCTTTCAGGGACGCTGCTGTTCAGCACCCTCTTCGTCACGATCTTGAACGCATCGTTGTGGTTGGCGGTGCACCACCAGATCATGACCGTGGTGGCAGTGGCCTTGGCGCTCGGCCGAAGCATGCCGCGGGCTGCGGCCAACGCGCCGCATCGCGCAGCGCTGCTTTCCCGGATTGGTGAAGACCGCAAAGCCACGATGCTGAGTCTTCAGAGTCTCCTGGGTCGAGGCTTGTTTTCTTTGACATTGTTGTTGCTGGCGGTCTGGCCCGATCGTCAGGACCAGTTGGCCGTGGCCACCGGTTTGAGTTTGGTTTTCCTGCTGTTGGCCGTTCGTTTTTTGGGTCGTGCAAGTCACCTCACCCGCGTCGGAGCCGAGCGAGGAAAAAGCCTTCCTCGATGACCGGATCTGCTGGTGTGGGCGTGAACCGCTTGGTCCATTCGACCGTGACATCGTTGGGGATTTTTTCCAACACCGATTCATTTTCTTCTTCGAGAAGAGAACAGGTGGAGTACACCAGCGTGCCGCCGGGTTTGAGAGCTGCGATTCCTGAATGCAGCAGCATCCGTTGCAGCTTGGCCAATCTTTTGACCGCCCGCGTGCTCCATTCGCTCCAGGTGCGCGGGTCACCGTGCCAAACCCGTCCGGTTCCTGAACACGGCACGTCCACGAGAACACGATCAAAGGTCGGCCCCAAGCGTCTTCCCAAAGATTCTCCTGGTCCAGTGAGCACGGTGGCCTCGATATTCATGAGTTTGAGATTGCGCTGCAGGCGCTGGCTTCGGTTTCGACTCAGTTCATTGACCACCAATTCACCTTGCTGGCGCATGAACCAGGCCAAGTGTCCTGCCTTGCTGCCGGGCGCTGCGCAGAGGTCAAGCACTCGATCCCCGGGCTGGGGGGCGAGGGCGGGGGCGACCCGGACGCTGCCAGGTGTGTGCATCCAAGCCCTTCCAT
>CAXBRK010000116.1:0-6512 GCA_963978155.1 uncultured Phycisphaera sp. | reverse complement strand
GCCGCCCATGGACCAACCCGCCACGCCGGCTTGGGCGACCGCGAGCTTCCCCTTCAGAGGCGAACCATCCCGTGTGTTTTCATTGCGGACCGATTCAAGGGCACCCAAAAGTGCCCGCCCGCGGGCCGGGGGCTCATCAGACAGGCTGTTGGTTCCAAGGGTGACCGTGACCACGCCATGCGAAGCCATGAATTTGCCCCAAGGTGCCATCGAACGCTCGGATCCCCGATACCCCGGGCAGAACGCCATGATCGACAACTGCTGGTTTGCCGGCAACGCGCCAGCTTGATCCACGGGGTAGTAGATGGTGGCACTGTCATAGTCCGGACCGTTTCTGATCCCATTGGACTCTTTGAGAGACCGAACTTCCCATGGACCTGAAGCTCGAGCGGCCGCAAGAAGATCTTCTGGAGACTGTTCGAAGGAAGGTGTTGAGGAGGTGGTCGCGGTCGAAGGCGGATTGACCAAGCAACCGGCACAGGTGGAGATCGCAGCTGAGGCGAGAACTTTGATTCCGAGTGAAGATCGATACCAGTTCACACGCCTACCTCCAATGCACGGCGGCCTCAGAGCATCAAGACCCCAAAACCATCAAATCACTGTACAGACCAAACCTGCAAAATTCAGTCCATAAGGCAATTCAAACAGCAGTGGATGATCATGGCCAGGATCCTTACGGAATACCATTGGAAAATCGCAACGCAGAAAACACACTCAAAGAGTGGATACTGTGAACAAAAGTGCCAACCACACGGTTCGAAAAGACCATCGGCGTACTGCATCCCCAAGGACCCAAAAGCCATGAGATCATCCTGAAAATCATTCTGATGGCAATATGACTAGGTGACATCTCTTCTCCATCAGCTTCAAACACACGACCATGGCCAGTCACACTGAATTCGCTGGAAAAATGACTTGATGAATCGTATTCACTCCCTGAGAACTGGCCTCTTCTTTGGTCTCGCGCTGCTGCAAGGCTGCGCCATGAAATCTGAACCCACCTTCGAGGTCAGACACTACGGTGAAATGCGCTCGGTGATGCGGGAGGGAAAAACCGAGGCACGAATTCAATTGGCTCAAGCGGCAGGATCGGGCGTTGTTGCCGTCGGCGCACTCGAGAAGCTTGGTGGTGAAATCACCATGCTCGGAGGCGAGACCTGGGTCGCGCGGACCGATTCGAAGGAAGTCTCCATGGCTGGACCGCTTGCTTCCAAACACGATCAAGCGACTCTTCTTACCCGGGCCGTGGTACCGCAGTGGAAACGGGTTGATCTACCCCTATCGAAACCGACCTCCGGAGCTCGGCTCGAATCGTATCTTGAAGAGTCCGCAAGCCAGCACGGTATTGACACGACGCAGCCATTCCCTTTCGTGATTGAGGGCACACTCGAACAGCTGGATATTCATGTCATCAATGGACACTGTCCGCATGCTTCACATGAGCATGGAGAGAACATTCAGCCGTGGCGTTGGTCGATGACGCAGCCCGGCTTCGCTCGGGTCGTGGGGTTCTACGCCGAAAACAAAGCCGGCGTGATGACACACCACGGGACAAAGATCCACGCCCATGCACTCGTTGAAGTTGACCAGAGAACGATCACGGGGCATATCGATGGCATGGTGGTGCAACCCGGAGCGGCACTCCTCCTGCCCGATCAGAAGTGAGCGAATCCTGATCCAAGAGTGCATCCTGAATTCCCAAACGTCAAACTTCGATCCCTCAGCCTTTCCATGAGATCGGATCCTGAATTCAAAAGCCTTTCACCCGCAAGATCATCCCCTCATCTGTGCCGACATAAAGACCGCCGTGCCAAAGGGTGATGGAGGACGCAGCGGTTTCGCCAAGGTCGAGGACGACTTCAAATTGGCTCAGGGAGTTTCGGTTCGCCTTCACCACAGCGAACTTCCGAGGTTCCGTGCGTCGTTCGATCAACAACAGGACATCTTCAGAACCTGATCCAGGCGAGCAATCACGGACACGGACGTCGGCCCATGCCGTCAATTCACGGAAACCGTCCGAATCAACAGAGAAGGCCCGGCTTGGTGTTTCATCATCCTCGCGGGTGATGACGAGTCCGTGGTTGTCATCGAGATTCCACGTCTCCACCACCACATAGGGAGAGATGCACGCTTCGAGCTCGCGGACTTCGCCACCCCGTGACACCGCAAGGTGACGCCCCTCGAGAGGTCCCCCGTCCACAAAGGGGTTCACGTAGCCAAACGCATACATCGTGTCATCGATGACGAGCAGTCGCCGGAATCTGGTGTCGCCTTTGCCAAGATCGGGGTACATGAATCGGCGGTGGGTCTGGAACGACTTCCCGCCGTCGTCGCTTCGCCAGAGATAGCGAAAGATTTGCCCGCCTTCCCATTCTCCTCGGTGGTCGGAACCAGACCCAACCGACCAGATGGCGCCATCGAAAGCAGCAATGTCATGCACGTGCTCCCCTCCAGCCACCGAGCGGTACTTGGTCCAGAACGGTTCGCCTTCGGACCCGTCAAGGCGGAAGACATTGCCCTCAATCAACCGTTCGGGCGCGGGCTTGGCCTGCGTCCATAGTTCATCCGCATCGGTGGAGTCGGCTCCGGCCTGCCAGAGGGTGGTATTGCCCTCCACCGAAAGGAGCCGAAAGTGACCCACTTGCTCTTCGCCAGTATCACCTGCTGTGCGCTGCGGGGCACCTTGCCCCTCGGCTTCTACACGGGCAATCTGAGGCCCGGAAGCAGACGGTGACGGGTAGTACCGGTACTCCACCGGGGTACTGGAGCCCATGTTCCGCGTGCCGTCGCCATACCCGATCCACAGCATGTCGCGGTGGACCACAAGGTCCTTGATGTTGCGGTCGTACCCATCCGGAAATTCAACATCTCCGACCGCGATGTAGGCATCGATTGGGGATCCCCATTCCTCTACCACGGGGGAACGTTGATCACTCGCGCAACCTGCGATACTGAAGATGAAAAGAAGGATGACACAGCGAGAAAATGTGGCGGTCATGCCACAAGCGTACAAAGGTCAACCCGCGAAGGGCGCTACTCCGGGCATGACCCCCAGAAGGAGAGGACCAGCAACAGATCCGTGAAGCCAACTTCTCCATCGGCATCGAGGTCTTCGTCGCATCGTGCAGGACAATTCCCCCAGACGGAGAGCACCGCAAGAAGGTCATCGAAATTGACAGTACCGGTGGTGTCGATGTCCCCCAGACACTCGCATTCGTCGGGGATTTGGTTGGCGTTCAAATCGACGCTTCCCCCTGAGCTGAGGTCACAATCGTCTGGAACACCGTTCTGGTTGCAGTCGGCCTCGCCAAGCCCGGTGTCGGCCACCGCCTGCACCACGTAGTTCCCCGGGAAGGAATCTTCGATCAAAGCGAATTCCACGGCCTCCTCCGACAGGTTGTTGGGGTCAATCGGCGTGTTGCGACCGACAATCCAACTGACGCCATAAACATGGGGTGGCGCGAAATCAATCATCAAAGCCGAAACGCCAGGATTTTCCATCACCCCTCCGACGAAGAATGGAACACCGTCGAATTCGAGGTCCACATCCGGGACATCAAACCTGACAACTTCCCAGGCCATGGCCTCGTCAACTTGGACGAGGAGAGAAGACAGCACCTGAGCGTCGGACGGGTTCCCGTCGCCATTTGGATCGGACCACACGCAGATCAGCATGTTCTCGCCAACGGCAAATGCACTCACCTGCATGTCAACGTGGGTGATGTTGGTTCTTTCCCCCGTGGTGGTGAATGAGTGCAGCCAGCCGGTGTATGCCCCATCGGAGTAGGTGGTGGAATACCCAGGCCACCCCTCCCAGCGTTCGTCGTCCCACCGGTAGGACGGGGCAAGGGCAAGCTGACACTCATCGGGGATGCCATCATCCTGGCAGTCTGCACTGGCCCCAGAGGCAACATCACATTCATCGGGCACAAAGTTCGAGTTGCAATCAGCACTGGTCGCGGCTTGCAGATCCATGGCATCTGGCATGCCGTTCTGATTGCAGTCTGGCCAATCGGCATCCAACAACTGGTCGACCGGAAGCCACCCTCGGGTGATTCGAAGCTCATCGATCGAACCTCGAAGGAACTGGTTGTTCGTGCCCGAGGCGTTCTGATGGGCCCCAACCCGAAGCGGTCCTGAGTTCAACACCGGGAGATACAAGGGGAATCCCGGCTTGTCGAGAGGCACCGTTTCGAAGAGTCCGTCGATCCCAAACCGAAGCTCCTTCGTCTCCAAGTTGTAGGCGAGGCTGACGAAATGCCAATCAAGGTCATTCACCTCGAGCGAGCTCACGATGGTTGTTGTGGCCCCATTGTCACCGTAGAGAAATGCAAGTTCACGCCCCGAGGTTCCGGCGGTACCGGCTTGCACCAGAAATCCATAGTCAAGCTCAGTGTCTGCGGAAGGGAGAGGCTTCTTCATGCACAACCATTGACGCTGGTTCGAATTGATCGTGTTGCTGAGCTGATCCAATTTGACCCAGGCCTCGATGGTGAAGCTTTGATGGCCGAAGCTCAATTGCCCAACTGGATCCTCAATCGTGACCACGCCACCGCTGGTGCTATCGATCCATCCAAGATCAAGCGACTGGACGTTGGCCAGATCATTCTGCGGCACAATCTCCACCGGCACCGCCAAGGAGGCGGCCGGACGAGCATTCATCGTTCCCGACAAGCCGTACGGCCCTGAGTCAAGGATTGATGTCCCACTCACTTGCTCAAAACGCCAATACCCATCCGCGAACACAGATGAGCTCAAGCCGGACAGCAACACGGTGCAGGCAAAGCTGAGAGGGGAATGGGATTGACGCTTTTGGGACATGACTCATGCTCCGTGGTAACAGCCCTTTCAATGATTGCGAAAGAGCAACAACGTCAGAGGCCTCATAAGTATGAACCATGGCTTAATCAAGGTCAACGAATGCATCCAGATCTGTTGACCGCAATTAAGGCTTGAGATGAAAGGCGAAGGAAAGGGTCAAGAAGCCGATGCAGGGCAAAAGAAATGCGGCTACGGCACCAGTCAGCCGGTAAAAAGTACCGAGATAAGTCAAGGCTTGATTTATGCTGGTTTCACGCGGACCTCCCGTCCCTGACCCGGTACATTCGAAGAACCCACAATGAAACGATGGCTATCGAACATCTTCAGGCCGGCAGGCACCACGGAGAGATCCCTCTGGACCCAGTCCTTCCTTCAACAGGCAGTTCATGCGTCCACCACGCACCGCTTCGTGTACGTCTGCAATCCGAAGGTCGGATGCTCATCGATCATCTGGTCGCTCCGCCGACTCGAAGCGGGCAATCCCAACATGGTGCCAGACACGGTTGGGGACATCCATGATCGATCGGCCAGCCCGCTTCTGCGTCTGTCCAGAGTCGATGATTTCGAGCACCTGCTCGCTGACACCGACTGCTTCCGTTTCACTTTCGTGCGTAACCCGTTCGACCGACTTCTCTCGTGCTATCTCCAAAAGATCGTACGACCCACCCACGTTCGCGCGACGCTGCTTCGTCTGCTTGGACGACCCATCGACGATGAAAGTGAAATCACATTCGAGGACTTCGTTCGCACGATCGCAGACCAAGACCCCATTGATATGGATCCACACTGGCGGGTGCAATCGGTGCAAACCCTGCAGGAGCATGTTTCGTACGACTTCATCGGACGCTTCGAGTCTTTCGATCACGACTTGGCCTCTGTCGGCGAAAAAATCGCACCGGCAACTTCAGAATTCATTTACACAGAGAAGCGACAGGCGACAGGGGTGAAGCCATATCACCTGATCACACCGCCTCTGGCCAAGATCATCCACGATGTCTTCGAAGAGGACTTCCGGCGGTTTGACTACCCGAACGACGTCCCGGTGGCGCCATGAGGCTTCTCATCGCGTTTTCATCCTGGTCGCCGGGCGGCGCTGACCGGACCTACATCACTCCTGTCATTCCCGCCGCGCTGGACGCAGGCTGGGACGTCCACACCGCCTGCTCAGGGCGGGAAGACCTGAGGCCACTCGTTCAGCACCTCGAGTCCCTCGGTGCGACCCACCACACGTGCGAATTGGCCGAACAACCGGGGACTGGCCTCCGGTACCGCATGAGTCAACGACGGTTTGCCTACCGCATGACGAGGCTGCTCGAGGATGTCTCCCCAGACCGAGTACTGCTCGTCCTGCCCTGGGCGTCTTACGGGCTCGGTGCCATGCGCGCCTGCAGCCGACACGGAACGCCAGCGGCCGTTGTCTTCCAACTGGTCAAATCGGGATGGCTCCCGAGCTGGCGGATGCGGGCCACGCATGACCTTCTGAGCGGCAGCTGCCGTGCGGTTGCTGTCTCGGACAACAACCGCATCATCCTTTCGGAGATGTTCCGACTCGACCGTCAGAACATCGAACTGATTTACAATGGCACCAACACCACACCCACCGGCAATGATGACGCACGCTCTGCAGCTCGAGCACGAGGCCGGGCCGCCGCCGGCGTCCGAGATCAGGAGCAGATGCTGCTGACGACGGC
>CAXBRK010000115.1:0-6527 GCA_963978155.1 uncultured Phycisphaera sp. | reverse complement strand
CCAGCAACACACCAAGAATCGCACCCAAGATGCCAATCACCACGCCGTATTGCACAAAGATCATGGCAATACCTGGTCGCGTCGCGCCCAAAGCCCGAAGCACTCCAATATCCCGGGTCTTTTCGGTGACGATCGCATGGAAGATGGCCAGCACCAACCCCGCGCACACCAAATACACCAAACTAAAGAGCGTGCGCATCAATTCCCGTTCGTTTTCCACGGACTGCAGGAGCGAAGCTTGGCTCTCTCGCCAGGTCTGAACCTTGAAGATCATGGGATTGATCGCATGCCCCTCGCGTTCAGCCCATTCGCGATACGCGGCGTCCACAATTTCACGCACTTCGGCTTCGGGTAGTCCGTTCCCAAGAACCATAATCTTGCTGGATCGGGCGGGGAACTCCTTGCCGGTCGGGAGACCTTCTTCATCCACTTCTTCGGCCGAGGTCATGTTGGTCATGCGTCGTGCTTCAGCCAAGGGAACGAAGACACGCTCCTGATCAATCACGAACAAACCCGAGGAAAACTCATTCACGGGCGCAAAGGCAATGCTGACCGGCTCGGGGGTGGTGTTCAGCGTTTCAGGAGGAATCGTGGTCAACACCACTGGTTCTTGCGCCGGCATGAAATAGCGGGTGATGGGGTCATAGGTCCCCTCATCGTTCCTCTTGTTGCCAACTGAAATCTCCAAACCCAAGCAAATGCCTGGACGGATGGTGCCATCCGCTTCAACCCGGGCCAAGGCCCGCCCTTCCGCTTCCAATTTCATCAACAGTTCGGGCGAAAGGTCACGCCGAAAATCTTGCTCGCTCCAATCGGTTCCCGAGCCTTCCGGGGTCCAATGCATGGTCTGGGCAAATCCGGTGACCTCATCAAAAGATTCAGGATCGATCCCCCACACCTGAACCCCACGGACTTCGTCGTAGGGCATTCGGATGGTGGCGAAAGTGTCCACCACTGGCGTCGCGGCCGCGATGGCTTCGTTCTGCTTCAGCTCGGCAATGAACCCTTCAGGATCGGGCAATCCCCGCAAGCCGTTGGTCACCACAACATCACCAATAAGCGTCTTCCCGGCCCGCTCCATCTGATACAGGAAGCCGGACATGATGCTGACCACGACGACGACCAAAGCCACACACAGGCCAACCGCACCGATCGCGACCAATGGAATCAGCCGGGTACGCAGGTATCGGAAAGCCAGCAGCAACGCATACATCAGTTGGACCTTACTCGGAATTGATCATCGGCTTGGGGATGGACTCCCGAAAGTCATCAACGCCAGAAGGATGCAACGAGGCGGACAAGCAATGTCATGATCGGCAGGACCTGCGCGATTCAACCGTTGCTTTGGTCTTCTTGAATCGCCGCCAAGACGGCTTCGGCGTGACCAGGCACTTTGACCTTGTCCCAGCGTTGCAGCACCCTCCACCCCGGAGCGATCAGGTAGGTGGTCCGGACCACCCCCATGTACTTCTTGCCGTACATGCTCTTCTCTTGCCAGACGCCGTACTTCTCGCACAGGGGCGGGGTGCCTTCGTCGTCTTTCTCGTCGGCCAGCAGCGGGAAATTCAATTCGTACTTCGCCGCAAACTTCGCATGCGACGCCACCGGGTCTGGACTCACCCCAAAAACCATCGCATCCAAGCCGGAAAATTCGGGGTGCAGATCTCGGAACGCGCAGGCTTCTTTCGTGCAGCCAGACGTGTCGTCTTTGGGATAGAAATACAGCACGACGTAGCCGTCGGCGTATGAGGACAAACGATGCTTCTCACCGTCGCCGTCGGCGAGATGAAAGGCGGGTGCTTTTTTTCCTACTTCGATCATGCGCGGATCGTAGGACGAATGTCCTTCACTCCGCCGGTTCGTCGGTCATTTCCAGCAAATTTTGCAAACGGACTTCGACGTCGGCCTCGGCTTCGGCCACTTCCCGGTCGTACCGCTCACGCAGCTGTTCAACCATGTCTTCCATGCGTTCGATCTGCAACAACCGGTTGGCCAGCCGCATCCCCGCTTGGATGCGAAGCTGCATGCGAAGTTCTTCACGGCCAGACGCGAAGGCCGCGTCGTCCCCATCCACTCGAGCCTGCCGAACCGTCGCCGCGAGCGTGCGCACTTTGGCATCGGTCTTCAACTCGAGAATTTTCATGTCGTAGGCCCGGCGATCTTCACGCCGCATGTCCACCAAGGCGCGGAGTTGGGTGCTCGCCGCAATGCGCTCGGCAAAGCCTTCAGGATCGGAGTCGTGCAAACTTCGAAGTCGCTCGGAGAGGCGGGGGTCGAGGTCTTCGGCCACCACCAGCACTTCTTCGGCAAAGGCATTGCCGCGCAACAACTCGTCGGCCGCCGGGGCCACAAAGGCCAACAGCATGGCGGTACCCACAACCATGGGGAGCCACTGCCGGTGTCCAGCACGACGAGGACGTTCTGTTCCAAAGTGCTTCAGGAATCGCATCGGAACTCCGCCTCCGGGAACAACGCTTCAAGCTCGCACTCGAAGTCGGCGACACCAGAAAGATTCGAGATGGCCCGCTCACGCACCACGATGTCTCGGGTCAACAGATCAACGTCCGCCAAAACCGTCGCCGGCAAAGCGATCGGGCTGGCGACCAACCCGCTGGAATCCAGGGTGGCGGGCGCGGGAGAAGGACCAAGCAGACGCAAGGCCACCAGACCCACGGCGATCAGGGCCGCCGCTTGCAACGGCGCGAAGCGACGCACCCGTGGGCGGTACACCCGGGACGGCAGTTCTTCCGCCGAGACCGAGGCCACGCGGGCAGCCAATGCCGAAAGATCAACCCCGGTGGCGTCCGCCTCACTGGCGAAATGCTGGGTCAGTTGCGCTTCGAGTTGAGGATCACCGAACGCAGCCTCGTCAAAGCCGCCAACGGCGGAATCAGGGCTCGGGTTGGTGTCGTGGGAGGCCATCGCTTGAAGTGAAACGTCTGAAGTCTCCGGATGATTGCGAGAATTCATGCGTCCCCCCCTTCTTCGTCCGAAGTGGCGTTCGGTTCCTGAGGATTGTTGGGATCATGCGGGGCCAAAAAGGCCCGCAACTTGCCCAGGACCCGGTGATGGCGGGCCAAAAGGGTGCCCCGGGGCTCGCCAAGCAGTTCCGATATGTCGGAAAACGAGAGTCCGACGGCGTGCCTCAGGTGCAGCAACTCTCGTTCGGGCTCCGAGAGGCTTCGGAGGGCGTCGTCCAAGGCTCTTCGCGATTCTTGCGCTCCAGGAGCATCTGGCGCGGTCGATGGGGTGCTGCCGGCCAGGGCCCCCAGAGTTTCGTGCTCCACCGGCCGAGCATGCCGCGTTCGACGCCGCATTTCATCCCGCAGGCGATTGATGGCAATCAGCATGATCCAACTGGAGAACCGCCCCCGCTCGTCATAGTCCACCAACCGCTGGGCCACTTTGACGAAGACGTCTTGCACCAATTCTTCGCTGAGTTCTGGGTCGCGGCAACGGCTGTGTAAGAACGCAAACAGCCGGGGCGTCCAATGCTCCACCAAAGTCCGCCAAGCGTGATCGTCCCCCCAGCGTGCTGATGCAACCAGACGGCGAAAATCAGATTCGTCCAGTGCTTCGGGCATCGACAAGGTGCATCATGGCGCGAAAGCGCGCACATTGCCAATCAACTGCTTGGAGAAGTGGGCCAGTACGATCGACTGACCGGCCGTATCAAATGGGCAAGTCGTCCGGCCCGCCTCCGTCGCGGTGATTTTCGACGGGACCAGTCGCCCGACCCGGAGAGAAGTTCCCCAAGGGCGGTTGAGACTCACCAATCGGTTTGGCTTCGTAGGTGCCTCCCGGTCCGGTTTGGCCGGTGTGGTTTTTGAACCGGGTCAGTCGGTTGTCCCACGTCAAACGAACCGTGCCGGTGGGGCCGTTCCGCTGCTTCGCCAAAATCAACTCGGCCAGACCGCGCTTCTCGGGGTTGTGGTCGAGCCAATCGGGCGTGGACTGGTGGTAGTACTCCTCGCGGTGCAACATCATCACCACGTCCGCATCTTGTTCGATGGCTCCAGATTCCCGCAGATCGCTCATGCGGGGACGGTGGCCTTCCCGCTGTTCGGCCGCTCGGTTCAACTGGGACAAAGCCAGCACCGGGACCTTCAATTCACGGGCCATGGCTTTGATCCCCCGGGAGATCTCAGAGATTTCAATCTGTCGAGATTCCACTCGGGTGCCCATGCTCATGAGCTGCAGGTAGTCGATCACGATGCACCCCAAGCCTGATTCACGGCTGGCCAAGCGGCGAGCCCGTGATCGCGCCTGGGGCATGGTGAGTCCGGGCGTGTCGTCGATGTGCAGCGGTGCTTCCGAGAGTTCATTGGAAGCCCGCATCAACTGGTTCCAATCTTCTTTCGCGAGCGCGCCTTTGCGGAGCTTGTCGGCGTAGACGCCCGACTTGGCGGCCAGCATCCGCTCCACCAACTGCTCTCGACTCATTTCCAAACTGAAGACCAAAGTCCGGGTGCCCCGCAGCGCGACCTGTTCGGCGATGTTCAGGGCCAGCGCGGTTTTGCCCATAGAAGGACGAGCCGCCAAGATCAGCATCTCGCCCGGCTGCATGCCCTGGGTCATGTCATCGAATTCGTAGAACCCTGTCTTGATGCCACGTGAGGTGCCACCTTCACGCCGCTCAATGTCTTCCATCACCGCTTCAAGCAGCGCTTGCAGGGTGGAACTCTTCATGGTGTCCCGCGAACGCGAGACTTCGTACATCAACTGTTCGGCCCGCGCAATAACGCCTTCGGCATCTTGGCCGGCGTGGTACGCATCGTGAATGATCTCGGTGGCGGTGGAGATGAGTTCCCGTATGTGCGCCGCACTTCCAACCAGCTTGGCGAACTGAGCCGCTCGGGCCGCCGAAGGCATGGCCTCAATCAGCGAAGCAATGCGATCGGTTCCGCCGATGGACTCCAACTGGCCCTCGGCATCAAGCTTCGAAGCAAGTTCCTGCACTTGCCAACTCGGCTCGGTGTCGCTGATGGCCGCGATGGCCGCGAACAATCGAGCGTTGCGAGGATCACTGAAGTCTTCGGCCTTGCGGACGAACTCATGCACTTCCGCCAAGCACGTTGGCTCAAGAAGCAAACACCCCAGAAGTGCATTTTCGGCTTCCCGGTCAACGGGCGGAACGGACTGCAACAAACGCGCTGCCTGGGCCGGATCGATGCCACGGTTGCGATCGTCTTTTCCAGTTGATTTGCGTTCCGCCATGACGAGAAACTACGCCTTCAGTTCGGGGATGGAGCAATCAAGACAGGTTGTCCACAGCGGCGAGCATGACCAGTCCAAAGTCCATGGGGGCATCGACCTTGGTGCCATCAGCACGTGTCAGCATGAATCATGCATGAACCAGCAAGCGCTGATCGGGACGTTCAGCCGTTGCTTTTGGGCTGGACCTGCTTCTTCTTGGACGAAGCAAGCGGCTTCACTTCGGCTTGGCGTCCAGCAGCACCCAGAACTTCGACTTCGGCCGTCGCCGGGACCGCCCGGGACAAACGCCGATCTCCGAAGCTTGCTTCGAACGCGGCGGGGTCTTCCATGGCCATCTTCATCAGCCGGCCCGCTTTGAAGCGAATGGCGCTTCGTTCAGGAACGGGAACGGGTTCAAGAGTCTTGGGGTTTTGCGCGATACGTGCCGCACGGTGCTTCACTTCGAAGACACCAAAGTCTCGGAATTCCAAGCGGTTGCCGTCCGCAAGTTCCTCCACCATGCCGTCGAGGAAAAGTTGCACGATGTCTCGAACATCCGTACGACGCATTCCAGTCAAATCGGCGATGCGATCGACCAGTTCCTTCTTCGTGGTGGTGCCCACGGTGACTCCATTCTCGGTCCGGGGGGGAGGGACCGCCATCCACGCGACTTGGCACACACCAACCACGCGGTCGCAATTTCGGCGAATGCGAAGCGCTTGTCAATGCGGGCAATTCTTGCCGTGGAGAACTTGCCGGGATGTGGAGAACTTGCGGTAACTCAGCGGGTGGTTTGTTGACGCTCAATGCTCTGGCGGGTTCCCATCACCCGGACCCGGCCATTGGAAACCATGGTGCGTTCGATCCGCCACTCCCTGATCGTTGGATTGTTCCAACGGTTCGAAGGATCAGGCGCGCCGTAACGGGCATCAAGCCGGCCAGCAAAGGCCGACCCATCTGGCCCTTCGAGGCACCCAGCGGACACCGGATAGGCCACCATCTGGGGCGACGAACTGCAGCCAACGCCCAGGCCGCACAGGAGGAGTATTGGGAGTAAGTTCCTCACAAATAAGAACTTACGGCAATACCCGGGGCAGGCAAATCAGAACTCAAAACAAGCAAGTCAGCCCGAAGGGACCAACCGCCAGCCTTCGTCCCGAATCAGGGGTTCGGCTTTTTTGAACTTCATTTCCTGCTTTTCCCCGGTGGTGGGGTTCATGACCGTGACCATCTCGTTTCGGCCGATTTTGACGTTGGCCGGCCTTTGGGCCGCTCGGCCCCCCGCTCCACCAGGACGACGGGCTTCGGCCGCACCAGCAACCGCCGCGGTG
>CAXBRK010000114.1:0-6667 GCA_963978155.1 uncultured Phycisphaera sp. | reverse complement strand
TCACTCAAGCCTTAGAGAACTGGAGAGGCCGGGCGATCTGGGTAATCAGTCGGGCCGACGAAGAGTATCCACAAATCTTGAAATCAAAACTCAAGCATGATGCACCCGCTTTGTTGTTTGGGTGTGGGGACTTAGAGCTGGCCGGAAAAGGGGGGCTGGGAATCGTGGGATCGAGACGAACAGACGATGAAATAGAGTCGTTTACAAGAGAGCAAGCTCAACAAGCCGCGAACGATGGCGTCACTGTGATTTCTGGTGGAGCCAAAGGTGTTGATGTCTTTGCGATGGAATCAGCCCTACATGCCGGCGGAAATGTTGTTGGCGTCCTCGCAGACAGCTTGATGTCAAAGGTTGTCGATCGATCCGCTCGAGACGCCATCGTGGAAGGCAATCTTCTTCTGATTAGCCCATTCGATCCTGAGTCACGATTTCAAGTATGGAAAGCCATGGATCGAAACAAAGTGATCTACGCATTTTCAAATGCAACGTTGGTTGTCAATGCGGATCATAAAAAAGGGGGGACTTGGGATGGCGCTTGGAAAGAATTGACCAAATACAAGTCCACTCCTGTTTACGTTCGAAACAAAGACACATTGGCACTCGAAGCACTCAAAGAAAAGGGTGCTAGACCTTGGCCTAACAAGTTTGAATCCGACCTGGCCACTTGGATCACACAGGAACCGAAAGAAAACGACCAAGCACCACCGTTGAGCGGAGAACAGATGGGTTTCAACTTCGACGATGAACCTCACTCAACCAATTGAGACGCCAACAATCACCCAAGAACAGCTCTAGCTCTGATTGACGCAATGCATCCCCAGGCGAATGGATCACGCCCATCAATACTGACAGAATTTGCATTTAGACCCATACAAATCATTTGCATAATTTTGCAGGCCTGTGCATAATCTTGCACCTATGCCCAGAGACGCCCGCCGCCATTTGCTCACCCAACTTCTGAACGCCGGTTCCGTCCGCACCCAGGAGGAATTGGCCACCGCGCTGGCCGATGCCGGTGAGGCCGCCACCCAGGCGACGGTCTCTCGAGACTTGGCCGCCATTGGCGCGGTCCGTGGGCCGGGTGGCTACAGCCTCCCTGGAGGCTTCACGCCTTCGGCCCCTGTGTTTGGGGCCCCTTTGGAAACCGCACTGCAACGCCACCTCTTCAGCCGCACCATCGCGGGGACCATGGTGGTGTTGCGCACTGCACCCGGGCACGCTTCGCTGCTGGCCAGCAAGCTCGACGCTACGCCCCCCGAAGGCATGGTCGGCTGCATCGCCGGTGACGACACCATTTTCATCGCCACCCCCTCCGCCGCCGCGGCCAAGTCCTTGGTGCGTGCCCTCGATGCCATGCAAGAAGGCGTGGCCGTATGAACATGCACTTCCTCGAAACCCAAGATTGGGCTTGGGATGAGCTCGATCAGATGCTGCAGCACGCCAGCGAACTGAAAGACACCCCGCTGCAGCCGCTGCTGGAAGGCAAGTCGATCGCGCTGCTCTTCTTCAACCCTTCCCTGCGCACCCGAACCTCGTTTGAACTCGGCGCGTGGCAACTCGGCGCGAAAGCCATTGTGCTGGAACCCGGCAAGAGCGCCTGGGGCATGGCCTTTGACGACGGCGCGGTCATGGACGGCGACGCCGAAGAGCACATCAGCGAAGCCGCCCGCGTGCTCTCTACCTACTGCGACGCCATCGCCGTGCGGGCGTTCCCCATGTTTGAAGATTGGTCGGTTGATCGCCAAGACCGCGTGATCCAAGGCTTTGCCAAGTACGCCAGCGTGCCCGTCATCAACATGGAAACCATCACGCACCCTTGCCAAGAGTTGGCCCACGCCCTCACGCTTCGGGAATGGTTTGGCACCAACGATCTTCGGGGGAAGAAGTACGTGATGACGTGGGTGCCGCATCCGAAACCACTCAACACCGCGGTGGCCAACTCGGCCGTACGCATCGCCACCCGCGCGGGCATGGACGTCACCTTGCTCTGCCCCGACGAACGCTGGCTGCTGGATGACCGCTACCTCAACGACGCCCGCACCAATGCGGCGTCCTCGGGCGGCTCTTTTCAGATCTCCCACGATCTCAGCGCGTACGACGACGCCGATGTGGTGTACGCCAAAAGCTGGGGATGCTTGCCGCTCTACGGCCAAGCCGCCGCGCAGTCGGAAGCCGCTTCGGCGTACCAGCACTTCATCGTCGACGAAGCCAAGATGGCCCGCACCAACCACGCCGCGTTCAGCCATTGCCTGCCCGCACGGCGCAACGTCAAAGCGACCGATGCCGTCATGGACGCGCCGACGTCACTCATCATTCCCGAAGCTGAAAATCGGCTTCACGTGCAAAAGGCCTTGATGGCCCGCCTGCTCGCACCCACGCCGGTGCATCTGTAAAGGATTCCCATGTCCACTGCTCCCACCGTGCTCGCTTTTTCGGGCGGGCTTGACACTTCGTTCTGCGTTCCTTGGCTCATCGAGCGTGGCCACCACGTGGTGACCGTGCACGTCGACACCGGCGGACTCGCCCCGGGTGAATCCGAAGCCATCAAAGACCGCGCCCTCGAGCTCGGCGCTTCCGAACACATCACCGCCGATGCGGGACCAGCCCTGTGGGATTCCTTCGTGAAGCCCTTTGTGATGGGCGGCGAGAAGTACCAACAGCGGTATCCCTTGCTGTGTTCCGACCGCTACGTCATCGTGGAAGAACTCGTGAAGATCGCCCAAAGCCTCGGCGCGACCGCAGTCGCCCACGGGTGCACCGCCATGGGCAACGACCAATTCCGCTTTGACCAATCCCTGCGGTCGGTGTGCGACTTGCCCGTGCTCGCACCAATTCGCGACATCCAATCAGAAGCCGAAGCCCTCCGGCCCTACGAGATGGATTACCTCAAGGCCCGCGGCTTTGACGTGCCCGACCATTACAAGAAGTACACCATCAACGAAAACCTGCTCGGCACCACCATCTCCGGTTCCGAGATCGACGAGTTTGGTGCCCCGGGCGAAGACACCTACCGCATGTGCCAACCCCGGTCGCAGTGGCCCGAAGCCCCGGCCCAATGCACCATCGAATTCCAAAGCGGTATCCCAGTGGCGTTGAATGGCCAAGCCATCGCCGGGCCCGACATGCTCGCGCAGCTGAACCAAACCTTCGGCGCCTACGGCGTGGGCCGCGGCATTTACACCGGCAACACCATCGTGGGCTTGAAGGGACGCATCGTCTTTGAGTGCCCGGGCATCGAAGCCTTGCTGGTGGCCCACCGCGGTCTTGAAGAACTCACGCTGACCAAAGCCCAAGCGTCCTTCAAACAAGACGCCGCACGGCAGTGGACCGATCTCGTCTTTGGCGGGTTCTTCCACGAACCGCTGCGTCACGACCTCGAAGCGTTCTTGGTCTCCAACCAAAAGAACGTCACCGGCACCGTGACCCTCGAAACCCACGGCGGCACCTGCGAACCGGTGGCCATCGACACACCCCACGCGCTGGTGGCCGACGACGCGGTCTACGCGCAAAAGGCCAGTTGGAGCGCCGACGACGCGGCGGGCTTCATCAAGATCCACGGCAACGCCTCGGCCCTGGCGGCCAAGCAGGTGATGGCATGAAGCAGCGCATTCTCGAACACCTTGGGGCGTTGGTGTCGTGCGACACCTCAAAGCCCGCCGAGACCATGCAGGTGGACGATCCCATCATGCAGTACGCGGCCGGGCAGTTGCAGGCCGCGGGGTTCACCACCGAGTTCCAAGACTTGGGCCAAGGACGTGTGAACCTGGTCGCCAAACGCGGTGCACCCAAGCTGCTGTTGAACTGCCACCTCGACACGGTGCCGGTCGATCCGAAGTGGACGCTTGACCCGTTCACCTTGACCGAAGCCGGTGACAAGGTGCACGGGCTGGGCAGCTGCGACATCAAAGGCGCGGCCGCGTGCATGCTGACCGCGGTCGAAGCAACCGACCACGACGTGGCGGTGCTCTTCAACACCGACGAAGAAGCCGGACACGGCGACTGCATCGAACACTTCTTGGCCCACACCGATTGGCACCCCAGTGCGGTGGTCGTGGCCGAACCCACCGAAGCCAAAGCGGTGCGGCGCCACCGCGGCTTTGCCTCGTTCTCGGCCATCTTCCAAGGCGAAGCCGCCCACACCAGCATGGCCAACGCCGCCGGACACTCGGCCGCGCACGACGCCGTCCGCTGGAGCCACGCCGCGCTCGCCCTCACCGAACCCGGCGGCATCTTGGAACACGCCCGCTTCAACATTGGCATTTTGGAAGGTGGCGTCGCATCCAACGTGGTGAATTCGCAAATGCTCGTGCGCTTTGGCTTTCGCCCGCGCCCTGGCGACGACGGACCCGAGATGGCCGCCGCGCTCCGGGCGTGCCTGCCCGCGGATGCCTCGGTTGAGTGGACCGAACGCTTCTTGGCCCCCCCGCTCGACACCAGCGATGAAGTGGCCGCCTTCCTCGCGCACACCGGTTTGACCGAAGGAGAGGACGTCGACTTCTGGACCGAAGCCGCGCTCTTCCACCAAGCCGGACACCCCACCATCGTGCTGGGCCCCGGCAACATCGCCCAGGCCCACCAAGCCGACGAGTGGGTGGCGATCGATTCGCTGGTGCAAACCGCCAAGGCCTACACCCAGACCATCGAAGCCGGCGTGCCGGAGGTGACCCATGTTGCGTGACATCGTGGTGAACTTGCTGCACAACCTGGGCGGCCGTTCCGAAGTCGACCGGTACCTGTCGGAATATGCCGAAGGCAAACGCTGCACCGTGGTCAAAGTGGGCGGCGGTCTGATCCAAGACGATCTGGAAGAGTTGGCTTCGGCCCTCGCGCTCTTGCACCACGTGGGGCTGCGTCCGGTGGTCATTCATGGCGCGGGCCCACAACTCACCGCCGAAATGGAATCGGCCGGCATCGAACCCGAGTGGCACGATGGGCTGCGGGTCACCACCCCCAAAGTGCTGGCCGCGGCCACCAAAGTCTTTGGCGAAGTGGGCACCGAGTTGGCCGACGCCCTTGAAGCCAAAGGCGTGCGCACCCGCCGGCTCACCAACGGCGTCTTCCACGCCACCCCCACCGAAACCCCCGGGCTTGGCTTGGTGGGTGAAATCACCGGGCTCGACGGCGAAGCCATTGCCACCGCGATCGAGCGCGACCGCATGCCGATCATTGCCCCCATCGGCACCACCGAAGACGGACAACTGCTCAACGTGAACGCCGACACTGCCGCGCGGGCGATGGCCACCTGGCGCCGATCACAAAAAGTGATTTTCCTCACCCCCACCGGAGGCATCTTGAACCCGCACGGCAAAGTCATCCCCGCGGTGAACTGCGAACAAGATCTCGACGAGATGTTGCTGAACGGCACCATCAACGGTGGCATGGCCCGCAAACTCATCGAGATCCGCGACTTGTTGTCCGAGCTTGATGTGGATGCGTCGGTGTCGATCACCTCCCCCGCCAAAGTCGCGCGGGAGTTGTTCACCCACCAAGGCAGCGGCACGCTGGTCCGCATGGGCACGCCCATCGTCGACTTGAAAGGCGGCGATCAACTCGACCAAGCCAAAACCACCACGCTTCTTGAACGCAGCTTTGGCAAGACGCTGAAGGACGGTTTCTTTGATCGGCTCGGCGACGCCGATGTGCACTTGGGCGGCGACTACACCGCCATTGCCATCGTGCGGTCCACCACGATTGGCGTCGACTACCTCGACAAACTCGCACTGGGTCCCGAAGCCCAGGGCATTGGTTTGGGGGCGTCGATGTGGAACCGCCTGCGCGAGCAGCACCCCAAGATGTTCTGGCGTTCGAAGCCCACGAACCCGGTGAACAAGTGGTACCTCTCGCGGGCCGACGGCATGCACCGCGACGGCGAGTGGCTGGTGTTCTGGTACGGCCTCGAAAACCACGAGGAAATCAACGCCTGCATCGCCGAAGCGCTGGGGCAAGAAGCCACCTTCCACGAACCGGAGCCCGCCCATGTCTAAGTCGATCGGATTGGTGGGCGCCCGCGGGTACGTGGGGGCCGAGATGTTGACGTTGCTCGGGCAGCATCCCGAATTCGAGTGTGTGTTTGCCTGTTCCAGCAGCCAAGCCGGGGATCTGGTGCAGCAGCACGTGCCCGCCGCGCCCGACGGGTTGGTGTTCGAAAACCTCACCCCCGAAGAAGCCGCCGCCCGCAAGGTGGACGCGCTGGTGTTGTGCTTGCCCGACGGTCACGCCGCAAAGTGGTGTCCCGCGTTTGAGGGCACCGACACCGTCATCTTGGATGTGAGCAGCGACCACCGCTTCACCGACGACTGGACCTACGGCCTCACCGAACATTTCCGCGCGGACATCCAGCACAGCACACGCATCAGCAACCCGGGCTGCTACGCGACCGCCGGGCAACTGGCCTTGCGTCCGCTGGTCGACGATCTGGCCGAAGCCCCCCACGGCTTTGGCGTCTCGGGCTATTCCGGTGCGGGCCGAACCCCTTCGCCGCGGAACGATCCCGAAGCGCTCGCCGATGGCGTGACGCCGTACAAGTTGGTGCACCACACGCACGAGCGCGAGATGAGTCGACACTTGGGCACGCCGGTGCGCTTCAGCCCGCACGTGGCCCCGTTCTTCCGCGGCATCACTTTCACCGTGCAGGCCAAGTTGCAACACGAAACAAGCGACGCAGAAT
>CAXBRK010000113.1:0-6748 GCA_963978155.1 uncultured Phycisphaera sp. | reverse complement strand
CAGAACCGCCGGTTGGTCGGCCTCCACCTCCGCCACCTCCAATGCCTGGTCGTCCACCGCCGCCGGGTTGGATGCCACCAGACTGGATGCTGCCTTCACCGCCCTCACCCGTTTGGCCATCACCGTTTCCGGTACCACCCTGTTCCTCCGCGAGCTCTTCTGCAAGGAGGACCTCGATTTCCTCGAAGTGATCTTTGGGAGGAACCACCCGGTCAATGGGAACAACGGTTCGAAGATCGACCAGCGGGGCATCCCATGGATCTTCTCCAGGTTTGGCACCCGTGGCTGTGATCAAAATTTCCACGCCCATGGGCAGGCCTTGGCGGTCTGAGTCCCAGCCACTGAGCCATTCGTCACCATCCCAGGCGCGAATGGAAAGGCTCACGATGCCTTCGGCCACTGGTCGCGCTTGACCTCCGCCCCGCCAAAATTCATCGGGCATGGTGTCTCGACGACGCCACAGGGTGGGGAGGTCGCTCCCCATTTGCTCAATTCGAAATGCGGTTTCGTACTCCTGGCCATCACCGGCATAGTTGGCGGTGTTTCGTACCGAACGCAATCGCGTATTGAACAAGATCAATTCATCGAAGTCGGCATCCTCACCGCCATCGTCTTCGATGGAGAGGTAGGTGTAGAAGAGATCATCGGTCCGAACCACCGACACAATTTCACGTCGCATGGCTTCCAAGGCGGCATCGGCACGGACCGCGGCATCGAGTCGGCGTCGTGCAGACTCCCGAGCGTTGCCGAGGTTGGAGAAGCTGGCCGCCAGCGTGCCGGCAATCATGGCGGCGATCGTCCCCGCAATGATCAGTTCGATCAGAGTGAAGCCGCGTCTCATCCTGCACCTCCAGCGGTGGTGCCGGTGTCACCAGTGCCCGAGGCACCTTCTTCTTCGTCCGATCCGTACCACCGGTCTTCCCGGTCGACTTCGAGGAAGGGCTCGCGCGGTTCTTCAAGTTCGTCCCAGTAGTCGATGTACGTCTCAAGCCAAAGGGGTTCGCGTCGGGTCGCCACGAGGGTCTGGACTCGAACGAGATCGGTTGGTCCAGGTCCCCAGCGGACGGTGGCGGTCACTTGGAATGGGTCTCGCTCGCCTTGATCCAGAATTCTGATCTCGTATTCGTAGGCACTGAACGGGGCGTCGAACACACCTTCATCGGCATTCCTTCGCGCATACCGTGCTGGTCCTTCGGTCATCACCATGCCCAGCAAGCCGTCGGCCAACCACGCGGCGACGATACGGTTTGCTCCCTCGGTTTGGGTTCCCATGGAGGCGCCGGTCAGACTGAATATAGAACCAAGGCCCGCGGCCAAGATCAGTCCCGCGACGATGACTTCCACCAAGGCAACTCCGGGACGCTTCACCAGTCCACCTCACTTCGGCCAAGACCATCCAGATCGATTTCATCCATGGCCTCAGCCCGCCCATCTCGGCTGGGTGCGATGGACCATGGACTCAGCCGGATCATGGCCGTGAGTTGAAGGTCCTCTTGACGGAGCAAAACCAAAATGTCGGGTCGGTCTTCCCCAGGCCGGTGCGCAATGGGTTCGCCTTCGGCGTCAATCAGTTCGCCGTCAAGACGGACGTCGATTCCGTCTCGGGAGATGGCATCGATCAGCTCGACGGGTCGTACGTGGGGGTCGATGCGCCACTCGGTCACCCCGTCGGTTTCATCTTGCACCAACAGGGCCAAGCGATCGGAGACCACTTCCATCCCTTGGAAATCAAGTTGACGTTGCAACGCCACGGGAGCATTCCCCGTGCGGTCGCGCAACGCATACACCGACAGCAAATCCATGACTTGATCGCTGGCCAGTTGGAACCGGGCCGAGGGGTTGGCTCGCAGTGATGGAACCACAGCCAACGCCGCGAAGGACAGCAAGATGGCCACCACGATGACTTCCACCAAGGTGAAGCCACGCGTGTGTCGGATTGTCGATGTACGACGGTACATGGTCAGTGAAAGAGACGGATCCTTAGTCAATCACGTCTGCGTTTTCTTCTTCGCCACCGGGTTCGCCGTCGGCGCCGTAGGAAACGACTTGCCAACCGTTGGCTCCACTTCCGCTGACATCGACGATGAATTCGCGTCCCCAGGGATCAACAACATCTTTTGGTCGCAGGGGGGCGCTCGCGCCGGTGGTCAACTCGGACACTTCAAAGTCGTCGGGCACCGTGCTGAGGTTGTTGTTCATGAGATAGATCGAGATTTGCTGGCGAATGGTGGCGGCTTTCTGCGCGGCCACTTTTTGTCGGGAGCTGCCCAAGTTGCCAAAGACATTGGGGACCACGATGGTGGCCAGCAAAGCGATGATGGTCACCACCACAATCACTTCGACCAAGGTGAACGCACGTCGTTGCGTGCGGCGGCGTTGGGGACGGGTTTGGTTGACTGGTTTCATACCGGATTCCTTTTGGTCACTGGATGGACTGCCCCAGGGAAAGCATGGGGAGCAACACTGCGGCGAGCACGAAGCCGCCAATGGCGGACATAAAGACAAGAAGAATGGGAGGAAGGGCTTTGGTCACCACCTTGATGGTGATGCCGACTTGTCGGTCGAAAGCATCAGCGGCGTGCAGCAGCATGCCGTCGAGCCGACCTGTTCGTTCTCCCAAGCCAATCACTTGAATCAACAGGGCGGGGAAGAAGCCGGATGACTCCAACGGGGCGGCGATGGGTCGCCCGGCGGTGACTTCGGTTTCGGTGGCTTCGATGGCCTGACTCAGGGCTGCGTTGCCCATGGTCCCGCGGGTGATTCGCAGGGCGTCCAGAATCGGCAAGCCTGAGGCGGCCAGGGTTCCCAAAGTCCGGGCAAACCGAGCGGCCGCCACATCCCTTTGAAGTTTTCCGAGCAAGGGGACCTGCAGGAGCAGTCGATCCATCAACAACCGGTTGGCGGGGACGGAGGCCCACGTGCGGAATCCGAAGACTGCTGCGATGGTGCCAACGGTCAACACCAGCCACCAGTTGCTGACGAAGTCGGCAATGGCAAGAAGGAGTTTGGTGGGTCCGGGTATTTCAAAACCATCCATGCCGACCAGAGGGTCGATGAGACCTGGGACTACGAAGGTCACGAAGACCGCAACCGAAGCCACCAGCAAGGCGAAGACCATGCTGGGATAGATGGTGGCGCCGGCGACTTCTCGCCGTAGTTCAACCGAGCGGTCGAGCAAATCAGCCAATTGCATCAACACTTCATTCATGCGGCCAGAGGCATCGGCGGCACGCATCATGCCTACCACCATGTCGTCAAAAGGCGCGCCCCAAGACTGTGCCGCTGCCCACAAGGATTCGCCGGCTTCGACTTTCTCCACCAAGTGGGCAAGGATGGCCGCTTGTCGCTTGTCGGTGGCCTGTTTTCGCATCACGGAGAGGGCCTGCATCAGAGGCAAACCCGCATCAATGGCCGTGGCCAGATCACGAACAAATGCCGCCAACTCAGCCTTGTTCAATGATGGTCCCGAACGGGACTTCTTCTTGTTCTTGCTCTTTGATTCGCTTTCAACGCTGGTCAAGTCCGTGACGATCTCTCCTCGCGCGGCAAGCAGGCGCAGTGCGTCGGAACGATCGTTTGCTTCGATGGTTCCATTGCTTGGAGCGCCATCGGAAAGCGCGGTGTAGCGGAACGTGGCCATAGCTTAGATCTCGTCTTCCACATCCTGGGTGGCACGAAGGACTTCATCGATGGTGGTGACTCCATCGGCCACTTTCTGGATGCCATCTTGCCGCATGGATCGGTATCGCTCAGCGCTGAGCTTTTTGAGCTCACTGGTGGATGTTCCAGAGGCAATGGCTTCGCGAAGGGTGTTGTGGATTCCGATTAGTTCAAAGAATCCGACGCGACCTCGAGTACCAGTCTGGTTGCACGCGGGGCATCCGGCTCCGCGGAACGCGCGGCCGCCGAGAAGTTCCCATTCGGCATCAGAAAGTCGAGGGTCGCGATCGATGGGGACCTCTTCTCGGCATTCTTGACAGATGCGTCGCCCGAGTCGTTGCGCCAAGACGCCTTCGAGCACCGAGGCGACCAAGAACGGCTCCACGCCCATGTCCACCAGTCGACCAATGGAGCTGATGGCATCGTTGGTGTGCAGCGTCGACAGCAGCAAGTGACCAGTCAAGGCCGATCGAATGGAGATGTCTGCCGTTTCACCGTCACGGATTTCACCGACGAGGATGACGTCAGGGTCTTGACGAAGAATCGCGCGAAGACCAGTGGCAAACGTCAGGCCACGTTTGGGATTCACCGGCATTTGATTGATCCCGGCCAGTTCATATTCGACCGGATCTTCAATCGTGATGATTTTTTTGCGTGGGTCGTACAACTTCGAGAGACACGCGTAGAGCGTGGTGGTCTTACCAGAACCGGTCGGTCCCGTGACCAATACCATGCCGTGTGGCTTGGCGATCATTCGGTCCATGGTGTCTCGGTTGTCTTGGGCCATGCCCAAGCTCTTGAGATCAAGGGGAAGTGAACTCTTGTCCAAGATACGCATCACCACGGATTCCCCGTAGAGGGTGGGAACGGTGGAGACCCGGATGTCAACTTTGCGTCCCTCAACTCGGAGCGTGATGTGTCCATCTTGGGGGACGTAACGCTCCGCGATATTCATGCCGCTCATGATTTTGATGCGGCCAATCAGTGCGGGTTGCAAGTGTTTGGGCGGGGGGGATTGTTCGACCAATTCACCGTCAATGCGGTATTTGATCTTGAGTTCGCTCTCGAACGGTTCCACATGGACATCCGAGGTTCGGGATTGGATGGCTTCGATGAGCAGCAAGTTCACCAGGTTGATGAGGGTTGGCTGCTCCGCCATGCGGTGGATGTCATCCGCTTCGATGGCATCCAAGTTGTGTTCGTAATCGTTGTCTTCTGCTTCACCGGCCAGGTCTTCGGCCATCCGAGCGGCGGTCGTGCCGTATGCCCTTCGAACCAGATCGTTGAATCGTTCGGTATCGATGCCTTCGCGCTGGACGGGAAGTCCCAAGCTGGCGGATGCTTCGTCCGCGGCGGAAAGATCCATAGGGTCCGCCATGATCGCTCGAGCCCATCCGTCTTTGACGGCGTATGGCACGATGCGAAGCCGGACCGCGGTGTCGGGTGAGAGTCGTGCCGCGAGTTCCAGATCCAGTTCAGGGGCCTCGTCAAGCCAAGGAATGCCAAACCGCTCGCAACGCTCTTTGAGTGATCCCGCCGGGAGCTCGATTGATGTGGGGTCACTCATCGTTGCTTCCCTCCTCTTTTCCCTTTTCCACCACCTGCTTTGGGGTTCAAATTGTTCTTGCTGCTTTCCATCATTTTTCGCCGTTGGGCTGACTTGGGATCATCTGATGATCCGACGGCATCACGTGCGGGCCTTGGGAGGTATCGGCTTGCACCAGGCAGTTGCGAGAACTTCGTTCGTCCCAAGATTTCGAGAAGTCTTCCGGCGAAATCACGCGAGGTGTACTCGACTTCTGAAGAAGCCATACGGATTGGATTCTGATTCAATTCCGTGGCGGTGGCACGTTCTCGGTCTCGCGAACGCATGGCTCGAGCGATTTTGTCTTCCTGCTCGTAGGTGACCAAAGCCTCACGCCAAGCCGCACGCTTCGCGGCAATCTCGGCTCGGAATTCTGCGTCCAGCTCCGTTACCCGGAGGGTTGTGTCCTCATCCAGGTCGGTGCGTTCAAGGGCGGCGTCGAAAATCCGTTCAACGGCATTCTTTCGTCCGTAAATCTGCGGATAGGCCGCGGCCAAGGCAGCTTGCTCAAAGGTAGGGCCCCATGTTCCAAAGGCCGTGGCAATCAGTCCCCGGTGGAGTTCTTGAAGATCGCGAATTTTTGCATCCAATGCCAACAAATCGATGACGGGGTCATACGCATCTTTGAGTTCTGACTCCGTCATGGCGTTCATGATGGCCTGCTGGGCTTTGCGGGCAGGTTGCTCCCGAGCAAGCAGGGCTTCATCGATCGCCAACTCCCACGCAACGAGTGCTGGCTCAGCGATCAGTTGAGCGTCTTGAGGAATCTCGGTGGTTCGGAGAACGCGCCGAAGATTGACAGACTCGCCGCTCAAAACGTTGCAACGACCCAGCTCTTTTTCCAGACGCAAGGAACGCATCATCTCGTCCCAACGGGCCAGTTGATCACCGTTGAGTACCGATCGCAAACTGGCGAGGAGCAAATCACGGTTGTCGTGCCATCGGTCTGCTTGTTCGCGGAACGGCCGGAAGACTTCACGAAGCAGTTCTTCTTCGCCCATGCCTTCTTTGACCCGGGCTTGGAGGTTCTCAAAGCTGTCGGTGGTGGTGGTCCGCCCTTGTTCGTGAGAATCTTCGTACTCGAAGTAAAAGGCTTCAAAGACGGCCTGTTGCCCTTCATCCAACTCGAAGATCTCGGTGATGAGTTTGAGATCTCGCCGCAGGAAGTACGGGTTCATGTATTCGGCGATCCCCGCGGCCGCTCCGATTTGAGCGTGGGCCGTGGGGGCCACAAAAATCATGGCGAGCAGGGTGACGATCAACTGACGTGGAAACATTCGGAACCTCATGTCGTTCGGTAGAACGAACAAAATCGGCTCTGAATGCCAATCTGCGGGATTTTTTCCGTCTTAGGGCCGAATCAGCCACCGAAGCAGGGTGGTGAGCTTGGGCGGCGTCCCGCTGGACAGGATTCCCACCCGGAAAACGCGTCCGGCGCCTACCAAGAGGGTTCTGGTGATGGCGGCATGCCACACAAGACCGACCCCAACTTGCCAAACCGGG
>CAXBRK010000112.1:0-6826 GCA_963978155.1 uncultured Phycisphaera sp. | reverse complement strand
TGGAATTCACCAACACCACGCGGTAGCCCTCTTCACGCAAACTCTTGCAGGCCTGCGTGCCGGAGTAGTCAAATTCACAACCTTGGCCAATGACAATGGGCCCGGACCCAATGATCAAGATGTTCTTGATGTCTTCGCGTTTTGGCAACGGTCTCGTTCCTCCACCGCCCGACCTCAGGGCAAACTTGGCGAAGAATACCCGTTCTGAAGAGATCCTGTGGTTGACGTGAGACAATTCGTGCGAGATGGTGCGCTCACGTGTCGACACCTCTGACCATCCTGCTGATCTTCGCCGCCGGCATGCTGGGGACGGCGACGCTCCACTGGTGCTGCCTGCGAGCACTCCCGGGCGAATCGGCGTCCCGCGGTGGTTTGAAGTTGCTGGCCATGGCGTACTGCCGATTGGTGCACCGCTTGAAGATCACTGGCCAGGAAAACATCCCCAAAGACCTCTCAGGGCCCTTGGTCGTGATCTCAAACCACACGGGCGGGTTGGATCCCGTCTTCCTGCAATTGGGGATTCAACGGCCTTGGATCCGCTGGATGATGGCGGACGACATGAGAATGCCATTGCTGGAGCCATTCTTGAACTGGATGGGCAACATCTGGGTGGACCGATTCCACCCTTCCCCCCACGCTTTGATTTCGGCGGTTCGTCATCTGCGGGCCGGAGGGGCGATTGGGATTTTCCCAGAAGGCCGGGTCCCCGAACCCGCCCACGAGATTCGGCCCTTTCTTCCCGGTCTCGGCCATATGGTCGTCAAAGGCAAAGCCAGAGTCTTGGTGGCCATTGTGGATGGAACACCCCACACCCACGAGCTGGGGCAGGATTTGTTCACCCGATCCCACTCCACCCTCCACCTGGTTGGGGTCATGGATTTCGAGCCCACCGCAACGCCAGACGAGGTCTCGGATGCGGTTCGGGCAAAGTTGATCGAAGCCAGTGGCTGGCCAGCCAACGAAGTGTTGCAAGTGGCCATGGCCGGGCCCAATGGGATTCGATCGGCCCCGGGGCAAACCGGTTCTGGTGGAGTAGGATCAACCTCGTGATTGATCGCATCCGCGGCAAACTTCTCAGTGTTGAACCCGACCGGGTGGTCTTGGAATGTGGCCCTATCGATGTGGAAGTGGCCATTCCCGCCTGCGACGTGGCGGCCCTCCACACTCAAGTTGGGACAACCCTTAGTTTGCATACGGTCTTTCAAATTGATTCCCCCGTCAATGGCACCGTGGCCACGCCGAAGCTCATCGGTTTCGTCGAAGCTTCGACACGCTCGTTCTATCGCGCGCTGGTTGGGGTGAAAGGGATGGGCGGACGCAAAGCCCTCCGCGCGTTGGCGCAACCCACCCAGGACATCGCCGCCGCCATCTTAGGCAACGACATCAAGGCGCTCACCACCTTGCCCGAAGTTGGCAAAAAGACCGCCGAAACCATCGCCCGGGAACTGCAGGACATTGCCCCTTCCTTCGCCGGGAACGCCCCCGTCGCTCGAACCATGGTTGAACCGCAACCCAGTGCACCATGGATCGACAACGCCGTCTTGATCTTGGTGGAACTTGGCCTCAAGCCCGCCGATGCCCGAGAACGCGTGCAGCGCGAAGCGGCCAACAATCCTTCTGAAGATGCTCAGGATTTGGTGCGTGCCGTCCTGGCCAACACCAACACCACCACCTGATTCTGGAGGCTCCACGTGCAACACGCCGTCATCATGGCCGGAGGCATCGGCTCAAGACTGTGGCCACTTTCACGAGCCGGTCGCCCCAAACAAATGTTGCCACTGGCCCACGGCACCCCGCTGCTACAAGCGGCGTGGGATCGACTTGATGGGGCGGTCCCCACGGAGCGGCGTTGGGTCTGCACCGGCGCGGAATACGCCGAGGGTGTCCATGGCATCCTCCCGGACTTGGCGCCCGGCCGATTGCTCGGAGAGCCGTCCCCCCGCGACACCGTGAATGCGGTGGCCTTCAGCGCGGCCACCATGCTGGCCCAAGATCCAGACGCGGTGTTGGCGGTGCTGACCGCCGATCAAGTCATCGAACCAGCCGACACCTTTCAAAAAGGTCTGGCCACCGCCTATGCCGCCGTGGAACGAGAGCCCGAGGCCTTGTTGACTTTCGCCATCGAACCGACGTTCCCGGCCACCGGATACGGCTGGGTGGAGCGCCGAGAAGAAATTGCCCCGGGGGTTTTCGCGGTGGATCGGTTTGTGGAAAAGCCGGACCTTGAAACCGCGACGGCCTTGCTGTCCGACGGCGGCTTTGGCTGGAACAGCGGCATGTTCGTTTTTCGCGCGGACACCTTCCTCTCCGCCATGCGAACGTACTTCGGCGAAGGGGTGGACCGACTCATCGAGATCGGAAAAGGCTGGGCGGAAGGACGCGGCACCGAGGTGCTGGCGGAGCATTGGGAGACACTGCCCAAGAAGAGCATTGACTACGCCGTGATGGAACCAGCGGCCGCCGGAGATCAATTTCCCGTTCGTACCGTGCCGCTGCCCGTGGCTTGGCACGATCTGGGCAGCTGGCCCAGCCTCGACCCGGTGCTGAGTGTTGATGAGGCGGGCAACCGAACGCAGGGACTGGTCACTCACCTTGATTCCAAGAACTGCGTCTGCGTGAATGAAGACCAGCACCACCGCATCACCACCATCGGTTGTGAAGATTTGGTGGTCGTGCACACCCCCCGGGCCACCCTGGTGTGCCCCCGAGATGAAGCGCAACGGGTCAAAGAGCTTCGCAACCTCTTGCCGGAGGAAGAACGCTGAGCGAACGTGTGCTGGGTATTGACTTGGGGGGCAAAAGAACGGGTCTGGCCTTCGCAGAAACCCTTTCGGGTTTGGTGATGCCAATCGAAGTGCTCCACGCCAGTGAAGGTCCAGAGCTGGACTCGGCCCTGGATCATGCGATTCGCGAACACGGGCCGCACCGTCTGGTCATCGGTTTGCCTCTCAATATGGATGGCACCGAGGGACCCGCCGCGCAGAAAAGTCGAGCGATGGGTGAGGCCTTGCAGCAACGGCATGGCGTCCCAGTGGAGTACCAGGATGAACGACTGACTTCGTTCGCCGCTGAAGCAGACTTGGTCGAGCGAAAATTGAATCGCCGCGCGAAAAAGAATGTTGCTGATGCGCACGCTGCCGCCGAAATCCTTCGCGACTGGCTGGCCGAGCAATCTTGATCAGGTCGAGGACGCTTCGGCAAAGGCCGACGCATCCACGTAGAACAGTCGAACCCCTTCTTGCGGATTGGGACGCACCAAAGCCAACGCCTCGCCGTCACCCACTCGGTTGAGTACTGGCGCAACGTGGTCAGAACCAAAGCACGCGACCGCCTGCATTCTGGATCGCACCAAAGCACCAAAGCCCAAAGCCAGGCCAACCGAAGTGTTGACGGCTCCAGGCGCGTCAACATCTGCACCAGGCAATGCGCCATCCTCCCGCACCGGGAGAAGGACAAAATCCAACCGATCCTGCCCTGCTTCGCGGAAGGCAAAATTCTCTCGAAGTTCACGGTCAAAAGCTTCCGGATCTTCATCTCGGAAAGGATGCCACTGCTCTCGGGGCAAGTCGGTGTGGTCATGCAACCAACCGCCAATCAAATCCGCGGCTGGTTCACCGTCGCCGAATGCATCAAGCATCCAAAGATGCGTCTTGCGCCACGGCAACATGCGGAACAGCGGGTCCACCAGCAATCGGCGGTACAACGCACCAAAGCACGCGTCACCCGGCAACGCCACGTGAAAATCACCAAAGGCCCGAACACAACAATCGGCCTGGTGTCGAAAGTCGGTCAACAGTCGCTCTGCCGCGACATCAGCATCGGGGCACACTTCAACCTGACCTGGCAACTCAGGAAGCTCAGGAATTGGATCAGAGAGGTCGTAGACCATGCCTTGATCGTATTCGCGTTGGAACTTGACCGACACCCAAACGCTCCGAATCATGGCCGCCGTACACTCATTTCATGTTTGGACTTTTGTGTGCTGTTCTCATGGGCCATGGACCCCTCCCGGAAGACGCTCAAACGGCCATTCGATCTTCGATTCAGCGCGGCTTGGCTTCACTGGAAGTGACCGCCGATCCAAAAGGAGGGTGGCTTCGGGGCACCGATGAAGCGGTGGGCCGACCGCCCGAAATTCCCGTTGCAGTCAGCGCCTTGGTCCTCAAAGGGGTGGCCCAGTTCGACCGGAAGCTGCTCGAACAGCCCGCCTTTCAAAACGCCCGCGCTCTCATCGACCAAGCCCTCCGTGAGGACGGGGCTTTCGAAGGTGGCCTGGTCACCAACTACGTCACCAGCTGCGTGGTCTCCGCTTTGGCCGTCATCGAAGGTCCCGAAGACCCTCGGGTGCAAGGTGGGGTGACGTGGTTGAAGGCCGCCCAGTGGGACCGTGCTGAGGGCCACACCCCAGAATCCAATTGGTACGGAGGTGCGGGATACGGCAAACACCAACGACCCGATCTTTCCAACACCCAAACCATGCTGGATGCCCTCCGTGATGCCGGCGTGCCGCCCGAGGATGAAGCCTTTCAAAGAGCGGTGGCGTTCATCACCCGCGCGCAAAATCGTTCGGAAAGCAACCCCGCATCATGGGCCGGGGATGACGGCGGCTTTGTGTACACCCCCGCTGGAGAGGGTGAATCCAAAGTGGAAAGCGAAGCAGGCTCGTTGCGGTCCTACGGCTCAATGACCTATGCCGGGTTCAAGAGTTTGTTGTACGCGGGTCTCGATGTGGAGGACCCCCGAGTTCAAGCCGCTTTGGAATGGCTGCGTCGACACTGGACCTTGGATGAAAATCCCGGACTGGGCGACCAGGGCTATTACTACTACCTCCATGTCATGAGCCGGGCCCTTCGAGCTTTTGGCCAAGACAGCATCACGGATGACTCGGGAAAGGTTCACGATTGGCGGCGTGAAATGGCCGAACGATTGCTCGCCCTGCAGGAGCCAGACGGATCGTGGATCAACCGAAAATCAGATCGTTGGCTCGAGGGTGAGTCGTGCTTGGCAACGGCTTACGCGGTGCTGGCACTCGAAGAAGTCATGGCTTCGGGAGTGACCCCATCGCCCTCGGAAATGGTTCCGGAACCCAAAGTTCCGTCGGAAGAATCCGACTGACCGTAGGTCTCGATTCTTCGAGCCGCACGAGCGGCCAAGACCGAAGCGGCCGCGATGGTGATGCTGAGGGAAAGGAAGATGGCGCCATTGGCTTGGTGAGCGGTCGCCAACAAAATGGCCACGGGCTGCTCGCTGCTCTCCGCGCCGCCCATGACGGCAAACAACGCGGCCACACCCAACAAGAATTGAATGCCCGTCACCAGCACCAAACCAAAGCCCAATTTCCGCAGCAGAGGTGGCACCCCGAACCGGCTCTGGGTCATGGTGCCCACCGCAATGGCCAACCCGGCCACCACGAACGCCCAAGACGTGTGCGCGACCGCCAAACTCGTGAAGCCCGTCTCACCCAGAGATTGGTAGTGGCGGTACGCGGCCCCCAAAATCAGTTGCATGACACCAGCGGCCACAAGAAAAACCGGAAGGATCGCACTGCCCGCCCGTCCCGAGCCACTCCGTTGCCACGATGGACTCCGCAACAGCCACAAGGTTGCGGTCGCGCCGAGAATGATCTGGGCCAGGACACCGTGGGCAACCGCCCAACGCAAGTTCGCGGCTTCGTCGATCAGGGGAACTTCTTCCAAGGTGAAGCGTCCGGTGACCCGGAGCCCTCCCATGATGCCTTGACAGCACACCAAGAGAAAAATCACCACGGCAAAGCGCCGCACTGCAGGCCGGGCATCACCGCGCCAGACCAAAATCATGTGGAGCAGTGCCGTCAACCCAACCAATGATCCGTACAGCCGGTGGGCATGTTCAAAGTAAATGCCGCCGGTCATGCGTGACAGGGGATACAGGAACATGTTGACGCCGTAGGAATTCGGCCAATCAGGGACGGCCAAACCGGTTTCGGTGCTGGTGACCAAACCGCCAGCCACCACCACCAACACGATGGCGGATGTTGTGGCCGCGGCCATAACGCCGTGCCAGTCGGCCGCCGACCATCGAACACGCCGAACCCCAACTGTGCCCAACCGAGCCACCAGAGCATGCACCACAATCGAAGCAGGGACCCAAATGGCCGCCTCAGCGCCCACACGTCCGTCGTCGCCACCCAGAAGGGAGCCCAACACGAGAAGATTGATTAGCCCGGCCACGCCACCTGCTGCAGCGGCCACACCAGGTGAGGCATGGGCCCCCACGAAACGTCCCGCGATCAGCAGCACGAGGGTCAAACCCGCCAAAGTGGCTGGCCCCGGAAGCATGACCCCCGGTAGGTGACTGAGGTAGCCAAACGCCCACATCGCGACGGTCGCAAGCACGCCGCCGGCAAGAATGGCCACCCGATCGATCCGATCTGCAAAAAGCATCGTCAAGGTGGACTAGTGTACGCCTCGTTCCATGGATCAAACCAACCCCCAATCCGAAAACGGTCTTTTCCGCACCGCATTGGAATTGTCAAAGGCCCGTCTGAGCATCTTGGTCGTTTGGACCACCGCCACCGGAGCCATCGCCGCCCGTGGTGAGAACCATCCTTTGCTCTGGAAAACCCTTCTTCTGACCGTGACCGGAACCGCGTTGGCGGCAGCGTCGGCCAGCGTGCTGAACCAAGTGATCGAAGCCCATCGCGACGCCAAGATGGAACGAACAGAACGAAGGCCCATCCCTCGAGGCGCGATCGGTCCCGTTGCGGCGTGGCTGCTCGGCCTGACGCTGGCGGTCGCCTCGGCGGGTTTGTTGTGGCCCACCGGGTGGTTGCCACTCGCGTTGTCCA
>CAXBRK010000111.1:0-6842 GCA_963978155.1 uncultured Phycisphaera sp. | reverse complement strand
GGGTTGCCAAATGGTCTTCATCCACTGGATGCCGAGGGTGAAGAGAAGTTCACCCAACTTCGCACGGCGATGCAACTTGAATCGGACGAGGTCTACATCACAACTGTGATCAAAACGTTGACCATGGCTTCACGCGCGCCTCATCCTGCAGACGTCCGGCGGGATCGTCCTTGGTTGGAACGGCAGTTGAGTCAGCTTGCGCCTCAGGCCATCGTTGCCTTTGGCTCCAAGGTGGGGGCCATGCTCACTTCAGGCGAGATTCAAGACTGTGGCGCAGGGCAAATTTCGTCGATTGAATTGGATGGGGTTCACGGCTCCATCCCTGTGCACATGACCCATGAATTCTCTGTGTTGATGCGTCAGGGTAGGGATGAAGCGAAGGCCAGAGAAATGTGGTCTCATTTGCAGTCGGTTATGCAGGCCATTTCATCATGAGGGCCGTGGTGCAGCGTGTGCAAAGAGCCTCGGTCACTCATGGCGATCGCACCGAAACCATTGGCAAAGGCCTTCTGGTGCTTCTTGGCGTCGCGCGGGGTGATGGGCTCGAAGAAGCCGAATGGATGGCTCATCGCATTGCCCACTTGCGTGTGTTCCCGGACGCTTCACAGAAGATGCGTCATGCGGTCATTGACCATGGATTTGATGTTTTGGTGATCAGTCAGTTCACGCTGCTGGCGGATACCTCAGCCGGGCATCGGCCTTCGTTCGTTTCCGCAGCGCCACCCGAAGTTGCCGAACCACTCTATGAGCATGTGGTCCAACGGTTGCAGGAGGTCGACGGGGTGGGTTCCGTAAAAAAGGGAATGTTCGGTCAACACATGCAGGTGGATTTGGTCAACGACGGGCCAGTCACCATCATGCTTGAGCGGGCACCATCGCCACCGCACCAGCAATGCTGATGATGCTCGCTTGCTCTCCAGTTGCGGTGTCGGCCTGTTTGTAATCCACCAGTTCCCATTCGGCTTGCGGGTGCATCATTTTGGTGAGTTGCAAAGCCGCAGACATGGCGTGGACGCCAGTCCAACGAAGGGCATTCTTGTCCCATTTGACGGCTTCGACGAATGCACCCGCTTCTCCATCCAAGAATCTGCCCAAGAGTTCACGATCGCGTTGTTCAACGTCAACGCGTCGGTTTTCGTCGACGGCTCGAGGCTCGCCAAACTGCGGGCCGGCGTGGGCCAGATCCGTGGAGACCACCAGCAGGGTTTGCCCGCCCAGTTGGGCGAGGGCTTCACCCATGGCGGTGATGAATTCTTGCGGTCCTACGCCGTCTTCTGGATCTTGATCCAACAATCGGTCGGGCAAAATGGCGGCGGTCACGGGAATGTTGCCGTGCTGTTCTTGGATCCAGGGAAGTTGGGACTCCAAGCCGTGTTCAGCAAAGTGATCCAATTCGTCGTGGTAGTACGAATCGCCAAGTTTTTCTTGGAGCAATTGGAGCAACTCTTGGTCCACAGGACAAACCCCGAGGGCGGTCGCGATGCCCAATTGAGTGCCGGAAACCCCTTTGCCGATGGAAGCGTGGGCTGGTCCCAACACCACAACTCTGTCCGGGGCGGATCCGCTGCGGACAGGGTGCCAAGCGCCCGCGAAAACCTCCCAGGCTTGGCTGTAGGACAAGCTCGGGGCCAGCACCGCAACCGGCACGCCCGTGAGTTCGGGGTCTTCGGTCTCTGCGAACCAGCCACGGATCGCTGCTTTGGCAATTTCAGAATTGCCCAAGCCCTGTGTTGATCGTGGGGGAAAATGGCCCGCTTCCCGCAACTGCTTCAGTTTGGCATCTTCCAATGCTTCGGCCGTGGGTCCCTCAAGCAACCCGAGGCGATCCAGGGCCACCGCCAGTTCGAGCACCTTCTCGGCTGGGGCTTTGAGTGCCTCGCCAATCTCGGAAATGGTCTTTTCACCCCGGAAGTGCTGGAGCATGCCCAACGCCTGTGGCGGGATGGCCATCGTTTGCCCCGCCAGTTGGAGAGGATCGCGAAGAGCCAAGATGGTCTGGCCATTTTGCTGGGTGGGCAGGACCTGAACGGGCCGCAAGCGAGGTCGGTTGACATGTTCAGGTTGAGGAACTTCAGGGTTGGAATCGTTCATCGAATTGAAGAAACTACCCCGGAACGGTCTTTTTTGCGCATTAGGACGCAACCAAAAAGAGGGTTTTGGCGTTCAACTCTTGTGTATCTCCTCGTCCAGGGTGACGATAGAGGAACGCTACTGTTTGATTCTTTCGTCCGGCTGGGCCCCAGTCATGTGCATGAGTTCTTGGAGAACACCAATGCTTGCTCAACGATTCGTAACGACCCTTTCTCTGCTGCTTGCTGGCTTTGCCATGGCTCAGGATGTCGCTCCCACCCCAGCTCCATCTTTTGGCTCGAAAGAGGATCCGAAGATCAAGACCGACAAGCCCTCTTCGAACGAGCGGGTTGTCACTGTGGAGCCCCAGCGTCTGGATCTCGGTGAAATTGCCACCGGTGAGAAAGGCACGGGGACGGTGACTTTGACCAATGGTGGCGACAGCGCGGTTGTCCTCACCAAATGCAAGACCTCCTGCGGCTGCACCACAGCCAACTGCCCCGAGGGTCAAACGATTGAGCCAGGGGGGGCAGTTGAAGTCTCCATCAGCCTTGATGGTGGACAAGTGGCTCGGACCCTCACCAAGACGGTGACGTTCTTGATTGAAAATCACCCTCCTGTGCAGATGCAAGTCTCAGCCAAGTCCATTGCATTCGTGAATTGTGAGCCTCAGCGTTTGGATCCCGACCTCCACCCTGACGGGTTGGTCACCATTTCCTGCACCGATGGCACCCCGTTCAAAATTGAGAGCATGTACCCGCCAGTGGTCACTGAATTCTCTTCGGAAGCCAAAACTTCCCACGAAGTACGCATCGATTGGGAGGCGTATCGTGAAGCGGGATACCGGCAGCGTCGAATCGTGTTCCGTACCGACCACCCCAAGGGGGCATCGGTCTCCACAACCTTGGCCATGTCCGCGGTGAAGCCAGCCACCAAAGGTGACGCTTCCGCCAAGCCGGCAGCGAGCCTCCCCGCCAGTGAACGGTTGGATCAGTTGTTGAAAGATTCGGTGGTTCTGGCTGATTCAGCCCTTCGCCAAGCCCGCACCGACACCATCTTGAAGATGATCGCGGACGCGGAAATCAAGCCCAATGCGTTGGACAGCTCTTACCAGACCCCGCTGATGAAGGCGTGTCGGTGGGGCAATGAACAAGTGGTCTTCGCTCTTCTCGACGCCGGTGACCAACTGGACAAAACCGATCGGATGGGACGCAACCCGTTGATGTTCGCCGTTCGCCGCGAGCCCGGCGTCAAAGTGGCCAAAATTGAGATCGTGCGTGCTCTGCTTGATGCCGGAGCCGATCCCAAGCAAAAAGATCAGATTGGCAATACCCCACTCTGTTGGGCCGCCGGTTTTGGTGATTTGCCCACGGTCAAAGAGTTGATTCAAGCTGGTGCCGGCGTGGAAGTCGTTGGTGGCATGATCGGATTCACGCCGTTGATCTGGGCCGCAGGATTCAATGAAGATCCGAAGGTGGTGGAGTACCTCCTTTCCTTGGATGCCGACATGGAAGCCAAGGATGTCTTGCAAGGTGCCACACCGCTCATGCATGCCGCTCGAACGAACATGCACGACAATGTTGCATTGCTGATCAAATCAGGTGCCAATCTCAAGATGACCGACAACGAAGGCAACAATGCCTTATTGATGGCGGCCAAGAACGCCGGAGCCGATGCCAAGATGATTGGCATCTTGATTGATGCAGGCTGCGACCTCAGTGCGAAGGACAAAAACGGCATGGACGCCTTGGGATCCGCTCGGAAGCGATCCGATCTCCGTGCCGAAGACGTGGTCGCCGCTCTTGAACAAGCGTACGAAGCGGCAGGTCTTCCCACCGCAGCACCGTGATGTTCGGCGGGGGAGGCGGTGGCCTCTCCCAGCTCAACTTTTTGAGAGTTCAATGGGCCCGCCTTCGGTGGGCCCATTTTCTGTTTCTTGCGTATGCTCTTTTCCATGACCACGATGAACCCACACGAGCATCTTGCCGCCCTCTCCCGTGAAGCGTCTCTCCTTGGATCGAGCGCTGCTCTGCTCGGATGGGATCAAGAAGTCCTCCTTCCGGAAGGGGGGCGGGCCTACCGAGGTGAGCAACTCGCGTTGCTGGCCCGTCTGGCCCACGAACGGGTGGCAGGAACGGCCATGTCCGATGCTATTGCCAAGGCAGAGGCGGCTTCGGGGGACTTGGATCCCCTCGGAGATGACGCGGTCAATCTTCGGGAACTGCGCCGAACCCACGAACGAAAGAGACTTCTCCCCGTTGAGTTGGTTGAAGAAGAAGCTCGTCTGCAAAGCGAAGGCCAAGCCATCTGGGCCAAAGCAAGAGGAGCCTCTGACTTTGGTCAGTTCGCTCCAGTGCTTGAACGCATCGTGGATCTTCTTCGCCGCAAAGCAGAGTGCTATGGCATCCCCGACGGTGGAGAGCCTTGGGATGCGTTGGCCGAAGACTACGAACCCGGATGTACGGCCAAAGAAGTTGACGCCGTTTTTGGGCCTCTCGAAGTTCGGCTCCGTGAATTGGTGGCCAACCTTTCGGCCGCGGACCAATCACCCTGCGACGCCTTCAACCGAGTTGTTTTTGACCGGTCGGCCCAGGAAGCTTTTGTGCGTCGTATGGCGGAAGGGATTGGCTTTGATTTCAACCGCGGCCGGCTCGACACGTCAACCCACCCATTCTGTTCGGGAACCCACTGCGGTGATGTTCGCTTGACCACTCGGTTCCACGACGACAATATTCTTGATGCCTTAGGTTCGACCCTCCACGAATGTGGGCATGGGATTTACGAACAGGGATTGCGTTCCGACGCGATCGGGTTGCCCGTCGGAGATTCCATATCACTCGGGATTCATGAATCGCAGAGCCGGATGTGGGAAAACCAAGTTGGACGCAGTGCCGCCTTCTGGGAATGGGCGACCCCCTTGGCCCATGACATTTTGGGAGACGGGGCGCGGACTTTTGACGCGAGCGCCTTGTACGGCGCGGCCAACGTGGTTGCGCCGGGATTCATCCGAGTGGAAGCCGATGAGGCGACGTACAACCTCCACATCATCATTCGCTTTGGTTTGGAGCGGCAAATGTTGAAAGGCGAATTGGCCGTACGTGATCTTCCCGAAGCTTGGAACGCCCGGTACCGAGAACTCCTTGGGGTTGAAGTGACGGATGACGCCCACGGCTGCTTGCAGGACATCCATTGGTCCATGACGGCCATGGGCTACTTTCCGACGTACACCCTTGGAAACCTCCATGCCGCACAGTTGTTTGAAGCAGCCTGTTCGGCCCATCCTGGTTTGGTTGATGGATTCTCTCGTGGCGAATTCGATCCGCTGCGAGAATGGCTCAACACGAATGTCCATGCTGAAGGCAAACGCTACGGCGCGTTGGAATTGACGGAGAAGCTGACCGGAAAGCCTCTGTCGGCCGAGCCGCTGATGCGACATCTCGAGAGCAAACTGCTGCCGCTCTACGGACTGGCTTAAGCCAAGTTGTCCTTAGCCGCGAAGCGCTTCTGAGATCCGAGCGCAATCTGTCAGGATGTCATTCATCCGTTCCAGCGGTTGCACTGTTGCCCCATCGCTGGCGGCTTGGTCTGGATTGGGGTGGCACTCGATGAACAACGCATCCACGCCGGCCGCGACCGCAGACCGGGCCAACAGAGGTGCCATCTCAGGACGACCGGCTGTGACGCCCGCACCCGCTCCGGGACGTTGGGTGGAGTGGGTCACATCAAAGCAAACCGGGACTCCGAAGTCACGCATCTCTGCGAGTGCGGTGAAGTCATTGACCAGTCGGTTGTAGCCAAAGAATGTTCCACGTTCGGTGAGCATGGTGGCGCGAGCGTCTTGCAACTTGCCAATGACGCCGGACATTTCGCCCGGGGACATGAATTGCCCTTTTTTGACATTCACTGCTCGACCGGTGGCGGCAGCGGCCTGGAGTAGGTCTGTTTGTCGGCAAAGAAATGCTGGAATTTGCAGAACGTCCACGGCTTCACCCGCCGCTTTGCATTGGTCCGGAAGGTGCACATCGGTGGTGACGGGGCAGCCAAGCGTGGTGCCGATCCGTTGCAGTTCGGCCAGACCGGCGTCGATCCCAGGCCCACGGTTGGAGCCGAGACTTGATCGGTTGGCTTTGTCAAATGAGGCCTTGGCGATGAATTGAAGACCAAGTTGTTGTCAAATCGACTGAACCGCTTCACAGGTGCGGAGGGCCAGGTCATTCGGTTCCAGCACGCACGGTCCTGCGATGATGGTCAAAGGGGCATTGGGGCCTATAGAAACACGGTTCAGGTCGATGGTTTGCATGCGCGAAGGGTACCGTCGTCTCACCTTCCGAGTGGGTTTGGAGGGATTCTGAGGATTGTTTCGGCCGGATTGGCGGGCAATGACGCGAGTTACTTGGTTGACCGGTCGCTTGGTTCATCTTCTGTGGACTGAGGATCCACATGAATCAACTTCCCCGAGAACCTGAGGCATTTGGCGAAGCGATCGTTCGTGAGATGCTTCGTTTGCAACCAGCTCGAAATATTGAATTTTCTGGCCCTTTGGATGTGGTAGCGGATGGCCATCATCTTGATTTGTCTCACTTGTATCGGATGGTCTGGCAACAGCCGAAGCAAGGGAAACACATTGTGACCCAGTATCTGGATCGCTTGGAAGCCATGAGATCGGCGGAGTCCACTGAAGTCCCTTTTGCTGTGGCTCGGACCCGGATCATGCCGAGAATTCAGCCGCTTTCGATCTTTCAGAAACTGGACCGCGAACAAGTGGCCCATCT
>CAXBRK010000110.1:0-6861 GCA_963978155.1 uncultured Phycisphaera sp. | reverse complement strand
TCATCCTGAAACCAAACAGCTGGAATTGTTTGTCAGCCACAACCTGGCTCCGCTCCGGATCGGAGAATCAATATTTGCAGCGGCTCGAGGCAACGGTATCACAGGTCGAGTAGCGGCCACTGGTCAATGTGTCCTCACGCGCCAAGCCGACACTGACGAGGAGTATCTCCCTGGTCTCGAAGGCGCTCAATCCACCATGACGCTTCCGCTTCAACTGGGAACCCGAATCCTCGGCACCCTCAACGTCGAATCCCAAGAGCGTTCGGCTTTTTCCGAAGCTGATCTCTCCGAGGCCCTCCTCCTTGGGCGGTACATCGCGGCGGCACTTCACTTCATCGAGCTGGTGCTCCGCGAGCGTTCGGCGGTCGATCGTCAAACGGCCAGTGCCTTCCGTGGCGCCTTGGCCCACCCGATGGAGAAATTAGAGTCGCTTGGGGAGACCCACCCCGAAGTCAAAGCCATTGCGGGAGAGATCCGTGAGGCCATGGAAACAGCCGGCACTGGGCCCAAAGCGATCTTGGCCACCGAGCGGGACCTGCGACCCGCCGAACCGGATCCTGATCTTCAAGGTCGCCACATCTTGGTGGCCGACAATGAAGCCGTCGTGGTGCAAGGATTGACCAAATTGCTGAAGGCCAATGGCGTCACCGTGACGGCCTGCGACGGTGGCGCGGAAGCGATCTCCGCGTTCGCAGAATGCCACGCCAAAGGCCAGTGCCCCGATCTGGTGATCACCGATATCCGAATGCCGGACCGAAATGGCTACGAGGTTTTCCGAGGCGTGCGAGATCTTGAACCGAAGATTCCTGTCGTGTTGATGACTGGATTCGGCTACGACCCATCCCATTCCATACTCCGCGCCACGGAAGAGGGCATGCACGCGGTCTTGTTCAAGCCCATCCCGGTCCCACGACTGTTCGAAGTCTTGAAGTCGGCATTCAGCGTTTAGCGTCGTTCCCAGGCCACACCCCAAACGTGACCCGAGGGAAGCCGTCCTCATCGGAGATGGATTCCACTTCCCGGAAGCCAGTGTGTTCCAGCAGATCGGCAACGGTCTGGTCAGAGCAGGCGGCATGCTCAAGCCCCAGCAGCCCATTGGGCCGCATCACCTGACCGACCCAACCAAGCACCGGGCGAATGATGGCCAAACCATCCTCCCCTCCTCGGAGTGCTCTTTCCGGAGTGAACTCCAACACCCCTGGATCGATGGACTGAGGCCATTCGTGATCGGGGATGTAAGGCAGGTTGCCAACCACAACGTCAAACGAACCGGGTAAAGGAGTGCGCACATCATGCCGTTGCAATTTGATTCGGCCACTCACCCCATGGGCGTGGGCGTTTTCCTGAGCCAGCGCAAGACATTCGTCTTCCACATCGACACCAACACCAGTTGCAGAGGGAAGCGAGTGCAGCAGAGACACGATCACTGCGCCGCTGCCCACGCCAAGTTCAAGGATGCGGACGGCTTGATCTGAAGACTGATCCGAGGAGGATTGGGTGTTCTCTTCAGATTCGTGTTCAAACAAAGCATCGACTTCCAAAGCCGTGTCACCGGAGCCGGCCTGATGGGGATCCTGCTCTGCACCGAGTTCAACGGCCGGAAGGCTGTCCATCGCCCGCCGCCCGTGACCAACGGTTTGACCGCGACTCGACAGCAGCCCAAGGGTGTGGGAGACCAGCAATTCTGTGCAGGGCTGAGGAATCTGCGTACAGGGTCGAACGGCGAACGATCCGTGCCAGAATTGAGCCTTCCCCGTGACGTAGTGCAGCGGCTCACCGGACAAAATCCGGCGGACTTGAGCCCGCAAACGGTCACGTTCTTCTCCGGACGCGGGACGATCGGGATGCATGTGCAATTCCAATCGGCTGCAATCAAACGCTTCCGCCAGGAGCGTTTCCGCCACGACTCTGGACGCATCCACGCCAGAGGCCTCGAAACGTTCCCTCATCCAGTTCAACAACTTTTTGCTGGTCCAATCGGTCTGCTCACTCGACATGAAGAGCCGAGGCTACCATGCGTCGTCTCGAGGATGAGTACACGATGAATGAAATCTACGACCAACTCCCGGAACCCCTGAAGTCGCTGGCTGAGATGACTGGTGATTCAATCAAGGTCAAAGCCCCTCACGACGTCGACGCGTGGTACGAACTGACACCCACCCAGGGTGGATGCCTGCTGGCCCTGATGACCAAAGACCGCTGGCTGTCTGAGTCCATCGAAGGCGATCTCGAACACACTGGGGATGAACTCGAAGAACTTCTCGAAGAGGAGTTGGTTGAGTTGGATTGGGATGGGGCCGTTCCCACCTTCCGCCACTTCCGAAACGACCTGCGGGAATATGTCTTCTCGTGCGAATGGCCTTCTGCCGCTCCCGCTGAGGTCAGCGTTGCCCTTCAAGCCATGGTGGCCATGTTCACTGAACTTGGCGACATGGGCGGTGAAGACGAGGAAGATTGATGCGAGTGCTCATGCTGGGCTGGGAGTTTCCGCCGTTGATTACCGGCGGCCTTGGCACCGCATGCGCTGGCCTCACCCGCGCTCTTGTTGATCAAGGCGTGGACATTGACTTTGTGTTGCCGCGTCCAGTAGAAAGCCGTCTCGTGGATGGCGTCCGGGTGCTCTCCCCCGGGTGCGAGGAGCTCACGTCCGCCACCAAAGACGAGTCGCCAACACAAACCGCTGACCAGAAGCAGGGCATCCCTGGCGAGAACCCTCCCTCGATCCCATCCTCACCGACTGCAACCGCTTTTCCAGCTCCCCCCCAACTGCTCGACCCAATTCCCGGTCTGCCGGATCTCGATCCTGAGCAAACCCAGCGGCTTGAAAGCATTGGGGCTGGACCCGGGAGCCATCTTCCTTACCCACTCGACACCACCCCGGAACCCGTAGCCACCTTTCTGCAAACCGCAAATGGAAACCCCATTCGAGCCGCGCAAGCTTTGGATCATTTTGTCAGCCAGGGTGGAGAGGTCCCAGCTGAACAGCAAATCCTCCTGCGGCAAATGGCTCGGGAAGCCTGGGCAGCTGCAAGCACACCAGCCCCGGAACCCGAGGAAGTGGCCGCAACAAAGTCAGCAGGAGCCACCGAAGCTGTGCCTGCGTCTACGCCTGCAACCGGCGATTACGGCGATGACCTCCGGGAGCACGTCACCCAGTTCACCCGGTTCTGCGTGCAGTCCTTGGCTCAGCGTGATTTTGACGTCATCCACGCCCACGATTGGATGACGTACGAAGCAGGCTTAGCGCTCCGCGCCTTGACCGGCAAGCCCTTGGTCGTTCACGTCCACAGCACCGAATTCGATCGTTCGGGCGAACATGGCAACCCAGACGTCCTCACGATTGAATCTCGAGGCATCCGAGAAGCGGACCGTGTGGTCTGTGTCAGCGCGCTGACCCGGAACTTGGTCGTGTCTCGATACGGAGCATCGGCCGATCGTTGCCGGGTGATCTACAACGGCGTGGAACTTTCTGAAGACAGCCCCGCACCATCCGAGATCAGGCGGGACGACCGGATTGTGCTGTACTTCGGTCGCATCACGTATCAAAAGGGGCCTGAGTTCTTCATGGCGGCCGCCAAAAAGGTGCTCGAACACACCAGCAACGTCAAGTTTGTCGTGGCTGGAAGTGGTGACCAAGCGGAACGCATGATTCGCATGGCCGCCGAGCTCGGCATCGGAGACCGTGTGCTCTTCACCGGCTTCTTGCGAGGACGAGACATCTCGCGGGTGTTCTCACTGGCCGACCTCTACGTGATGCCCAGCCGATCAGAACCGTTTGGCATCGCTCCCCTTGAAGCCATGAGTCATGGCGTTCCGGTGCTCATCAGCAAGACCTCCGGCGTGAGCGAAGTGCTGACCCACGCCCTGAAAGTCGACTTCTGGGACATCGAAGACATGGCCAGCAAAATTGTTGCCGTGCTCAAATATCCCCCGTTGTCCCAGCACCTCAAGGAACACGGCCGGTTTGAAGTGAGACGGATCACCTGGGAAGGCGCCGCCCAGAAATGCATCCAAGAGTACGAGAGGATCAAAAGGTGATCCTCTGGCCCGGACAACTGTTCAAGTGAATGTTCCAGAGCAATCGCCACCCCTCCCTTGGAACGGACGCCTGGAGGCCATGGAACGCCTCCTCGAAGTCGCCAAATCTCACACACTGCCAACCTTCCTCGCCGGCCAATGCGAAGCATCAACCAAGCCAGATGGCACCTTGGTCACGCAGGCAGATCAGGCGGCAGAGTCCGCCATGCGAGGTTGGCTGCGGGAGCACTTCCCGGACGATGGCGTGCTCGGGGAAGAGGGGCCATCCGAACCGGGCCACTCGGGTTGGACGTGGGTGCTTGATCCGATTGACGGAACCGCGTCATTTCGCCATCAGGTTCCGTTGTGGGGCACCCTGATCGGGTTGAGACACCACGAGCGACCCGTGGCGGGAGCCTGCGATTTGCCAGCCCTTCGATTGGGTGCGATTGGTACATGCCATGAAGCACACCTCCTGGTTGAGGGCCACCCACAGAGCATGCCGGCCCGCCCATCACCTTGCCGACTCCATGAAGCCACCTTGGTGACGACCGGCTGGGATTACTTTCGCATGGCCGGGGTTGAGGCGGCGTATACAGAGTTGGCCCATCAAGCCGCACGCACCAAGGGCTGGAGCGACTGCTACGGACTCTGGCTGCTGCTGGCGGGCCGCGTTGACGTGGTGGTCGAACCCCTGCTCCACCCATGGGACATCGAATGGCTGGCCCCAATGGCTCGCGCGACGGGGCTGAAGTTGACCAACTGGAGGGGCGAAAGTTCCGATTCGCCAAGCCAATGCATCGCCAGCTACGGAGGTGCCCTGCACGACGATGTGACAGGAATTCTGCAACCGCACGCCCACAGCGAAGCATAAAAAAGCCCGGCCGTCTGGCCGGGCTAAAGGTGTTTCAATGCACTGTTGCTTGACTCAGGACTCGTCAGAGGTGGCTTCGGCGACCTCTGGGGCTGATGCGTCCACGGCGGCCTCGACGGCGGCTTCGCCACCCTCTTCGGGGGCATCATCTGCCATTTCTTCGATGACTGATTCGGATTCCACCACAACCGTGATGTTCTCACGAAGTTCCTTGCCGAACTGGATCGGAACGTCGTAATTGCCCGTGCGCCGGATAGCCACCGAGAGGCGGACCGCACTGATACCAACGTTGAATCCACCCTGAATGAGGGCGTCGGAAATATCACGCTGGGAAACCGAGCCGTACAAAATGCCCTTGTCGTTGGTTGGACGACGCAACGTCAGCACGATGCCGCCAAGCTTGCCCAAGATGGCCTCTTGCTCTTCGCGGAGTGCATCAGCCTTGGCGGCGGCCTCAACCCGAGCAGACTGCAGTTCAGCAATGCGCGCTTCGGTAGGGAACTCAGCCATGCCCAAGGGCAAAAGGTAATTCCGGGCGTACCCAGCCCGAACACGAACAACCTCGCCGACCAGGCCAAGGTTCTCCACGGACTCCACCAACAACAGTTCAATATTTTTGGCCACAGTGGGCTCCTTTCGCTGTCCTCTTGATCAAAAGATCAAAGTGAGGAGCCAAGACAGTCTCAGCCCCAACGGAATGCCAGAAGGCAAGTCATGATTATAGACGAATCAAGGCCCCAAAGGAAGTCCAGCCTTCAGTCGCCGCTTGCACCAGTGTGCGAGCGTTCGCGGGGTCAGAACGGGATGTCTCCGTCGTCAACCCCAGCGGCTGGAGCCGAGGAGCCAGCCCCGGAGGCGGGGCGACTCCGAGTGGTCTCGATGGCGGCCCCGCCACCCGATTCCCCTCGCCCTCCAATGAATTGGAAAGATTCCACCACGACCACGAGCTTGGAGCGATTGGCACCAGACTGCTTGTCTTGCCAGCGATCCATGCGGAGTCGGCCCTCAATCATCACCTCACGACCTTTTCCAAGGTATTGGTGCATCACTTCGGCCTGTCTTCCCCAGGATTCGCAATCAACAAAGGTGGCCTCTTCGTGGGTCTGCCCGGATTGGTCCTTCCACTGGCGATTGACGGCGATTGAGAAATTCGCGACCGCCTGGTTGCTCTGCGTGTGCCGCAGCTCAATATCACGGGTGAGATTGCCGAGCAGAATGACCTTGTTGAAGTTGCCCATCGAAAATTCTCCTTGAGGGTGGAAACCTATCTTGGAGCAAGGCTGGGAGTTGGAAATTCAGGGAAACGTTGACAAGTTGTCAGTCAGAGACTGACAACTTGTGTCATCAACGTTGCAAAAGGCGCGGGCTCAGGCGTCGCTGGAGCCACGCTCGGCGGCTTCGGCGGCTTCTTCGGCCTTTTCTTCTTCAGCTGCCTTGGCATCAAGCTCGGCCTGCTGGGCCTTTTGGGCCTTGGCAAGCTCGGCTTGTTGGGCTTCAAAGTCTTCCCGGCTGGAGATGGTGGAAGCCACAGCTTCGGTCTCCTCAGCAGCGGCTCGTTCGACAATCTCTTGGGCCAACTGCTCGCGAGCATCAGCCGCGGCAATGACATCGGCGGGAACGAGATCGGCCTTCAGGATCATGGCGCGAAGGAGTTGTTCAGAAAGGTTGACCTGACGCTCGATTTCAATGGCACCTTCGCCGGTGGCCTTGAAGTAGGTCAAGAAATAGAGGCCACGGCGGTTGCCCTTGATTTCGTACGCGAGGCGGCGCTCGTCCCACTTGGCGAGCGAAATGATTTCGCCCTCGCCACGGCCGATGAGGTACTCAACGTGCTCTTGGGCAGCTTTGAGGTCGCTGGAGGCGATTTGCGGGAAGAGGAACATGCCCTCGTAGGTGTTCATGGTTGCGGTTTCAGTCATGGATATTCTCCTGCCTCAAGGAAGAGGCGATTTGTTCAGTTTGCATTTGAG
>CAXBRK010000109.1:0-6973 GCA_963978155.1 uncultured Phycisphaera sp. | reverse complement strand
ACCAAGACCTGGTCGCCGATGACGAGCCACATCCAAGGTCACGGTGCCGGAAACCGCGAACGCAAAGCTCGACCAAGCCAGCACGCCATCAATGTCACCGGTACGAACCGGGTACCGGCTTTGGTTCAACGACTCAATCTGCTGGGCCGCCCGGGAATCGGCAGCCACGATCACTCCCGACACATCCATCTCGGAACGCAACCGGTCCATCACTTCCAGCATCAGCGGCAAGTTGTCGCGGATTTCTTGGGATCGAGAACCAGGAAGAATGGCGACGCGGTGCTCGGTCTTGGGCAGGCCCGGCGTTGGTGCGGCATCGATCGTCCGGCTGAAGCTGGGGTGTCCAACAAATGTGGCGGGCAGGCCACGGCGAGCAAACCAATCAGCCTCAAAGGGGAACAGACAGGCCAACGCATCGGTTTGGCGGCGAAGTTTGGCCAATCGGCCATCCCAGCGGCGGGCCCAGATTTTGGGCGCCACCCAGTGGACGGTTTTGGCCCCCCGCGCGCGGAAAGCTGGGGTGATTCGGAACTGAGCCGCCGGAGAATCGACGGGGATATGCACCACTGGCCCTTGATCAGGCCAATGCTTCTGGAGTTCCTCGACCAAAGCAGGCAATTCACGCATTCGTCGTGCAGCTTCAAGCCCCATAACTCCAGCCGATGCGGTCTCGGCCACCAACTCCGCCCCCGCCTGCTGCGCGAACGGACCCGACGCGGCAAGAAGACGCCAGTCCGGATGGCGGCGACGCAACTCGGCCACCACGGGCGCTGCATGGCGGTCACCGGAAGGCTCGAATGCGGTGAAGAAGACCGTTGTCACGCTTCCAAGGTATCAGGGGAGTGAGAATGTCGGCTTTGCCGATAGAGTGTTCGATTCAGATTGATTTTTACCCCCTATTTGGGACACCCAAGACCATGATCAAACGCACCCATTCCTGTGGCGACCTTCGAGACTCCGACGCTGGCGCATCCGTCCGGCTCTGTGGCTGGGTCAATACCTACCGAGAGCAAGGCAAGGGCCTGGTCTTCCTCGATCTTCGAGACCGAGCGGGACTCACCCAGGTGGTGTGTGATCTGGAAGATTCCGACAGCGAGCTGGTGGAGATCGCCCGAGGACTTCGCCGCGAAGACTGCATTGGTGTGGAAGGCAAAGTCCGCATGCGGGACGGTGGGGCCAACGACAAATTGGAGACTGGCGCCATCGAGTTGGTGGCCGAACGCATCCAAGTGTTCAGCAAATCCAAGACCCCCCCGATTTTGCCCGACGATCACGAGGCGGACAAAATTTCCGAAGACAAACGCTTGGAGTATCGCTACATCGATCTGCGGCGCCCCAGCATGCAGAAGATTTTGCGAACCCGTTCGCAAGTCACACGCATCGTTCGGGACCACTTCGGCAACGAAGGCTTCCTTGAAGTGGAAACCCCGTTCCTGATCAAATCCAGTCCCGAAGGCGCCCGCGACTTCATCGTGCCCAGCCGCCAGTACCCGGGCCAGTGGTATGCCTTGCCCCAAAGTCCACAGATCTTCAAACAGATCTTGATGATCTCGGGTTGCGATCGCTATCTCCAAATTGTGCGGTGCTTCCGGGACGAAGATCCTCGTGCCGACCGGCAAGCTGAGTTCACCCAAGTTGACCTTGAGATGAGCTTTGTGGATCGAGAAGACGTCATGGACATCATGGGCTCGTTCGCCACGCGCCTGTGGCAGGAGATCCTTGGCGTCGACATCGGCGACATCCCTCGGATGAGCTGGCACGACGCCATGGAGGATTACGGCATCGACCGCCCCGATCTCCGCTTTGACCTGAAGTTGGTCGACTGTGGCGACTGGGCCGGTGACATTGGCTTCCGGGTGTTTGATGACGCCATGGCCAAGCCCAACCCCCGCGTCAAAGCCATTGTGATTCCCGGTGGCGCGGAAAAAATCACCCGCAAGCAAATTGACGAACTCGACGCCTTGGCCAAGCAATTTGGCGCTGGCGGCCTGCCGGTCACCAAGGTCACGGCTGATGGTTTTGCCACCGGAGTTGCGAAGTTCTTGGCGCCCCATGCCGATCGCGTGCGAGAAGCCCTTGGGGCACAAGACGGAGACTTGGTCCTGTTTGGCGCGGACACCTTCGACACGTGCCTCAAGGTCATGGGCGAACTTCGGCTCAAACTGGGCCGCGATCTCGGCCTCATCGACGACGCGGCCTGGAAATTCCTCTGGGTGGTCGACTTCCCCATGTTCGAACGTGACGAAGAAGCCGGTCGCTGGAAAGCCATCCACCACCCCTTCACCAGCCCCATGCCGGGTGAAGAGTCCAAGTTGGAAACAGCCCCTGGCGATTGCATCTCGGCCGGCTACGACCTGGTCTGCAACGGATCGGAAATTGCTGGTGGCTCCGTACGGATCCACGACCAGGCCATCCAAGCCAAGGTCTTTGAACTCCTCGGGCTTGACGGAGACACGGCAAAACTGAAGTTTGGCTTCCTCTTGGACGCCCTGCAGTATGGCGCCCCGCCCCACGGCGGAATTGCCTTCGGACTGGACCGACTGGTCATGCTTCTGGTTGGCACCAACAACATCCGCGACGTGATCGCGTTCCCCAAGACCCAAACGGGCCAAGATCTCATGTCGAATGCCCCCGGTCCGGTGGACGCCGAGCAGCTCGAGGAGTTGTTTGTGGCCAGCACCGCCCCCGAAGAAGACGAATAAACCACGCTTCCTCAGGACAAAGAACGAAAAACGATCGGATCAGCGATCGGCGATATCGGTGTACGGCACGCCGTGGGGTCCGACGTAATCGCAACGCGGTCGCATGAGCTTGTTGTCCTGCAAGTACTCGATGCAGTGTCCAACCCAGCCTGGCATGCGAGCCATGGCGAAGATGGGCGTGAACAAGTCAAGATCCAGACCAAGGCAGTGGTAGGTCGTCGCCGAGTAGAAGTCGACGTTGGGGTGGATGCCCTTGGCACCGACCGCCTCAAACATGATGTCTTCAATCTTCTTGCTCATGCGGAACAGACGTTCGTTGCCCGTATCCGTAGCGATCTTCTCGGCGAAGGTCTTCAGGTAGGTGGCCCGTGGGTCATACACCTTGTAGACGCGGTGTCCGAAGCCCATGATGCGATCCTTGGCGGCAAGACGAGCTTTGATGAACGGCTCGACATCATCTTCACCAGGAATCTCGTTGAGCATCTTCATCACCGCTTCGTTGGCGCCACCATGGAGAGGCCCCTTGAGGGTGCCCACAGCCGTCGTGGCCGCGGAGTACAGATCAGACAAGGTGGAGATGGTGGCCATCGACGCGAAGGTTGAGGCGTTGAAGCCGTGTTCGGCGTGCAAGATCAAGCAGATGTCAAAGGCCCGCTCCATGGCTTCCGTTGGCGCTTCGCCGTTGAGGATGCTCAAGAAGTTGCCCGCCACCGTCTTGGAGGGATCGGGAGCAATCAGCTCCAGTCCTTTCCGATGCCGATCAAAGTTGGCAATCAACGAGGGCGTCCGTGCGGTCAAACGGAGCGCCTTTCGCAGGTTGGCCTCGGGCGAACCATCGTCACACTCGGCGTCAAAGTGGGCTTGGGCGGACACCAAGGTGCGAAGGGCATGCATCGGAGAGGTGTCGGCTGGCAACGCTTTGAGCATGTCCATCAGACCATCAGGAATGGTCATCGCGGCCTGGATTTCCTTGGTGAACGCGGCCAGCTCGTCAGCATTGGGGAGACGCTGGTTCCACAAGAGGAAGCAGCACTCTTCAAAGGTGGAGTTTCGGGCCAAGCTGTCAATGTCGATGCCGACGTACTCCAGGACCCCTTTTTCACCATCAATGAAGCTCATCACACTGTCGGCCACCACCACGTTGGCAAGACCTTTGTCGACGAAGGGACCGGTGAACGATTCGGAAGCAGTGCTCATAAGGGTGTCCGGAGATGACGGTGTAGGGAGATACGCAAAACGATCCTCCCGAAGGGAGGATCGTCAAGTGTAGACGTTGCAGGGCCTCAGGGCAACGGAGGGCCCCAAGGCGTTCAGGGGAGCAGATCAGCCGCGACGCATGTCACGAAGCTGCTGCTGGAGCTGCTTCAGCATCAATTCAAGGCGCTGGAGGATTTGGTCCTCTTCGTAGCCGAAGGGCGTGTTCATGGCCACGACCAATGGTGCTTTCTTGGCCCAATAAATCCACTCCCGGACAATCTTGATCTGCTGCTGCAGGCGGCCCTCGGCCCCTTCTGCAGCCCCTTTGAATTGCCACTGTCGCATAGTGATCTGCAGCCGCTCTGAGCACTCTTTGTACGTGTCGGCCCACTTCTTGGCCAATTTCTCGCCACGGGTGTCGGTCACGTACCACTCCCCATCGGGCAAGTTCAGGTACTCGGCCACTTCGTCGAGATCCCGGCAAGTGCCCCGGGAGAAACCACAGGCCAAGGCGTTGCTGGCGTTGAAAGACAGGTTCTGGTCCTTGGTGGAAATCACCACGGCGCCCTCAGGGAGAGGCTCGTACCAGTTGCCGTCCACCCCGCCGTACCACTCGACCTTGCCGGTCTCGGGATCTTTGACGTAGGCCGTCATGTACCGGTTGAGCTTCATGGACCGAGCGACGTGCTCGGAGTATCCAGACTCTTTGGCCGTCATGATCAAGTGTTCCATCACGGCCGGGTCTTGCGACTCATCAACCGAGGCCGTACCACGCACGGTGGTCACGGAACCAGCGGTGCCCAGTGGGTTGAAGACGATTTCGTCGCACGCCATGGCGGTGTTGCAGCCTGCGGAGATGGCTTTGCGAATCCACGAGACCACCCGGTGCCCGCGACTCTTGATGTCACGAATGGTGTCATTGATCTTGATGGACTCGGCCACCAAGCCACCATTGGAATTGATTTTCAACACGATGATCGCACCGCCACCGGGAGACAACTCGTCGGCATACTCACCAATCTTGACGATTTCTTGGTGTCGGAACTCTTGGCCGACTCCACCTTCAAGAGGCAGATACAACACGACCTGCTTGTCGGAAGAATCCATGGCATCTGAGTCGCTGCTCTCAGCAGCGGAGCGATCGGAGAGCATTGGATCCTTGGCTTGAGTAGAGCCAGCAGAGCCCATCGAGGCGATTGCCGCCACGTCACGGATCATGATGAGCTTCCGTCCGAAATCACCCTCCAGCATGAAGTACTGGCCGTCCGGCTTGCCGGCTTTGGTCTTCAGCCCCTGGATGCGACCGGCGTAAGTGCGGTTGACTCCCTGCTCGAGGACAGTCACCTCGACACTCGCGGCCACGTCGACCACGGCGCTGCCACCATTGGCCAACTGGAAGCGGATGTCCTCAGCAAAGCTGGAAGCCGCGAAGAAGGCAATGGAAAGGACGGTAAGGGCAAGTTTGTTGTTCATGCTGTTGCTTTCGTTTGCTTCAAGTCTGATCAATTGGATTGAAGATTCAACGTGTTCTCGAAAAAAGGAAGGGCTCAGCGGCCTCCAATACCGCGGCCACCACCTCGAGGAGCGCCTCGGCCTCCACCTTGACGGCCACGGTCATTGGACCGCATCGCTCGAATCTGCTCTTCGAGTTGCTCGATTTGCAGCTTCAATGCCAATTTGCTCAGGCCAAACTCCATTTGACAACGGAGTTCAACCGCTGAGTAGCGGCTCATCATGCGGAGAATCTTTTTCATGCGGGTCAAACGGAATTGGGCCTGACGCATGGCGTCGGAAGGACCAACCCCCGCCTGCAGTTCTTGCATCTCTTCGATGGCGGTCTTGCATTCGGCCAAGGCCTTCCGCCAATCTTCGGAGTAATCATCAAACACTTCTTGGCAAGACGTGTCATCAAGATCGAAGTCGACCAACTCATGAAGGAGCAGCAGATCTTCGAGGTCATCGGCCATGCCCTTGGAGATCAAGAAATCACCGGCTTCCTTCGCAGAGAATTCGACGGCAGATTTGTCGTTGTCATCCACGATGTACGAACCTTTGCGGTTGAGTTCCCACTTCACCGTCCGGCCCTGCCAAGTCGCAGAGAGTCGCATGTCTGGGTACACCAACGCATCAAGCAGAGCATTGTCGTGGCCCGCGCCATCACAGCGAATTCGGCCGAGTTCCAAGGGGCCTCGGAACATGCCCAAGAAGGCTTCCCGATACTTGCCGTAGGTGTTTTCATCATTTCGCACCCGCTCGAACATCTGAGCGGCACCTTGCAAACCACCAATGGTGGCTTCGGAAGAGGTGTACAGGTCACAGAAGCTCAAAGACAACACCGCGGAAGAACCAACGGCATCTTGAACCCAGCAGATGGGCTGGGCATAAATGCCTTCGTCTTCAAAGCGATTGTGCCAAACATCAGCAATCTCACCCAAGAGGTCAAAGTCATTCATCGAGGACTCTTCCCGCTTGACCTGGTACCAGTACCCGTTCTCTCGCTTGTCGTTGCAGTTCACATGGAACACGACATAGTCGGGTTGCATGTCACGCAAGACGGGAATCATGGCCTCATAGACCTCGGGGACAATGTCGGTGCCAACTTGCTCTCGACCTTCAGTACCCACCGGAATGATGGCGACCAGTGGAACTTGGTTGCCCGACGCGTCTGTTCGGCGTTCCCATTTGTTGGCGGCCTCTGGTTCGGGCATCTCCACCACAGGGGCGGATGAGCCTGATTCCGAAGCGCCGGCTGGTGCAGGAGCAGCTTCTTCATCCCGGACAATTTCCCGGATCTCAGATTTCGGGATCCGAAGTTCAATGCCACGGATGGAGAGCACCACGGCATCTCCGTCCTCAGAGACGATCTGACCCGAAATGATCGCACCGTTGATCTTGACGATCTGATCCTCGGCGAAGGCCGAAGTCATGGCAAAAAGGGTCAAAAGCGAGGTGACGAACAATCGAGGCATTTGGAACTCCTGATTCAAATGAGCGAAAGCATCCTACCCCACTCAACCCCCAGATCCGGGGATATCGGGCCAGAAATGCCCAAACCGACCGGCCAACTACGCCAG
>CAXBRK010000108.1:0-7024 GCA_963978155.1 uncultured Phycisphaera sp. | reverse complement strand
CATCATCACGTAGGGGAAGTGGGCCACCACGAATTAGTTGTCATGCAGCTGAACATCGGTGGACACGACCGCCAGAGGCAGACCCGTCAAACCACCGATGGCAAAGATGAACAAGAAGGACAAGGCGTACAGCATCGGCGTGGTGAACGAGATGCTGCCTTTGTACATCGTGAGGATCCAGTTGAAGACCTTCACCGCCGAAGGAATGGCCACCGAGAAGGTGATCGCGGAGAAGATGGCGTTCATCAGCGGGGATTGACCACTGGTGAACATGTGGTGGCCCCACACCAGGAACGAGAAGAACGCAATCGCCACGGAGGAGAACGCGATCATCTTGTAGCCAAAGATTTCACGGCGGCAGTGCACCGAGATCAACTCGGAGATGATGCCCATCGCCGGGAGAATCATGATGTACACCGCGGGGTGGCTGTAGAACCAGAAGAAGTGCTGGAACAGCACGGGGTCACCGCCCAGAGCAGGGTCAAAAATACCGATGCCCATGATGCGTTCGGCCGCAAGCAACAGCATGGTGATGCCGAGGACGGGCGTCGCCAGCACCTGAATAATCGCGGTGGCGTAGAGCGCCCAGAGGAACAAAGGCAACTTGAACCAAGTCATCCCGGGGGGACGCAGTCGCTGCACGGTCACGATGAAGTTCAGACCGGTGAAGATCGACGAGAAGCCGAGGATGAAGACACCCATGCCCACCCAGAAGACACCTTGGCGTCCCTCTTCGATGGAGTAGGGCGTGTAGAAGGTCCAGCCCGTGTCGATGCCGCCTTGCAGCATGGAATACACGGTCATGCCCGCACCAAGCACCCACAGGTAGAACGACATGAGGTTCAGGCGCGGGAAGGCCACATCTTTGGCCCCCAGCATGATCGGGAGCACGAAGTTGCCCAAGGCCCCAGGGATCGCCGGAATGATGACCAAGAAGGTCATGATCGCACCGTGCAAGGTGAAGAAGCGGTTGTACGTGTCCGCATCCATGATCGTCTCGCCCGGGGCAATCAATTCGGTTCGAATGCCAAGGGCAAAAAGACCGCCAAGCAAGAAGCTGGCGAGCGTGGCGATCACGTACATCACCCCGATCCGCTTGTGGTCAAGCGTGATGAGCCATGACATGATTCCTTTGGAACATGTGATGTAATCACCGTGGTGATCGTCGTGGGTGTGGGTGTCAGCAGGAGTGAGGGTGGCCATCGGATGTCCTTGGGAAAAAGTGGTCCGGATCAGTTGGTGGTGGGTTCAGGTTCGTCGCGAAGTTCGCCGTTGGGATCAACGACTTCATCAAGCTGTCGCACAAAGCGGACCAACGCGTCCAATTCTTTGGCGCCAAGCTGTTGCCCGAAGTTGGCGGGCATTTGGTTCAGATAGGTGGGGACAATTTTCTCCCACGGGGCCACGATCGACTCGAGCACGTAGTTCTCGTCGATGGTCACGTCCGTGAGTTTGCCGTCCACTTCGACTTGTTTGGTTTTGCCCCAATTGGCGTGCAAGTCCCACATGGAGGGGCCAGTCATGCGCTCCCCAGGCTTCAGGCTGTGGCACGAAGCACAGCGAGCAAAGAGGCGGGCACCGGCCCAGACCAAACGATCGCCGGTGTAGTCATCGATCCAGCGGGCGTCTTGGGCAATAACTTCTTCAAACTCATCGGCGGGGATGGCTTGCACGTAGAAGTTCATCTTGGAGTGACCGGTACCGCAGTACTCGGTGCAGTAGCCCTGATAGATGCCAGGCTCACGCGGGGTGAACCACACCGAGCCATACCGACCGGGCACCACGTCTTGCTTGACCCGGAAGGCGGGAATGAAGAACGAGTGCAGCACGTCGTTGGAACGAAGTGTGACTTTGGTGGGCTTGCCCACTGGAACTTTCAACACCAACGAATCGGAAGCACCGTTGCGGTGGTCAAATTGCCAAGCCCATTTTTGGGCCGTGGCATCAACCTCGTAGCAGTTTGCCGGAGCAGTCTTGAAGTCGGCATAGGTGTCAATACCAATCAAGAACAAACCCGCGGAGAGCAACAATGGCACCACGGTCCACACGGTCTCGAGCGCCACGTTGTGGGTGGGGCCGTGCCCTGCAGGGTCAAAGTTAGACCGGCGGCGGTAGTCGAACGCGAACTTCACCATCACCCCGACGATCAGAATGAAGAAGAAGATCGAGAGCCACAACACGATCGAGTACACCCAGTCATGGGTGTCGGCGTAATCGGTGGCCGCGGGGATGAACCAGAAATCGTTCCCATTGTCGATGGGTCCGGGCTGATCCGAGGCAAGAAGCAAAAGGGCGGTGAGGTTCATGAGGTAACCACAGGTTGGCCCCCACCAAGGCGGGGACGGAATTGCGTGCCAAGAGCGATGGCCACACAAGCCATCGTGAGAATGCCACCGCTCCGCATCAACTTCATGACCGACACCGAATATCCGGCGTGATCAGCGTTGTACGCAAAGCAAGTGAACAACAAAAATTTGTCGAGCGAGGTTCCCACCTTGCCATCACCGGCTTCGACAATGGCGAGCCGGAGATCTTTGGGCGGGAAGACCACATCGTTCATGTACCGAGTGATGGTCCCATCAGGAGACACAAAAGCCACGCAGGCAGGATGGATGTATTCCCCGCTTGGCTCGTGGTAGGTGTATTCAAAACCAATTGCAGCACAGAGGGCTTTGGCGTTGGTGTCGTCGCCATCGGCCCCGGCCAAGAAGGTCCAACCCCCATCCACATCGGCCGAAGGCAAACGGGTGAGGTAGGCGGAACGCTTGGCGGCCGACAGTTCATAATCTTCACCCGCAGCAAAGGTGAACGACAGCAACCGATAGTCCTTGCCGGGTTGCATCTGGACGTCGTCGAGACCATCCACCATGCCGTTGAGCACCAACGTGCACAGCTGAGGGCAGCGGTAGTACACCGGGGCAATCAGGACCGGCAACTCCCCGTCAATCACGTCACCAAGGGTCACGGTGTTGCCAGACTCGTCCACAAAGGAGAGGTCCAGTGGAAGCTTCTCGCCAAGACGTTCTTCAATCTTGGAAAGTTCCATCTCGGGAACGTTGGGGCCCTTGACGTTGCCCAGGTCATCGCCGGGGCGAACAATCTGCGCTTGCGACGCATTCACCGCGCCCAGCAACAAGAAAAGGATGCTTGTTGCAGTCCGGTGTGGCCACCCCAAGTTCGTCACAAGACGGATCACTTGGCCTGAGCCTCCCGGGCGGTGGCCGCCCATTCGGTCATGGCGGTGTCGATGGGCTTGGCGCCTTCTTGCAGCGCAGCTTCTTGCTCGGCTTTCAGTTCGCCGGCGGGCGAAACAAAAGCATCGAACGTGGCTTCTTGCTTGGCCGAGAACCGAGCCGAAGCCACCCAAATCACACCCAAGGCAAAGGCCAAGGTGATGACAGCGCCGGAAACGCCCCACATCCAGGTGCTTCCTGCTTCGGGATCTTCATGATCAAGAGTGGTGTCGTCGTGCATCGATGAATCCTTCGATCTTAGGCGATCACATGTTCTCGAAGGCAAGCGCTTCGCTGATCCGAGGATCACGAGCGGCCACCAACGGCGCTTTGGTCATAGAACGACAGATTCCGCTGACTAAGAAGCCAAAGAATCCAATGAGAAGCAGGAGATCGGTCAACTGAGGTTGGTACCCAACATCAATAGATCCCGAACGGGCTCCTGCCGCGAAGTCTGCCCAGTCCGACGCATTGGCCAACGCTTCGGCCGGGACGGTGGGCATGATCAAGAGGTACACATCGACGGCATGGGCCAGAAGCATCCACACCGCAATGGCGGTCATCACTGGCTTGCAGCGTTTGGTGTGCTTGGTCAACAACAGCACGAAGGGCACAAAGAAGTGACCAAAGACCAAGAACCACATCCAAGGTGCCCAAGGACCCGCCACGCGAGCGAGGTACCACGTGGTCTCTTCCGGGATGTTGGCGTACCAGATCAGCATGTATTGGCTGAAGCCGATGTAGGCGTGGAAGACAATGCCCAAGCCGAACAGCAGCTTGCCCATGTCTTGCCAATGCTCTTGGGTGACTTCATTCAACATCTTGCCTTGACGCTGGACCACGAAGGTCATCACGCAGAACAAACTGAAGAAGCCACAGAAGGACATGGCCAGCAAGTTCACCCCGAACATGGTGCTGAACCAGTGGGCCTCGAGGCTCATGGCCCAATCGAATGCCGCGAAGGTCAAGCTCAGGGCGAAAAGGACGATGAAGCCCGGCACCCACTTTTGCATCTTCAAGGTGAGTTGGGGATCACCGCTGGCGTCTTGGGCCACCGAGTTGCCCACGAAGAACTTGGACGCCGCGAAGAACACCACAAAGTAAATCACAGCCCGGGCCGTCCAGAACGGCACGTTCAAGAAGCCAGACTTGCCTTCAATGATGGGATCCACGTGGGCGGGGTCCATCCAGTGCCACACCTTCCCACCGTCTCCGAGAAGCACGAGGAAGAAGAATGGTACGAACAGCACCCAGATCCACTGCAGGTTGCTGGCGACATGTTCGGCCATCCGGCGAATGGAAGCCGACCAACCCGCCTTGGTGGCGTGCTGGATCATGATGAAGAACAAGCTGCCGAGGCAGATGGTGAGGATGGTCAAAAAGGCGAAGAGCCAGGACTTCAAGAAGTGCTCGGGCGAACCGCCCATGTAACCGCCGAAGGAAAGGATGGCGGCCAGAGCAACTCCGGAGACTCCGACCACGCTGGCTTTGCTGCCAAGGGAGCGGATCTCAGGACCAGCGCGATGTTCTTCACCCAAGGTGATGGACTTTGGTGCGTGACCCATGGCGTCAGTTCTCCTCCGCCGGCGCGGCGACGGTTTCAATCATGGTTTCAGCAACGGTCTCGCTGGATTGCAAGGCCTTCACATAGGCCGCGATGGCCCAGCGGTCTTCGACCGGGATTTGCGCTTTGTAGCCCGCCATGGATCGCGCCCCCAAAGTGATGGTGGCGTAGATCTGGCCAATGGGCTGATCGATGTAGATCTGCTCGTGCAAGTTCTTGGGCTGGACCCACACGGTGCCGTACGACAGAGTGGGGCTTCCATCCACCAACGATTGGGCACGGCGGTGAATGGGACCATCGCCCAGTCCACTCCAACCGTGACACGGGGCACAGAAGATGTTGAAGCGTTCTTGTCCTCGGCGGACAAAGTCTTCGGTCACTTCAAGGCCAGTGGGAACCGTATCGGCCCAAACTTCCGCACCATCTTTGATGACCCGTCCCCGTTCGAGGTGGTCATCGGTGCGAAGTTCACCGCGGGCCACGGTGCCTTCGACGTTGGGTCGCATGGCTCGGCCATCGGCGAACAACGGGTTGGCCTGCTGGGCTTTCCAGCGGGCTTGGTTGTCCATGTTCTGGATCAAGTGAATCCGTGGTTCACGGGACTTCTCCGCACGCATCCGCGCGGCAATGGCCGGAGGAAGCAACGCAAAAGTCGTCGCGATCACGGTGGCAATCACCAGAATGCGCGGCGGCTTGGGAATCGGCGGCAGCAAGAATTTGGGCAGCACGCGTCAGTCCTCCAGAGTCTCGATGGACATGGGGTTCAAAGATTCCAGGAACGCTTTGGTGCGCTCTGGATGGAATTTGGGGTCCTTGGACTCGATGACCAAGAAGAATCGGTCATCGGTGGCCCGGGCAAACCGGGGCGATCGCAAGGTGGGGTGATACAACTGGGGCAAGCCGCAGAGAATCAACAGCCAAGTGACGCAACCGACCGCGGACAGCAAGATCGTGAGTTCGAACATCACGGGAATCCAAGCCGGCGTGGAAAGCAGTGGCTTGCCCGAGATGAGGAAGTCGTAGCCACGGATCGGAACCAACGCCCAGAAGTCAAAGCTGGTGGCATTGGTGAACCACTGCAAGATGAAGCCGCTCACCAAACCCGTGGCCCCCCCACCCAACACGAGAAGGGGCAGGATGGTGGGCTTGATGCCCATGGCTTTGTCCAAACCGTGCACGGGGTACGGCGTGTGGGTGTCCCACCAACGGAAGCCTTGATCGCGGGCAGACTTGGCCGCGGCCATGATCTCAGCTGGCGTTTCGAATTCGGCCATCAGGCCCCACCCGGCTTTTTCAACCGCAGGGGCTTCGGTGACGGTTTCGCCTTCGGTGACAGGGCGAATGAAATCGGGAAGCGTTGTCATACCGTCTGCTCCTTTCCGGAGTCGTCGTGGTCATCGTGATGCTCAAGTGAGCCGCCACGTGGGTCGTGGGGGTCGGCCTCAGGCATCACCGTCTTCACTTCCGCGATGGCGATCACCGGGAGGAAGCGAATGAACAACAAGAACAAGGTGAAGAAGAGGCCAAACGAGCCAATCAACATGGCAAAGTCAACCCAACTCGGGGTGAAATACGCCCAGCTGGAGGGCAAGAAGTCCTGCTCCAGCGAAAGCACAATCACGAAGCGTTCGAACCACATGCCCACGTTCACACACATGACCACGAACATCATCACGGGGATGCTGGTGCGGCACTTGCGGAACCAGAACAACTGGGGCGAGACCACGTTGCAGAAAATCATGATCCAGTACGCCCAGGCATGCTGACCGGTGGCCCGGTTCACGAAGACAAACCCTTCGTAGGGAGCCTGCGAATACCACGCAATGAAGAATTCCATGGAGTAGGCGTAGCCCACAATCGAACCCGTCAACAGAATCACCTTGTTCATGTTTTCAAGGTGACGCATGGTGATGAAGTTCTTCAGTCCCCAGATTTGGCGGGCGGGGACGGCGAGGGTGACCACCATCGCAAAGCCGCCAAAGACCGCCCCGGCCACGAAATACGGCGGGAAGATCGTGGTGTGCCAACCGGGCAACTGGCTGACCGCGAAGTCAAAGGACACCACCGAGTGGACCGAAAGGACCAGCGGGGTCGCGAGAGCAGCCAACAACAGGTACGCCCGCTCGTAGCGGTGCCAGTGGCGGGTCGAACCTCTCCAGCCGAGACTGAAGAGCCCGTAGCCCAAAGCCTTCAGTTTGGTGTTGGCCCGGTCCCGCATGGTGGCCAA
>CAXBRK010000107.1:0-7064 GCA_963978155.1 uncultured Phycisphaera sp. | reverse complement strand
AAGAGCCTCGCCCAACAAAGCACTGCGGGGTGCGACCACGGCTGAGGTTGGCGCTCCGGCCGAGACCGTGGCTTCGACGAAGACGCCGGGAAGCAGCATCTGGTCGGCTTTGGCTTCGACCCAAGCCTGGAAGGTGCGGCCACTTGGGTCGGCGGCAGGTGCGATGCGGTCAATAGAGACGGTGCGACTGGTCGCACTGCCCGTGCGTCGCAGCGTCACGCTGTCGCCCACGGCGACGGTTCCGAACATGGATGCTGGAATCGTCAATTCCAACTCCACATCAGTTTGCCCGGTCACCGAAGCAATGATCTGGCCTGCCGCGACCCGTTCCCCGAGTTCCACCTCAAACCCGTCAAGTTGGCCATCAAGGGCCGAAGTGATTTCGCAGCGGTCGCGCTGGTCTTGGGCCTCGGCTTGGGCAGCGAGTGCAGAGGCCTTTTGAGCGCGGAGCACGGCACGGCGGGTCTCGATACGCCGCACGGCAAGATCAAGCTGGGGGAGAGCATCTTCGGCCTGAAGTCGGGCGGCTTCGGCTTGGTCGAACGCGCTGGAGCCAACCGCCCCAGAATCCACCGCCCGGCGGAGTCGATCGGCTTCTCGGGTCACCGCTTCGAGTTGGGAGGCCAAACCAGGCCGACGGTCACGAAGGCCCTTCGATTCTTCTTCAAGGTCCCCAACGGCCGCTTCCGCAGATTGCACGGCGGCTTTGGCGGCGGCCAAGCGTGCTTGGAACGGAGCCGGATCGATGCGAAGCAAGGGCTGTCCATCCTGCACCGAATCGCCATTGTCAAGGTCGGCCCGCCACACCACAGGACCCGCGACTTCCGCGCTCTGTTCGATGCGATCCAGCGGTCGAACCCGCCCAAACGCAGAGGCTTGTCGAGGAATAAGAACCTCCGAGAGTGGATACACCTCCAAGGCGACCGGTGGCACTTCCACGATGGCTTCTGAAGGGTCTGGGGCAGACCTGACCAGCATGATGAATGAGCCCGGACCGGCGATCAGAACCGCCAGAACGACCGCAAATCGGGCCAACTTTCGGACAAACGGGACGTGTGGGGGCGAATCGTGCATGGTGAAGTGCAATATCATAGACCTCATCCATACCCCCCATTCAAGGTGAGGCCCAATGTCTGAAATTGACGATTCCGCAGTCCAGAAAGTTGCCAGCTTGGCCAGGTTGCACCTTGAGCCGGAAGAGCGTGAAGCGGTTCGACAAGACCTCGTTCGAGTGCTGGATCACGTCCAGTCCCTCGCCTCGGTCGATGTGGAAGGTGTTGAACCCCTGAACAACCCTCACGAACTCAGCAACGCACTTCGTGAGGACACCACTTCTGCCCCGCTGGGCACCGATGACGTCCTCAATCTTGCCCCCGCCACCCACGATGCTTGGATCGCGGTGCCGAAAGTGTTGGGAGAGGGTTCATGAAAACCGCCCGCGATATTGCCCAACACGTCAACTCGGGAGGATCGGCCGTAGAAGTCGTGCGAGAGGCGCTGAACCGCATCCAAGCAGACACGTCCAATGCATTCCGAGAGACCTTTGATGAGTCTGCCCTGGCCGCAGCCGCTGACATCGATCGCCGCATCGCAGGCGGTGAACCTGGAGGTCCCCTGGCCGGCGTACCCGTTGCGATCAAAGACAATATTTGCACCACACAGGGCAGAACCAGTTGCGGTTCGAAAATGCTCGAAGACTACTGCTCCCCCTTCGACGCCACCGTCGTCACCCGACTGGAGGAAGCCGGGGCCGTTGTTGTCGGCAAGGTGAACTGTGATGAGTTTGCGATGGGTTCCTCCACTGAGACGTGTCACTTCGGCCCCGTCAAAAATCCCGCCGATCCAACTCGCGTTCCCGGCGGGTCATCGGGAGGAAGCGCGGCTGCCGTCGCCGCGGGATTGGTCCCGGTCGCACTCGGTTCGGACACTGGCGGATCCATTCGGCAGCCCGCAGCCTTTTGTGGCGTAACCGGATTCAAGCCGTCATACGGCCAAGTCAGTCGGTGGGGACTGGTCGCCTTCGCCTCCAGTCTCGATCAGATTGGCCCTTTCACGATGGACAGTGCCGATGCCGCGCTCGTCTTTGGTGTGCTTCGAGGGGGCGACCCCAAGGACGGCACCTGTGATCCCGCCCCGGCCAAACCATGCCAAATTCAGCCGGCTGATCTCAAGGGCATGCGGATTGGAATCCCCACCCAAGCCACGACCGATGGAAACGCCGAGAGCGTCTCAAACATGATGCAGCAGGTCCGAAAGCACTTGACCGATGCCGGGGCTGAATTGGTTGACATCGACCTTTCGCTGCTGGACCAAGGCATCTCGACCTATTACGTGATTGCCACGGCCGAGGCTTCATCCAACCTGGCCCGCTTTGATGGCATCCGGTATGGGCATCGCGCGAACGCACCCGGAGCCGGACCCGATGACTTGATGGCCCTGAGTCGATCCGAAGGATTCGGCGCTGAAGTTCGCCGACGCATCCTGCTCGGCACCTACGTGCTTAGCGCTGGGTACTACGACGCGTACTACAACCGGGCCCTGAAGATCCGGCGAATGATTCGGGACGAGTACCTCAAGGCCTTCGCCTCGTGCGACGTGCTGCTCAGTCCAACCACACCCAGCACCGCGTTTGAACTTGGCGGGATTACCGATCCGGTTGAGATGTATTTGTGCGACCGCTACACCGTGGGAGCCAACATCGCGGGCATTCCCGGCATCTCCATCCCTTTCGGAGAAGACGACCAGTCTCTTCCGCTCGGGTTGCAGCTGCTCGCCGCCCCATTTGCAGATGAAGCGCTGTTGAACACGGCCGCGGGCATCGAAAAACTCCGAGACCAAGCGGGAATTCGAGGAGCCAGAAACGCGTGAGTGACTCAGGCGACCGCGGACGGCCCACTTCACGAACCCGCCGCGAGGCGGCGCGTGAAGCCCTTGGGCAGTCCAACCGCGCACCGTTCCTGGAAGCACTCGCCGACCCCAGATGGCACATGGGCTTGCCGGCCCTCCTGGTCGCCACGGCGATCGTTGCATTCATGGTGCTTTTGGGACAATCTCGCCCCGAAGTTGTTCCCGGGAGGATTGCCCATCAAACCGTCACCGTCCCGCAGGCGGTGACATTTGTCGATGAAGCGGAATCACAACGTGCGGTTGAAAATGAACTCGCCGTTCTTGATCGACCAATGATTCCGGACGACGCGTGGCTGGCTCGACTTCAGGAAGATCTGGTTGCGGTCGGAAGTGCGATTCGGGCAAGTGAGGCAAGCACCCCAGAACCCGAGCGAACCGCCCTCGCACAAATCTCCGAAGCAACGTGGAACCGGCAGGTCAAAAGACTCATCGACGAGTACCTGCTGGAAATACCCCTGGTCGACAACGATCTTGATGCGGAAGCCTCGGCCCGGGGTCGACTCTTGGTCAGACTGAGCAGCGGCCGCGTCGTCCGGCCGACGACGATCATCCGAATTGATCAGAACCCGAAGGCCAGCGACCTCACCAACGCCATCCTTCGAGCGGGCCTCCCAGAAGAAGCCGTTGCACCATTGGCCCGTGAAATCATTGGGCCCAATGCACAGCCCACCATCACCCTTGACCGTGATCGAAGAGCGCAGCTGGAACTCCAAGCTCGCGACCAAACCCCCCAAGTGGTTGAGCAGTACGAAGCCGGACAAATCCTGTGGCGTGCCGGGCAAAGGGTCCCCGCGGAGCAACTGGACGACGCCAAAAAGATCTACGCCGAGACCGCACAGCTCGGATGGTCCGAATTTGGCACTGCATTTTTGCTGTGCCTGTTGGTGATGGCCCCTCTGGCAGGTTTTTCCGCCCATCGCCATCCCAAACTCACGCGCCACGCCATTCGTCTGGCCACGTTCCTCAGCCTGTTGATTGGCCTGCTCGCGATCCCCTTCTTGCTTGGTGAACGCCTGCCCGCCGCCCGCGATGCCGCGGTCATTGCCATTGCTGCTTTTGGCACGATCAGTGTTTCTCTGGCCTACGACCGAATGCTGGGCGGTATTGCGGGCGGAACCCTCGGCGTGCTGGGGGCTTTGGTTGCGCCAGCTCCGATCATGCTTGCCCCCGGCGTTGTGGCCGGTGCAGCCGTGATGGCGGCCAGACTCGGGAACTTCGAAGACCGTGCCACCATTCTCTCGGCCGCCGGGCGCAGTGCCGTGGTGTTCGCGCTTGGGGCCGCCGTGGCCGAATGGACCAGTCTTCCGAGCGGAACCGAAGGACTTTTTGGGCAAGGGGCCGCAAGAGCGTTTGCCGCTTGGCTCACCGCACTGCTTATCGGGTTCTTGGCAATGGGTTTGTTGCCGACCATGGAACGGTGGTTCGACCGCGTGACCGGGATGACGCTGGCCGAGCTCCGCGATCCTCGCCACCCTTTGTTGCAGGAGTTGGCTGCTCGAGCGCCCGGAACGTACGACCACTCGTTGCAAGTGGCGTCTCTTGTCGAAGCCGGCGTCTCGGCCATTGGCGGCGATGCGGCACTGGCTTACGTGGGCGCGCTGTATCACGACATTGGCAAAATGCGCAAGCCCGAATACTTCGTCGAAAATCAATCAGGCGAGAACCCGCACGATGAACTGCGACCAAACATCAGCTATCTCATCATTGCCGGCCATGTGAAAGATGGCCTTGAAATGGCCGCGGCCAGTGGCCTTCCCAAATCTCTGCGTGAGTTCATCTCCAGCCACCATGGCACCCAGGTGGTTCGCTGGTTCTACGTCAAAGCACGCGATGCCGCCTCGGAAGATGAAGAAGTGGAAGAAGCCTCATTCCGCTACCCCGGTCCCCGCCCGCGTTCCAAAGAGGCGGCGGTCTTGATGCTCGCTGACGCGTGCGAATCCGCCTCCCGGGCGGCCGTGGAACTGCCAAGCGGAAAGATTGAATCAATCGTTCGCGACCTTTCCAAGGAACGGCTGCTGGATGGCCAGTTTGACGAGTGCAAATTGACGCTTCGCGAACTCCACGAGATTGAAGACGCCATCATTGGACGCCTGCGATCCATTCGACACCAGAGACTGGCGTACCCAGACGATCAAGACGAGGCCGCTTCTCCCGAGTCTTCTTCCTGATCGCGCCGGGCCAGTGCGATAATTTTGCTGGCCAAGCTGGTGAGTGCCAGCTGCGGATCATCGGGATGCTTCAATTCGGCCCCAGAGACCTTGCATCGATCAGGGAAAGCGAAAACTTGGACCCGAACATCACGATGGGTGGTCTGATGCCGGACCTCGCCGAGCGGGCGGCCTTCTTCTGACGACGGGAAAGACTCAGCCTCCGGTGGAAACATGGTCTTGGCGAACAGACCTGAATCCGGCCGGCGTGCGAGCAACAGTTTCTTGCCGGACCACGACACCCCGACTTGCATCTCAACCAATTTCTTTTTCGGCCTTGGCTTGGGGGGTGGAATCTCACTCACTTTCTCGGCCTCGAGAGCGCAGCATTGCGCTGCCAACGGGCAAATCAAACACTGTGCTGCTTTGGGCTGGCAGACAAGTGCCCCGAGTTCCATTAATCCCTCGTTGGCCACTTCCGGACGGTCGGCCGCGGCGACATACACCCCCGCTTCTTCCCAGCGTCGAGCGTCTCGCCCCTTTGTGCCCGGGAGAGACGCATCACCAGTAAGCCGGGCAAACACCCGGTCGACGTTGCCGTCCACAATGGGCACACTCTCACCACAAGCGATGGAAGCAATCGCACCAGCGGTGTAACGGCCAACCCCTGGAAGGGTCTCGAGTGTCGTGGCATCTTCAGGAACGACCCCGTCATGGAGTTCAACAATGGCCAAAGCCGCGGCGTGCAGCATGCGTGCTCTCCGGTAGTAGCCCATCCCACTCCATTTCGCCAAGACCGCATCCTCCCCAGCTTCAACCATGGCCAATGGGGAAGGGAATGCATCAAGAAAGGGCTCGAACCGTTCAGCGACCCGAGAGACTTGCGTTTGCTGCAACATGAACTCTGAGACCAGAGCCCGCCATGGTGTACGTACCCGGCGCCAGGGCAGATCGCGGGCGGAAGTGGGGAACCAGCGGGTAATTTCACCCGCGGCCCATGCAAGACGGTCATCATGTCCGCCAGAGGTCGACATGGTGGGATCGTATCGGTCGTTCCACCCCTGCCGCACTTGGTCTTGCCTTCAACAATTTGCTGAGGTATGATCTTCATTCCCAATTCTGGGAGACATCGCGGCTGTAGCTCAGTGGTAGAGCGTCACGTTGCCAACGTGAATGTCGAGGGTTCGAATCCCTTCAGCCGCTTTTCAGGTGAAGCTCCTCGTCAGCGTACTGGGCTCAACCGAGTTCATCCTCGAGTGCTCCAAGGTGCTCCCGGTACGCCTCCCATCTTCGGTGAGAAGAGGTGTAAATTGGCTTGTTCACTTGGGCGTAGCTCAAAGTGAGTACCAACCGCGGACTTTGGTGAAAATCAAGACACTTTTCATCCCACTCCAAGTCAAGGTGATCGATCATCTTCTTGCTCATTCTTTCGGTGTCTCGAACAAGATCTTCGTATCGAATGTTCAAAATCGATGATGGAAGGATGGCGGTCCAGTGGTCCATCAGTCTTTGGATATGGCGATAGGCAAATCCGATGTCTCCAAAATCCGTCGTGTAGGCATAAGGGAACTTTTTGGGATTGAACCAGTTTGAGTAAATCGACATCGCATTGTCCCGAGGATCTCTCTTGATGAAGAGAAATTTGGCGTTCGGATACAACCTGTTCAACAACCCAACGTGCCAATAGTTTTCAAGGTTCTTGTTGACCACTCGAAGTGCGTGCTCTGGGCTGATCTCGTCGAGGTCAGCAAGATGCTCGTGGGCAACGTCAGTCAGTGTGTTCTGGTCAAGGTCTGAGAAACATTTGGGAACAGTGAGAGGGGACTGAAGACGCCTGGGCAGTGAAGCGGCCAGCTTTTCAATATTTCGAATTTCACCAGCACTGTAGATTTTGCCATGAGCACTCAGGATTTGCTCCACCAACGTGGTCCCCGATCGGGGCATTCCAACGATAAAGACAGGGCGTTCAGATCGGCAATCCGACTGAGGCACGTCGGCTATGGTCTCGGC
>CAXBRK010000106.1:0-7079 GCA_963978155.1 uncultured Phycisphaera sp. | reverse complement strand
AATTTCCATTTCTGGAAACGCACCAAAAAATCCCGCCAATGCCCCCAAAGTCAGTGGGGCAAACCACCCACGGACGCCTGAGGGCAACCAACACAAGACCGCCGAGAGCAAACCCGCCCCGGCCAAGATCAAGGGCAAGCGGTGCCAATCGGAAAAGGACGAAGGCCAGGCACCTTCGTACGCAAACCCCACCAGAGTGGCCAGAGGAAGCACAAAGCCGCCCACGAGACCCGACCAACGCCCACGCTGTTCTGGTCTCAGAACCAGCAAGATCGCCAAGAAAGCAATCCCGGGCAGGAAAATGGGAACAAGCAATTCAGCCAGCATGCGCTTCACTCCGCCTTGATTTCATCGCCTTCAAGCCCCACCACCAAGCGAACCTTGTCACCGATGGCGCCGCGAAGAATCCTGATGCCAAAGGCGTTTCGATTGATCTCCACCGTGCACTCAAACCCGATTTTCCGCCCCTGAGGGCCCCCGCCGATGCCGGTGAGTTCCGTCATCACCTCGACTTCTCGGGAAACGCCGGCAATGGTCAAGTCCCCTTTGAGCTTCCAGTGGGTGGCATCGATTTGTTCCCCGGAAGTGGAAACAAACGTCATGGCCTCGTGTTCCTTGCCATTGAACCACTTGGGCCCCAGCATGGTCCGATCCAGCTTTTCACTCCCCGTGTCGATGCTTTCGACCGCGCAGCGGACTTCCAGCTGCGGAGGGGCGCTCCCGTCTTCGTGGTGGGTAATGGTCCCGGTCACGTCATTGAATCGGCCCCAGAACATGCCCGCGTTCATGTGCTGCACACGAAAGAGCCCAAAAGAATGCACTGGGTCAAGCTTCCAAGAGATCGGAGCCTGAACCGCAGGTTGCGCGTGAAGGGGAACCGTGATGGCGATCAGCAATGCCGCCGCGGCCAAGACACAGATTTTTGAGAAAGATCCCATAAGGCGATACCTCCATTGCGAAACTTATCCGCAGTGTGGCCAAAGGGGCGCGGTTCTTACTCACCAGACTGATTCAGTACCGAAGATTCAGTTGAAGTTACTACCGGAATCTTCTGCCCGGTGGTTTTGGCAAGCCAAAGCTGGCTAGAGGGCCTCCCCTCATTGTTGCGGTCCTGGCCCCGCTGGGCCGTCCACATCATCATGGACCCTTCGGGGTTGAACGCCGGAAGCCCGTCAAAGCCATTCGCGTTTGTGATGCGCACCGGCTCTTTTTTGACCGAGAGGTCTCCGGTGAGAGGAAGCGCAAACACCTCATAGTTGCGGTGCGACACGCGGCTGGTGGCGTAGACCAGCCAGTCGCCCGAAGGATGAAAGAACGGGGCCCAGTTCACGTGCCGGTCGGCGGTCAGGGCGAATTCGGTTTGAATGCCTGAGGGAATACCTTCGTCCATTTGCAACTTTGACACCTGAATTTGGAGCAAGTTGTTGCCTTCTCGATCGGAGCGGTAGCAGATGTATTGACCGTCAGGGGAAAAAAAAGGCCCCCCGTCATAGCCCGGTGCGGCAACGATCTTGGTCTTCTTGCCCGAGGCCATGTCGTGCACGTACAAATCGGCGTCTTGGGTCTCCGGCAGAACCCGGGCGTACAAAATGGTTTTGCCGTCGGGACTCCATGACCCTTCCGCGCAGTATCCGGGCATGTCAACCACGGGCTTCAGGTCAATGGCCCCAGACTTTCCGAGCATCTGCGGCACCACACCTTGCACGATCGTCATCTCTTCGGGGAAGGCCCAGCGGTACTTCGATTGTTCACGCTGGTAGCCGGGAACATCAGTGCCGCTGGGTGGCACCAACGTGCAGCCAAAGAGAATCCGGCCTGGCTCGTGGGGGTGGAACCAACCACAGGTGTTCGCGCTGCCCGGGGGCGAGACCAAGATGGGATCTTCCAGTCCGGTGACGGCTCCATCTTGGGTCTGCAACTTGGCGACATACATGGCGTAATGCTCGTCGGGAGATTCGCCTTCCGCGGGCTTGGCCACCGCCTGGAAAATGATCCACTCACCGTTTGGCGAGAAATAGGCCTCCCCCGCCTTGTGAAAAGAGTCGGCGAAGGTCAACTGGACGTAATCGGTCAAGAACGGTTCATCCCAGTCCGAAACCGCAGGCCCCACCGGGCCAGCATCAGGAATAACACAGGCACATGAAACAATGGCGGTCGGGAGGACGCCAGCGGCGTATTCATGGGTGTGGGACAGGCCGCATCCGGCCACCAGCAATCCGAAGAGGCAATTCTGACGTCGCATACCTGCCAATTGTAGGATGCGCCTCCATGCAAAAAGAACAATTCCGTCACCGCCACCGCCTCTGGGACCGCCTTGGAATCTCGGCGAGCGCTCTGTGTCTGGTGCACTGTGTGGCGTTGCCTTTTTTGCTGGCCGGGATGCCCGCACTGGCACGCTTTGAGTCTTCACTGGGGACTGGTTTTCATATTGTCATGGCCATCTTGGTCACGGCCACTGTGGTTCCCGCGCTGCGGGGTGGCTTCAAGCGACACCGCGATGTGCCCACACTGGCTTTTGGAGGCTGGGGCCTGACCCTGATTCTGATTGGCCTCTTGGCCGGCGATGGACACGGCGGACACGACCATGGTTCGCATGCTGAGGCTGACCATCATGCGGCCCACGACCATGACCATGACCACGACCACGCAACCCACGAGGGCGAGGGAGACCATGCTGGACACGATCACAGCTTGATGAGCCGCGAAAGCATTTTGACCATGCTTGGTTCAGTGTTCCTGGTGACTGCCCACGTCCGCAACCTCTCCAAGTGCCGCGAAGGCTGCCAACTTGAAGGATGCGATCAGCACGACTGAGGCTTCACGCCAGATCGCAGCTGGTCAAGCTTGGGCAAAGCGCTCACGGAACGGACCGTGGACCGCCAAGGTGAGCCCGCTGCCTTGTTCGTTGACGAACATGGTGTTGCCATCTGGGCTGAAGCACACCCCGGTCAATTCTGAGCTGGACAGTCGGTTGGCCAAAAACGGCGTGCACCGACCTTGGGGATCAATGCGAATCACCCGGTCGTGGCCTTCACCATCTTCACTGACAAAGACATCGCCCCACGGCGCGACCACCAGATTGTCCGCGTAGTGAAGCGTGAGTTTGTCGGGTGACTCCACGAAGAGTTCGAGTTGGCCGGGGGAAGCGGCTTCCTGATCGGTGCCCTCAAAGGGGCTGGGGTGGTAGCGCCAAATCTGACCAATTCGGGAGCGACCGCCATTGGTGCACGCCACGTACACCGAACCATTGCCTGCCCAGATGCCTTCGCCCCGAGCAAAGCGAGCGGCGCCATGAATCTCGTGGCCGCGAATCCGGAGGTCTCCACGGGGCGCGTGGATATCGAGGAGATCAACCCACTCCACCGGGAGGGTGTCACCGGTCACCGGAGACGGTCCGGGTGAATCTTGATCCCAGTTGCGAAGATCCGAACGGGGTGCTTTTTGGATGGCGAGCGCCTGCAACTTGCCCGCGGACAGGTCCCCTTTGACTTCAGGCACAAACCGGTACAGAAGTCCATCGTGCTCATCTTCGGTGAGATACAGAACGCCAGATGTTGCATCGACGGCCACCGCCTCGTGACGGAACCGGCCCAGTGCTCGGAGTGGTTCCGGCATCGAGCATTCTCCATTGGCGTGGGCGGGAACCTCAAACACCCAGCCGTGGTCGCGCTGGGTGGAAGTGTCATCCACATCAATCCACTCTTCGCAAGAAAGCCAGGTGCCCCACGGAGTCGCCCCTCCCGCACAATTGTGAGCGGTGCCGGCCAAGGCCAACCGGTGGGAGACGAGTGTGCGCTTTTTGGTGTCGTACACCACCGAAGTCACGCCGCCGAGGAACGGGTCGTCGCCCAAATCCCAAGCCTTGCCTTCCAGCCGCGAAGCCGGTGCGCTTTCGTGGTAGGGCGACCAGCCTTTGGGAGACCGCACTTGCTCGTGGTTGCGCATCAAGATCACTTCATCACCAGAACCGGGGAAAGCAGCCATGCCGTCGTGTTGTCCAGGGACCCGGAACCCGTCCGTCATCTGCTCTCCTCGGCGGGAGATGATCGTGTAATCAAAACCTTCGGGAAGGTCGAATTGTCCTTTGGGGTCAGAGACCAAACCTGGCCCCGGCCAACCTGGCGTGTTCCCCGCGTGCACAAAGCGGTGGAGCCCGCCGAACGCCGCCGCGAAGGCAGCTGTCTGAACAAACGAACGTCGATCAAGAGAGGACATGAAGTCATCTTAGGCATCAGTGGAACTAAGTTGTCCCCACGGATTCGGTTTGGGTTCAGACCGCCAATTCATCCAAAATGGATCGCAAATGCGTGGAAGGATCACCACCACGCAGGGCCGATCGACGCAGCGCGCAGGCGCCCGCACAAGCCTGAAGATTGGCAGCACGGCGGTCGGGGTCATCGTCGTCGTGCAGTCCAGCCGCTTGGGCCATGGCACGAGGATCGTCCGGAGCCCCGGGGCCTTCCTCGAGGGAGAGCACCACCACCACCGCCAAAGTTCCGAATCGGCCTCGCTTCAATCCTGGCCGGGGTTCCAAATCAACCGGCCAGACCGCACGGACAAAAAGGCCCGCCGCCTCAACCGCGTGGGCCAAATCTGTCCACGACGAGGAAGCGTTCTGAGCGAACATCAAGACAATTCGGCCTCCCGCCCGCATGCGGGCGCGAAGATTTTGGAACGATTCCTGAAGGCCCGTGGCGAAATCTCCTGATTCCAGAGAATCGCCCGGAATGGCGTCGGGCAGAAAATCGCGGTGCCAGACCGAAAAGAAAGACGACAGTTCGTCGTAATGCACCGCGTCGTCATACGGCGGATCGGTGATGCAGAGATCAAAGGCAGGACCCGGCGACCTGGCATCGGCGATCGACGCTTCACCCGGCCGGCCTCCGTGCCCGGGGATCTTCCGAACCACGGCAGACTTCAATGCCGGCCAAGAGCGAACACCAAAATCAGACAACGGATTGAGGGCCAGATTGGCGAACGTTTGTTCCGTCTTGGCCAGATGACGATTCCACATGCACAGTCTGGAATTCCAATTCAGCATCCGGCCGAGCGCCAAGGCACCCACCAGACGCTCCTCCTCGTTTCTCGCGCGGGATCGAATGACCTCTTGGAATCGAACCAGTTGCAGAAGTTGACGGGGGGCAAAGAGGTGATGCCAATGGGTCCAGCCGCGCTCGCGTGACAACCGATCCGTTTCCACGCCAGAGGGAATGAGGCACTCGGGGATCAAACCCATGTCAAACCAACCCTCCAGTGATCGTTCAACAAACTGCGTCAACGCATGATCACGAAGGAGGTCATCTTTGGTTGGCGTCACCCAAATTCGTTTTCCGTTGTCATGTACACGGATGGCCCAGGGAATTTCCTCCCACTCTCCTGACTCCCCCACCACCTGTTCCGCATCCCATGGACGAAGACCGTCGCCTCGGAGCTCATCAAATCGGACCGGCTCTCCATCCACCAAGACCCGGCCTTGCTTCACAGTTGCACCGGCATGAGGATCCTCGGACGGGCCAAGGGCGCCGTCGATGATGGACAACTTGGATCGGTGATCAATACGACGCGAAGAGATGCAATCCACCCCGCGAAGACGACCGTGGTACAGCGTCATGTCCAAGAGTCGTCCGCCAGCATCGTGAGTGAACCCATCGGTATGCAAACGACGCTGGACTTCCTCGTAGGACGAAATCAGGAAGCCATGCAAGTGCTGCCGTTCATCCGGAGTCAATGCTCCCAACTGCAGCGAAGCATTGGTCAGAAAGACCGACTGGGGCTGCAAATCTGAAGCCAAGAAATCGACGCCCAACGACGCACAGGTCCAAGGGACCGCTCCGCCCCCAACAAACGGATCAAGCACCCGGCCCAAGGGGGCGGCCGACAATTTGGCCTTGGCCACTTCCTCATGCTCCAGCGCATCCACCCACTGACACAGGACAGGCTCACCAGCACCTTCGTGAGGCGTACAGCCCAGCAGAATCGCCCGGATCAAACTGTGGGGCTTCCGTCCCCACCATTTTCCAAACGACGGCAAGGGCTGCGCGGCCGCAGAACGACGCTCTCTTGCCGCAAGCTCGGAGACCTTGGCCACCGGAAAGCACAAATCGATTCGACGGGTGTCCACGACGTGCGAAGCGTAAGATTCTTTTGATGTCCACGCAGCGTCGCCACCAAATTCTTCGCCCCCAAGACCCCGTCGCCGCTGCAGATGCGTTCTTTGAAAAAATGAACGCGCGACGAAGTGTGCGTCATTTCTCAGACGAACCCGTTCCTGAATCACTGATTCGATCCATCGTCGCCACGGCCGGAACCGCCCCCAGTGGTGCAAACAAACAACCTTGGCGATTCGTGGCGGTGCAAAACCCTGCCCTGAAATCTGAAATTCGCGCTGCCGCTGAGGTGGAAGAGCGGGCGTTCTACAACGGCCGGGCCAGCGAAGACTGGCTTCGGGATCTCGCCCATATTGGCACCGACGAACAGAAGCCATTTTTGGAAGAAGCTCCGTGGTTGATCGTGGTTCTGAAAAGGATGCGGGACGACCGGGATGAGAGGGTTTCCGAGAAGGTTTACTACGTGAACGAGTCGGTGGGCATCGCCACAGGATTGCTGCTGGCCGCCGCCCAACAAGCTGGCCTCGCCACACTCACCCACACCCCCAGCCCCATGGGGTTCTTGACCGACTGCCTCGGGGCGTCCGAACACGAACGCCCCTTTGTGCTCATTCCCATCGGATGGCCTCACCCCGACGCCACCGTCCCAGACCAATCTCGAAAGCCACTGGATGACATCCTCACCATCCGCTGAGCTTCCACCTGAATTGGTTGAACGTGTCCGCGCTTCGCTGAGCGCTGATCAATTCGACGGTTGGCTCGCCGCCCTGCCCTACGGACCAGGACGGGTCATCCGGGCCCATGCGAACGGTGCCATTGAGGAACTTGAGGCCGAAGTCGGCCCGCTTCCCCCACTCCCTGAAAGCGATGCCTCGCAGATTCGGGCCCTACCTTCAGACCGATTGGAAGCGGCCAAGGCTTGGTCCGGCTTTCAGGATGGAAGGGCCTGGATGCACACACCGGGAAGCGTCC